>JAPLPF010000100.1 GCA_026400325.1 Rhodobacterales bacterium
CGCCACGCTCACCGACGGCGGCAGAAACTACCGAAATCCCGGGCCGAGCACCCCATCGATCCGCACCGTCGCCCCCTCCACCCGCGAATAGAGCGCCCTCCCCATCGCCAACCGGCCGCCCAACAAAGGAAGAAAATCATCCGAAACCCGCGCCTGCGCCACCCGCCCCGATTCGCCCAAATACGCCACCTTCACTTCGCCCGTATCAATCATCGAAACCTGCTCGAAAGACCGCGCGCGATCCTTCAAATCGAACACCTCGCCCAGCGTCGCCCCGGCGTTCGACCCCCCCCGCGCATCCACCTGAATCATCACCATCCGGTCCGGCTCCGGATACGGCAGCGGCCGCCACAGCAGGGCGCTCAGCAAGCTGAACATCGTCAGCGTCGAGCCAATCCCCAGCGTCATCGTCGCAACCACGACCGCCGTAAAACCCGGCGCCCGCCGAAGCGACCGGCACGCAAACCGAACATCCTGCCCCACTGTCCGGATTCCATTCCCCAGCCACACATCCCGAACCCCTTCCTTAAACCCGCTCGATGCCCCCCATCTCGATCAACGCCTGCTACCGCGCCTCATCGGCACCCATGCCCGTCGCCATCTTCCGATCCGCCACCTCTGCCACATAGGCCCGCAGTTCCGCGTTGAGGTCCTCCTCCGCCCGCCGCCGCCGAAACACATTGGCAACGAACCTCCTCACGCGCATTTCAGGCCGACTCCAGCAGCGCGGTCATAGCCTTCACGATCCGGCTCCAAGTCTTCTGTTCCACCGCCAGTTGTCGCCTTCCGCTCTTGGTCAGTGCATAGGTCCGGACCCGGCGCCCCGCCGCCGACTCCTGCCACTCGCCCTCGATCCAGCCTTTTTGCTCCAGCCGATGCAGCGCGGGAAAAAGCGACCCCGCCTTCACCTGAAACATGCCTTTCGTAGTCTGCGCAATCCGCTCCGCCACCGCCGAGCCGTGCATCGGACGCAGCTCCAAAGTCCGCAAGATCAGCAAGTCGAGTGTTCCTTTGACGAGTTCTAAGGGAGGCTCTGTCACAAATTATAGAACGTTGATATAGATCTTCTATACCGAAAAGAAAACCCGTTCTGGGCCAATCGCCATGGTCAAATTGCGCTCGATACAAAGACCCAGCGACCGAGCACCAATGCCGTGCCGGACTGGGTGATAATGGAAGCGCTATGGTGGAATCTGTCGAAGGCATCTATCGAAACGGGAGGGTGGAGTTACTGGCGCCGCTGGCCGGAGCGGACGGTTCCCGCGTTATCGTCACTCTCGTAGACCCCACCGAACCATTGGATCTTCGTAAGCGGGGCATCGACGAGTCTCTGGCCGCCGATCTGAGGCACCGGCTGGCGACGTTTGCCGAGGATTGGGATCGCCCCGAAATGGCCGCATACGATGAACTGCCGTCGCGGTGACATCGTGCTGGTCTTGTTCCCGGATTCGAACCTTCGGACCTCGAAGCGGCGTCCGGCGCTGATCGTTCAGGCGGATAGGTTGGATACCGGGCTTCCGCAAGTGATTGTAGCGATGATCTCGAGCAACCTGGCCCGCGCCGGACATCCCAGTCGGCTGCTCGTGCAAGCCGGCCCTGGGAGCGGGCTGGGGCTGTTAATGGACTCGGTGATCATGACGGACAATCTTGCGACGATCCACGAATCCGAGATCGATCAGGTCATCGGGCACTTTCCTCACATCGCTCAGTTGGACATAGCCCTGCGCACGACGTTGGCCTTATAGCCCCCACCTCGATCAACGCCGGCCATGCCCGTCGCCA
>JAPLPF010000156.1 GCA_026400325.1 Rhodobacterales bacterium
AGTGAAAGAACACGACGTTTTCATACGACATGGCGGTCAACGGCTCGGTGGTGGATCGGGCGTCAAAGCCCGGGTAAAAACCCTGATCGCCGAAATCGGGCACCGCCATATGGGCGAAATGCTCGGCCGAGCCTTCGATCCACCATGCGTCACCCTCTCTTTCGGTGTCGGCAAAGCTGGCGAACTGGGCACAGTGGAAAACCTCGTGGGCAAGAAGAAAGTCGAAATGCCGCTCGCTGAAACCGGCGGGGCGCTTGTAGATCGCCACCGCGCATTCCGCACGTCCGTCGCGCGGACCCGAGGCGATGATCCCGGTGTCGCCCTCATAGCCCTCGGCGGCTTCCTTGCCGACCAGAACGATGGTGATGTCATCGGTGCCGATTGCCCCCATCGACCGCAGGGCCGCGCCGATGTCGGCAAGGTTGCGCTCGACCCGCTGGATCCAGGCGGCATCCTCGTCATGGGCGCTGCTGGTGAAGGACACCACCCGCACGGCCGACGTTCCCCGCCCGTGGACCAGCGAAAGCTCTGCCCTGACCTCGCACTCGGAGGTGGGCGTCGCCCCCTCCAGCGTCTTGACATAGTTCGGATCGGTGCAACTGCCAAAGGCCAGGGCGGGCAGGGGCTGAACCAGCCAGATCAGCCCCGCGACCAACAGCCGAAATGCCGAAAAACCGCGCATCCAATCCTCCCGCATCAATCGGAACTGGATAGCACGATTCCGGCGTTCGGCAAAATCCGCACTGTTCTGGCGCTAGACCAGAGGGCTGCCGATCCCGCGCAGGATCAAAAGCACCGACATCGCTACCAGAAAGACCGAAGCCACCCGTCGCAGCACGAAAAGGCCGCGCGGGGCTGGTGCGCCACTGCCCCGCAACGCTGCCCCGAAGCCGGCCCACACAAATGCGACGCCAACGACCAGCACGACGAAGATCGCAAGCGATACGCCCAGCCGATCTGCCGACGGCAACAGCACCAGCCCGAAGATCAGCGCCTTGGGATTGAGCGCGGTCGTCACGAAAAGCGACCTTGCCCCCACGGAACGTGGCGTCGCCGCCGTAGGCAGCCGCCAAAGCCGGACCGCCAAGGCGGCAACCCAGCCCGCCGCCAACAGCGCAACGACCAGCGCCAGGTCGGGATGGGCTGCCAGAACCGACTGCCCGACAAGGGTCAACGGCACGACGGCAAGCAGATACCCGGCAAGCTCGACCGGAACCAGCCGTGCAGCCCCGGCCAGGCCCCGTTCGGCCCCGGCCAGCAGCATCAGCGAATTTGTCGGTCCCGGCGTCAGCAGAAGGGCGAGGATCGCAAGGGCAAGCTCTGTCGTGGTCATCATGGTGCGCTCTGGTTAACCACGGATACGCCGCCCGTCGAGCGTCAACCTTGATCAAGCTCAAGCCCGTCGCGCACGGCAGGCCTTGCAACGCTTGCATGGGCCTGCGGCGGCAGGACATGCGCGTGCTGCGTTGCCTTGTCGATCAAAGGGGCCTATCTCGGAATGAAGCCCGGCGATCAGGGAGACATCCGTGCGCGATCTGAAGCTTCCCGAAGAACGACACCCGGAAAAGGCGCATCGCCCGGCGAACGCCCAGCCGAAGAAACCGGACTGGATCCGGGTGAAGGCGCCGACCTCGGACGGCTACAAGCGCACCCGCGACATCCTGCGAGAGAAAAAGCTGGTGACCGTGTGCGAGGAGGCCGGTTGCCCGAACGTCGGCGAATGCTGGAGCCAGGGCCACGCCACCATGATGATCATGGGCGAGATCTGCACCCGCGGCTGCACCTTCTGCAACGTGGCCACCGGCAAGCCGCAGACGCTTGATGCGTTCGAGCCGGGACGCGTCGCCCATGCCGTGGCCGAACTTGGTCTTGCCCATGTCGTCGTCACGTCGGTTGACCGCGATGACCTTTTCGACGGCGGGGCCGAGCATTTCGCCCAGACGATCCGCGCGATACGTCATCGTGCGCCCGGAACCACGATCGAGGTGCTGGTCCCCGACTTCCTGAAATGCGGGCCCGAGGCGCTGGAAACCGTCGTCGCTGCGCGACCCGATGTCCTCAACCACAACCTCGAAACCGTCCCCGGCCTTTACCCCGAAGTCCGCCCCGGCGCGCGCTATTTCCATTCGCTGCGGCTTCTTCAGCGGGTGAAAGAGCTTGACCCGACCATGTTCACCAAATCCGGCATCATGGTCGGCCTGGGCGAGGATCGGCAGGCCGTGGCGCAGGTGATGGACGACATGCGCGCGGCGGATGTCGATTTCCTGACGATCGGCCAGTATCTGCAACCGACCCCCCGGCATCATCGGGTGGACCGCTTCGTCACGCCCGATGAATTCAAGGCCTATGAGACGGCCGCTTTTGGCAAGGGGTTCCTGATGGTCTCGGCCACGCCGCTCACGCGGTCATCCTACCATGCGGGCGATGACTTTGCCCGGCTGCGCGCGGCGCGTCAGGCGGGGCAGGGGCGGGGCTGACCTGCCCCTGCCATCGTGGTGTCCGGACTTATTCTTCCGGCTGACGATAGGCCTTGTGACAGGCCGAGCACGCCCCGCCCAAAGCACCCATGCCAGCCTTCAGTGCGTCGACATCGGTTGCCGCCGCGGTCTGGAAGCCCGCTGCAGCCGTGTTCAGGTCGGCAATCTTGACCAGAAAGTCATCCTGCGCGGTCCAGATCGCAGGCAGGGCATAGCTGTCAGCCGAGGCCTGATATTCGGATCCTGCGGGGAACTGGTCCATGCTCAGGACCGAGGCGATGGCGGCGATGTTGGCCGCTGCGCGTGCGGCGACGGCCTGGTCATAGGGCGCTTCGCCCTTTGCCATGGCACCAACCTTGCCCAGATCGGTCGCCATCTGCAGCATCAGACCGTGACGCATCTCGACCGCATCGGCAAAGGGGTCTTCTTCTTCCGCCCGGGCGACAGAAGACACGCTTGCGACCAGTGCCGCAATCATCAGCATGGATTTCATGGATAACACCTCCTGAAGGGAAACACGGCCTCAGTTGGCCAAGATTCTATTGGCAATACAAGGGCCAAACTGGCCCATTGTGCCCGAACAGCACTTTCGCTTACGGCGGTTTTCCGCTTTCGGTGCTATTCGACACTGGGCACCGCCAGCAGATACTCTGCCACGGCCTGCCGGTCGGATTCGGGCAGGCGGGCCATGTTCTCGACCACATGCACCATGTGGCCGCCAACACTGTCATAGTCGGGCGTGAAGCCGGTTGTCAGGTATTGCACGATGTCGGCAGCACTCCAGCCAAGTTTGGCCTGTGTGATGTTCGGAATCCGCCCCTTGCCCGAGGGGTTGGGCGCGCCACCCAGCCAGCGCCCGGTGTCAAGCCCGCCCAGGGCGTTGCGCGGCGTATGGCATTCCCCGCAATGGGCCAGCGCTTCGGCGATATAGCGCCCGCGTTCTGCGGTCGGGGTCAGGGATCCCGGGACTGCCCAGTCCTTGCCCATGAACAAAAGCTTCCAGACCCCCACAGCTTCACGGCGCGAAAAGGGGAAAGCCAGTTCATGCGGCTGGCTGGGTGTGGCATCAGCCGGCAGGGTCTGCAGAAAGGCATGCAGATCCGCCACGTCCTGCATCTGCATCCTGGCATAGGCTGCATAGGGCAGGGCGGGGAAGTAATGCTCGCCTTCCGGGCTGACACCGCGCGTGATGGCGTTGGCAAGATCAAGCAGCGACCAGCCGCCGATACCCTGTTCGGGGTCCTGACTGATGTTCGGTGCTATGAAGGTTCCAAAGTCCGATGGAAACCGCTGACCTCCGGCCAGGACAAGTTCGGCGTCCCCCGTGGCGTCTGCGGCCATGTGGCAAGACGCACAGCCTGCGGCCCAGAATACCGCTTCGCCCCGCGTGACGTCTCCGGTCAGGCCGGCGACATCGGCCTCGGCAAGCGGGTCTGGCCGCGCAAGAAACCAAAGCACCGCGGCCGCCAGGGCACCCAGTCCCACAACCCAAGCCAAGACGCGCATTCATTCCACCCAATCGCTGATCACCCGTGCAGCGTAAGGCTGCATCCGGGCTTGTCCAGTCACGGCTTTCCCGACAGGCGGTTTACCGTCAGCCAGTCGGGCCATCCGAAGACCCATTCGATCCCTGCGAGTGCAAGGCAGGCCGCAATCACGCCAAAGACCAGCATCACCCGGCTTGCCGAGGGTGGATTGCGCACCCATCGCGTGGCGCGCATCAACCAGACCTGGATGTTCATGGCGCCTCGGTGAACCGCACCTTGCCGATGTAGGGCAGGTTGCGGTTGCGTTGTGCAAAGTCGATGCCATAGCCCACGACGAATTCGTCCGGAATCTCGAAGCCGGTCCAGTCCGCCTTGACCGCCACTTCGCGGCGCGATGGCTTGTCCAGAAGCGCGCAGACCTTGAGCCGGGCCGGCGCCCGCGCCTTGAGAAGGTGGATCACATGATGCAGCGTGAACCCGGTGTCGACGATATCCTCGACAACCAGCACGTCGCGCCCGGCGATTTCGCCCCGCAGGTCCTTGAGGATACGGACCTCGCGGCTGGAGTGCATCGCATCGCCGTAGGACGAGGCTTCCAGGAAATCCACCTCGACCGGCAACGCGATCTCGCGGACAAGGTCGGCGATGAAGACGAACGATCCGCGCAACAACCCGACGACGACCAGCTTGTCGGTGCCTGCGAAATGGGTGGTGATCTCGCGCGCCAGCGCCTCGACCCGTGCGGCGATCACTTTTGCGCTGATCAGCTGGTCGATGACATAGGGCCGGTCAGGCATGCGGAATTCCGGATTTGTACACAGGGCAATTCGCACTAGCCTGATGGCATTTACAAGGGAGTTTAGAAATGATTCGCATGGTCTTGACCGCTGCCGTCCTTTTGCTGGCGCCAGTCCCGTCGGCGCAGGCCGAAGAAGATGGTGATTTCGCCGCCCTCAAGGCCCGCCAGTTGTATGTGGCCAAGGACTACACGGCAGCATTCGCGGTCGCCTTGCCTTTGGCCGAAGCAGGTGTCCCGCGCGCTCAGACCCTCGTGGGGGTCATGTACGACCTTGGGCTTGGAACGGCGGCTGACCCTGCCAAGGCCCTGCAATGGTACGAAAAAGCCGCCGCTCAGGGCTTTCCGCAGGCGTTCCACAATCTGGGAAATGTGCATGACCGCGGGGAACTTGGCGTGCCGGAAGACGACGTCATGGCGCGAGATTATTACAGCCGGGCCGTCGCGCAGGACTTTGGCCCCTCGTTCGGCAATCTTGCAATCATGTTGCGCGAAGGCGAAGGCGGGCCGGTGGACATGGAGCTTGCCGTCGCCTTGCTGGAACGTGGAATCGCCCTTCAGGACGCGCAGTCGACCGCCGAGCTTGCATTCATGCTGGCGGTCGGCAAAGGCGTTCCCGTGGACATGGTCCGGGCGCGGACACTGTACAAGCGGGCGGCGGCGCAGGGCGTTGACTGGGCCGCGCGCGACTATGGCGAAATGCTGGAACTTGCCGAGGGCGGCGCCACGGACCTGCCGACCGCGCTGGATTACTACAAGCAGGCCGCAGCATTGGGCAATGCCGAGGCGGGCTTTGACATCATCGAAATGGCGGCCGCCAACCCGGACGCCTTTGCCGACAAGGTCGAGCCGCTTGCCTGGTGTTTCTGGGCCGAGGCGCAGCCCCCGATGGGCAATGGGGCCGACTTTGACGGCAAGTGCGCAGCGTTCCTTGACGGGTATGGCGCGGACGAGATTGCCAGGGCCAGGGCGATGGCCGCCGACCTGTGACCTTGCCGATCCTGCACCTGTCGCGGCGTGGCGCCGGGCGCGACACATCCTGCCCTTGATCTTCCATGGACGACGCGCGATGCAAGGGGGCCATGCCCCCGACATCAAGCCTGACCTGATGACCACCCATACCGAGACCAAGCGCCTGCCTTATACCGCTCTCCAGATGTATGATCTGGTGGCGGACGTGAATTCCTATCCGAAGTTTCTGCCGTGGAATTCCGCCGCCCGCATCCGCACCCGCCGCCCGATCCCGGGCGGTGAGGTGCTTGAGGCCGACCTCGTGATCTCGTTCAAGGTGTTCCGTGAACGCTTTACCAGCCGGGTGACGCTTTGGCCCGAACCGCTGAAGATCGACACCGAATACCTGGACGGACCGTTTCGCCACTTGCGCTCGAACTGGGCCTTTCGGGACATTCCGGGCGGGTGCGAGGTGAACTTCCACGTCGATTTCGAGTTTCGCAACGCGATCCTGCAAGGGATCATCGGCGTGGTGTTCAATGATGCGATGCAGCGGGTCGTGCGGGCTTTTGAACGCCGCGCGGCCGAGCTTTACGGGCCAGCCCCCCTTTGACGCGACGGAAAACCGGTGCCCCGGCGTAAAGGACGCGAGTGAAGCAAAGGATGGGTTTGATGAAGCGTCTCTTGTTCCTGATCCTGCCGCTGTTGCTTTGCGCGCTGCCTGCGCTGGCCGAAACCGTTGAACTGGGCGACCGATACTACCGGATCGACCTTCCGGCCCGACCTGCGGGCGCGCCGCTTGTCCTGGTTCTGCACGGCGGGGGCGGCGATCCGGACCAGATTGCCCTTGTGTCCGGCATCTCCCGGGCCGCCACGCGCCAGGGCTATGCGGTGATCTTTCCTGCCGGGACCGGCAACCGCCTGCTGACCTGGAACGCAGGCTATTGCTGCGGCCCGGCGGCGCGGCGCGGGGTCGATGACCTTGGCTTTCTCGCAAGTGTCATCGCCGACGCGCAGGGCCGCTTCGACCTTGGCCCGCGCGTCTACATCACCGGCATGTCCAACGGCGCGATGATGGCCGCGACCTTCGCCGCCCGAAACCCCGGCGCGGTGCGGGCGCTGGCCGCAGTCTCGGGCACCATGGACACCAGCCGCACCCGGGTTGCGGGCCAGGTGCCGGCGCTGATCCTTCACGGCACCGCCGACCCCATGGTGCCGTATGAGGGAGGGCGCGGTGACACCAGCCTGACGCGCACCCGCTTTGCCTCGGTTGCGTCGGTTGTGCAGGCCTTTCTTGCCCCATGGGGCGGTGGACTGACCCAGACCACGCGCAAGATCGACCGCAAGGATGACAAGACGTCGGTCACCATCACCGACCACGCCAAAGGGGCCAGGGTCGTCCTGCGCCTGATCACGATCGAGGGTGGCGGCCACAACTGGCCCGGTGGGCGCAAACCGCGCAAGGACATGGCCATGACGCATGAGATCGACGCCAATACCGAGATCCTGAAATTCTTCGCCCTGCATCCATGACAAGTCTGCAAGCGCCCCCCTCCTCCCTTGTGGGGGAGGGATAGGGAGGGGGGCACCCTGTCAGACCTGAGTCAGATCGTCGTCAGGTCAGCGCCGCCGCCAGCAGCGTCAGCGCGTGGCCGGTTGCAGCCTTGCGCACACTGGCCCGGCCCATGGCCCCGAACTCCACCGTTTCGCAGAACGTCGGCTGCCCGGCGCGGGCCAGCGCAAAACAGACCCGGCCCTCGGGCTTGAACTCGGACCCACCCGGGCCGGCAATTCCGGTCACCGAGATTGCCACCCCGGCGCCGGACCGCGCCAGCGCGCCCTCGGCCATTTCCAGTGCCACCGCTTCGGACACGGCGCCATGGACGGCCAGGGTTCCGGCACGCACGCCCAGCATCTCGACCTTGGCAGCGTTGGAATAGGTGACAAAGCCGCGCTCGAACACCTCGGACGATCCCGGCACGTCGGTCAGCGCCACGGCCACCATGCCGCCGGTGCAGCTTTCCGCCGTGGCGATCTTCAGACCCCAGTAGCGCGCCCGCGCCAGCAGGTCAGCAACATTCAGCCCAGCCATGGCTGCACGATCCCATGATACACCCCCGCCAGCGCGACCGAGCCCAGGCCAGCGAAGAGGCCGGCCCAGAGGTCGTCCAGCATCACCCCGGCGGCATCATGCCTGCGGTCGGCGCGGCCGACCAGCCAGGGCTTCCAGATGTCGAACAGGCGAAACAGCACGAACGGCACCAGCCAGCCGGGCCAGGCCCCAAGCGCCAGGTCCGCAATCCCGTGCTGCCACAGCGGGATGACGGTAAAGGTCAGCGCCAGCAACTGCCCCGCCACCTCGTCGATCACCACCTCGGACGGATCTTCGCCCCCCGTAGCGCGCAGATAGCGCGGGACGGCCCAGAACCCCAGGACCGTGGCAAGGACGAAGCCCAGCGGCACTGCAAGCGCGAAACCCGCCTGATAGGCCCCGACCCCAAGCGCCACCGTGATGGCACTTGCCCAGGTGCCCGAGGCCGGGCGCAAGTGTCCGACCCCGAAGAAAGTGGCGATCGCAGCACTCATCCCCGCACCAGTGTGGCGGTGGCGATTGCGGCGATGCCCTCTTCCCGCCCGGTAAAGCCCAACCGTTCCGACGTGGTGGCCTTGACCGACACACGGTCCAACCCGACCCCCATGATCCGCGCCAGTTCCTCTTGCATCGCAATGGCATGCGGGCCGATCTTCGGGTGTTCGCAGACCAGCGTCACATCGCAGTTGGCCAGCCGGTAGCCCTGATCTGCCGCAAGCCCGATGGCGTGTGACAGGAAGATGTGGCTCGCCGCGCCCTTCCACTGCGGGTCACTTGGAGGGAAATGCCTGCCGATGTCACCCGCCGCCAGCGCGCCATAGATCGCG
>JAPLPF010000200.1 GCA_026400325.1 Rhodobacterales bacterium
GCGCTGGCCCTCGGCATAGATCGTGTCAAAGGCCAGCGATGATTTGCCCGAACCCGACAGGCCAGTAATCACCACCAACTGGTCGCGCGGAATATCCACGTCGATGTTCTTCAGGTTATGCTCACGCGCGCCGCGCACTTCGATGAACTTCTGTTCCGCCATGACCACCCCCGGACCTAGCGGCAACAGATAGTGTGTTGCGGCCGAGTCTCCAACCAGAATTTGTGAACGAAAAGGGAACGCGCGTCAATCGGCCTGCAGTTTCCGCCTGCGTGATTGAACCTGATGCAGCGCGATCCCGACGGCACAAAGGCCAGTTGCGGCCAATGCAAGAGCCGGCGGCCCGGCCGAAGCCAGAAGGGCCGCCAGAACGGGCGTTCCCGTCGTGGTGCCAAGGTTGCCAAGCTGCGCCACAGCCCCGGCGGCGCGGGCACGGTCCTCGGGTGTGGTGTTCAACTCGGGGATCGAGGCAAAGCTTGCGCCCTGCACAATGCCAAGGGCTGCGGACAGCAGGAAGCCACCGGCGACCATGCCCGCCCCGTCGCCCCAGAAGGCCCAAAGGATCACGAACCCCGGGATCGCCGCCGCATAGCCCCATTGCACCAGACGGACCGCCGACAGGTGCCGCAAGAGGCGCACGCCCAGCGTCAGCGACACGGCGATAGACACAAGCGGCATTCCGGCAGCGATCAGCGCGCGGTGGGTGACAGGGGTTTCCGGTGGAAGCAGGGTCAGGACGGCAACATAAAGGAAGGTATAGCAGCAAAACCCCATCGCCGGGGCCGAAAGGCGGGGCGAGGCATAGATTTCTGCATGCTGTTTCAGCAGGTTGCCAAGCGGGGCCGTCGGCATTCGTGGATCGGGCGGCAAGGTCGCAGCCAGCACCAGGGCAAGGGCGACCATGTAACCGGCATGCCCCAGGAACAGACCAGTTGGCGTGGCATGGGGTCCGATCAGCGCCAGCACCGTATAGGTCACCCCAAAAAAGCTGGACCAGAGGGTCATCGCCAGCGGGCGCCGCGCTTCAGGGGCAAGGGTGGCGATCATGGTTGGCCCGACCACGACGATGGCCAGATGCGACGCCCCCTCGATCATGCGGCTGGCAAGCATCAAGGGATAGGCCGGCATCAGCGCCTGCAGCGCCGACATCATGGCCCCGGCAGCAAGCGCGGCCACAATCGCACGGCGCGGGCCGATGCGGGCCACCAGCAGCCCCGCGGTGGTACCGAAGATCAGCCCGACCATGCCGACGATGGACACGACAAGCCCCAGTGCCACCTCGCCGTTGCCGCCGTACGTCGCACGCAAAGTGTCATAAAGGATCGAAATCTTGCCGAACTGCGCCGCAGCGCCAAGGCCCGCGCACCACAGCAGAAGGACAAGGATCATCGGCGGCAAAGGGCGCATGCGGGTGAGGTAGCAAGTTCACCCGCCCCGCGCCAGAGGCGATCAGGCCTTGCGGGCCATGGCCCAGGCCATGATCGGAAACGCGGGGTCGTTCGTCAGATCGTCTTCCGCGCGGTGTTGCGGCGGCCACGGCAATTCCATGTTCCGCTGTGCAGCAGCCCGGTTGCCCCACTGCTCGGCCCGGATCGAGCTTTCCTCGAACCCGGCCTCGGCCAGCAGATTGGCAAGCCCCCGTGCAGACCAGCGCGAACAGTCTACCGGGGCCGCGTGGAACGGCAGAAAGAAGGGCGTTGCCAGCCAGAACCAGCCACCGGGGCGCAGCGTCAGGTACACATTCCTTGTCGCCGCAAATGGCCGGTCGACATGCTCCCACACCTGATTGGCAAGCACCATGTCCACCTGCAAGGGCTTTGCATCCCCGGTCAGCAACGGACCTTTGCAGGGGTCATAGGCGGAAAACGGCAGGCTTTGATAGCTGCGGAACGGCAGGCCCCTGCCCCAGGAACCGGAAAGTTCGATCGCGTCCAGTTTCCCCGGACTCAACGCGCGAATCCAGGTTCGGCTGACCTGCTGCATCACCACCCGGTTAAGCGATACCATCAGATATGCAGCGCGCGCCCGTAGGCATCCAGCACCGATTCATGCATCATCTCGGACAGGGTCGGATGCGGGAAGACGGTGTTCATCAGGTCTTCCTCGGTCGTCTCCAGCCCGCGGGCGACGACGTAGCCCTGGATCAGCTCGGTCACTTCCGCGCCGACCATGTGCGCCCCCAGCATCTCGCCGGTCCTGGCGTCGAAGATGGTCTTGATCATGCCCTCGGCTTCACCAAGGGCAATCGCCTTGCCATTGCCGATGAAGGGGAAGCGACCGACCTTAAGCGTATAGCCTGCAGCCTTGGCCTTCTCCTCGGTCAGCCCGACGGATGCGATCTGCGGCTGGCAATAGGTGCAGCCGGCGATGGAGTTCGGCTTGATCGGGTGCGGATGCCCGCCCGCGATCAGTTCGGCAACCATCACGCCCTCATGGCTGGCCTTGTGGGCAAGCCAGGGGGCCCCTGCGATGTCGCCGATGGCGTAAAGCCCTTCCACCCCGGTGCGGCAATACTCATCCGTCACCACATGGGTACGGTCAATCTTCACGCCCAAAGCCTCCAGCCCCAGATTCTCAACGTTGCCGACGATGCCGACCGCGCTGATGACGGTGTCAAAGTCCTGGGTGGTGGTCTTGCCGTCCTGTTCGATATGCGCGGTGACACCGACCCCCGGCTTGCGATCCAGCTTCTTGACCGATGCCTTTTCCAGGATCTTCATGCCCTGCTTGACGAAGGACTTCTTGGCAAAGGCGGCGATTTCGGTGTCTTCCACTGGCAGGATGCGGTCCATCACCTCGACGACCGTGGTGTCAGACCCCAGGGTGTTGAAGAAACTGGCGAATTCTATGCCGATGGCACCTGAGCCGATCACCAGAAGTTTCTTCGGCATGCGTTTGGCGACAAGGGCGTGGCGGTAGGACCAGACCAGATCACCGTCCGCCTCCAGCCCCGGCAGTTCGCGCGCCCGGGCCCCGGTGGCCAGGACGATCGACTTCGCGGTGAGTGTTTCCGTGCCCTTGTCGGTCTTCACCTCGACCATGCCCTTGGCCGGGATCGTCGCCACCCCCATGAACACGGTGACCTTGTTCTTCTTCATCAGATGACCAATGCCGCCCGACAGCTGCTTTGCCACCCCGCGTGAACGTGAGACAACAGCGGGAAGATCATAGGTGATCCCCGTGGCCCCCAAACCGAAC
>JAPLPF010000019.1 GCA_026400325.1 Rhodobacterales bacterium
AATCCGCCGCTTCGCGCAGGTTGTGCGGGATCTCGCGCACCCCACCGGCGGCGTACATGTCGCCCTTCATCTCGGGCTCAAGCTCAAGCTTCTGTTCAATCCCGGCGAGGCCTGCGGCCAGAAGGGCGGCGCAGGTCAGGTAGGGGTTCACGTCCGACCCCGGGATGCGGCATTCGACGCGGATGGCCTTCGTCCCCTCACCACACACCCGGAAGCCTGCGGTGCGGTTGTCCGCACTCCACACGGCTTTGGTCGGGGCGAACATGCCGACGGTGAACCGCTTGTAACTGTTGACGTAGGGCGCGAGGAACACAGTCATTTCCCGCGCATAGGCCAGCTGCCCGGCGATGTAGTGCTGCATGAGGGCCGACATGCCATGCGGGCCTTCGGGGTCGAAGAAGGCGGGTTTGCCGTCCTTGGTCCAAAGCGACTGGTGGCAATGCGAGGATGACCCGGCCTTGCGGTGGTCATACTTGGCCATGAACGTGACGGACCGGCCCTTGGTCCAGGCGATTTCCTTGATGCCGTGCTTGGTGATGGTGTGGTTGTCGGCGGTATCGAGCGCGTCGGAGTAGCGGTAGTTCACTTCCTCTTGCCCCGAATCCGCCTCACCCTTGGAATTCTCGATGGGGATGCCGGCACCATACAGCCCATTGCGGACCGCACGCATCACGTCTTCTTCCTTGGTGGTCTGGAAGATGTGGTAATCCTCGTTATAGGCACTGATCGGCTTCAACCCGGAAAAGTTCGTGTCGCGCAGGGATTCGTAGCTGTTTTCAAAGAGGTAGAATTCCAGTTCGGTTGCCATCATCGGATCGAAGCCCATGGCGCGGGCGCGGTCGACCTGACGTTTCAGGATCTGGCGCGGCGAGTGGGCGACGGGGTGGTGATGGTGGTCAAGAAGATCACACAGCACCATCGCGGTGCCGGGCAGCCACGGCACAAGGCGCAAGGTCGCCATGTCGGGCTTCATCACATAGTCGCCGTAGCCGGTCTGCCAGTTCGAGGATTTGTAGCCCTGAACGGTGGTCATCTCCATGTCGACGGCCAGAAGGTAGTTGCAGCAGTGGGTTTCCTCCCAGCCGCCGTCGACGAAGAACTGCGCGTGAAAGCGTTTGCCCATCAGGCGGCCCTGCATGTCGACGCCGGCGACAAGGACGGTGTCGATGTCGCCGCGCTTGATGGCGGCCTTCAGGGTATCAAGGGTCAGATTACCGGGCATGAGGTGCCTCTTTCGTCTATCGGAACTGGAAGGCGGGGTGGTGGCCCCGCGTGGCGTGACAGGGTGAAAATGGCCCCCGACCGCCGCCGAATTCCGGCCGACGCGGCCAGCAGGGGCCGCTTGTGGTATCCTGCGGATCAGACCGCATCCTGTGGTTCCCCCGACGCCACGAACGCCCGTCCGTGAATTTGATCATTCTTTCACCGGTCGGCCCCCGACTGCAACCCCTTCCGTCACCGGCCGCTTCGTCCGTCCGTACTGAGGGACCGCGCCGAAGTCAGCGAAGAGCGACCGACGGGAAGTGATGAGCGCCCCCGGCTGGGCGATCAGTAGCCGCGCGCCCGGTCGACAAGGTGCAGGAACGGCTCGCCCGCTTCGCCCCTTCGGATGTTCTCGGCGATGACCCGCGCGGCAGATGTGGTGCGGGTATCGGCGGCGATATGGGGCGTGACCGTGACCCGGGGGTGGGCCCAGAAGGGATGATCCTTCGGCAGGGGTTCCACCCGGAACACGTCCAGCGTGGCATGGCCGATGTGGCCGCAGTCCAGCGCCGCAAGCAGGGCCGCATCGTCGATCAGCGGTCCGCGCCCCGGGTTCAGGATCACCGCGCCGCGCGGCAATAGCGCAAGACGGGAGGCGTTCAGAAGGTCTTCCGTCTCGGGCGTCTTCGGCAGCAAGAGGACCACGATCTGTGCCGTTGACAGGGCCTGCCGCAAACCGGCCTCACCGTGCAGGCAGCCGGGCTTTTCGGTCCGGCTCCAGCCCGTCACGGGAAAGTTCAGGGCCCGCAGGGCCGCCGCACAGGCCGCCCCCAGCGCGCCCATGCCCAGCACCGCCACCGGACGTTCGCGGGCGAGGGGCGGGCAGGTCGGATCCCACAAATGCCCGGGGTTCACGATGTGGCTGTCCATTCCCAGATGGTGGCGCAAGCTGTGGCCGACCACCCATTCGACCATGCCTTCGGTCAGCGCAGGATCGACCATCCGGCACAGGGGTTGGGTCAGGGTCGCGTTGCCCACGATCCGCTCGACCCCGGCCCAGAGGCTGAGGACGGCCTTGGCGCGTTGGTAGGGCGTGAAATCCTGCAGGGGGGATGAGGGAGCGTAGACGATGTAATCCACTGTCCCGGGCGCGGCCCTGGTCACCAGCGCGGCCAACATGGACCGCTACAACGCCACCTCGCGCGAGGCGCGGGTGGAGGCGAACCTGCTGCGCCAGGCCAACCGTCAGCTGTCCATGCAGATGACGGTTTCCCACTGGCACGACTTTCACAGCCCGGCCGTCACCACGGCATTGACCGCCAGCGCCAGAAGTCCGGTATTGTAGAAGAACGACGCGACACCATGCAGCAGCACCGCGCGGCGCATGGGCGTTGTCGTCACCTCGACGTCCGAAACCTGGGCCGTCATCCCGATGGTGAAGCTGGCGTAAAGGAAATCCCAGATCCCCGGGTCAGCCTTGCCGGGAAAGGTCATGCCTGGGGTGCTGCCCTGATAGTGCAGATGCGCATAGTGAAAGGCCGCAAGGACATGGATCGTCGTCCAGCCCAGCGGCAGGCAGGACAGGGCCGCAATCCGGGTCCCGAGGCTTGCCCCATCGGTGTTGAGCACAACGACGATCGCCGTCAGGCTTCCCACCACAGCGACCAGCGCCAGAAGCGTGATCAGGGTCATGCCCTCGTCATCCTGTGCGGCATGCTGTCGCAAGGTGCCCGCGTCCAAGCTGGCGGCAAGCCTTGCCATCAGCAGAAGGTAAAGCAGAAAAAAGCTGTTCATTCCGGCCAGAAGGCTCAGGACCGGGCCGAACCCTTGCATCCATGCCAGGACAACGACCAAGCCACCAATGGCGAAGGCACTGTAGAACCGACGGTGGCGTGAGGCTGGTCCGCGCATTCAACGGGGCCGGTGGACATGGGCGCTTTGCACCAGCCCGAAGCCGACCAGAAGCACCAGCATCGCCGATCCGCCATAGCTGAGAAGCGGCAAGGGCACGCCCACGACCGGGGCCATGCCCATTACCATCGACAGGTTTACCGCGATGTAGAAAAAGAAGTTGGCCGCTACCCCGACGATAAGAAGGGCCGAGAACCGATCCCGGTTCTGGAAGGCCGCCATCAGGCAAAAGCCGATGATCAGCGCATAAAGCGTCAGCAGTGAAAACGCCCCGATGAAGCCGAATTCCTCGGCCAGGGTGGTGAAGATGAAGTCGGTGTGCTTTTCGGGCAGGAAGTTCAGCCGCGACTGGGTGCCCTGCATGAAGCCCTTGCCGCTCCACCCGCCCGACCCAAGGGCGATCTGCGCCTGGATGATGTTGTAGCCCGCGCCAAGGGGATCGGCCCCGGGGTTCAGGAACGTGTCGATGCGGGTGTACTGGTAGTCGTGCAGGAACTGCCACGGCGTGCCGCGTGTCCAGAACACCCCCGCCACAGCCCCCGCCGCAAGGGCCGCCACCGCGCCAAAGTACCAAAGGCTGACGCCGGCCGCAAACATGACCGCCGCCCCAGCCAGGATCAGCATGAGCGAGGTCCCAAGGTTCGGCTGCATCAGGACCAGCACCGTCGGCGCCACGGTCAGAAGGACAGGGATCAGGACGTAAAGCGGACGCGAAACCTTCTTGTGGTCAAGCCAGTCGTAATAGGCGGCCAGCATCATCACGAGGGTGAATTTCATCATCTCGGAGGGTTGCAGCCGGATGAAGCCCAGGTCGATCCAGCGCTGTGCGCCCATGCCGACATCGCCGAAGAATTCAACGACAAGCAAAAGGAGGAAGGCCACCAGATAGGCCACCCCGGCCATGTTGCGCCAGAACCAGATCGGCACCATGGCGACGATGAACATCAGGACCATGCCGACGCCAAAGCGTTCCATCTGCGGCCGGGCCCAGGTGTCAAGATTCCCGCCCGCGATCGAATACAGCATCAGGAACCCGACCGAAGCGACTGCCGTCACCAGAACCACAAGCGGCCAGTTGAGGAAAAGGACCTTTCGCAGCCCGGTCGGCACCTCTTTCAGCCGGTATTCCAGAAAGCTCATCGCGCGCCCCTTCAGGTTTCGGTCGGGGCAGGGGTCAGCCCGGTTACCGGATCGCGCAAAGGCAACTCGTTCAGCATGGTCTCGATCCGGGCGCGCTGGCTTGAGGGATAGGCGTCCAGCGGCGGCAGGCCACCGGATAGGGCGCGCAGCAGCACATCGCGGGCAATCGGCGCCGCCGCGATGGATCCGCCGCCACCGTGTTCAACCACGACGGCGACCGAATAGCGCGGCGCGTCAAATGGGGCAAAGCCGACGAAGAGCGCATGGTCCCGCCGGTTCCACGGCAGATCGTCGTTCGAGATCACCCCGGACTCGCGTTCCGCAGCGCTGATGTTGCGGACCTGGCTGGTACCGGTCTTGCCAGCCATGACCAGGGCCGGATCGACAATCCGGCTGGCCTTTGCGGTACCGTGTTCGCCGTTGACCACCTCATGCATTCCCTGCCGGATCGCTGCCAGATGATCGACCGAAATGTCGAGCGGCGGAGCCGCGGTCTCGGGCACTTCCAGGTCGTTGATCATCCGCACCAGGCGCGGCGCTACCGCCCGCCCGCTGGCAATCCGCGCGGTCATCACCGCAAGCTGCAAAGGCGAGGTCAGCACATAGCCCTGCCCGATCGAGGCGTTGATCGTGTCGCCGATCCGCCAGTCGGCCTTGTGCCGTTCCAGCTTCCACGCCTTGTCGGGCATGATGCCTTCGGTAATGGCGCTCATTGGCAGGTCGTGCCGGAGGCCGAGGCCCAGCTTTCGGCCCATCTCGGCGATCTTGTCGATGCCCACCTTCTGTGCCGTGTCGTAGAAGAACACGTCGCAGCTTTCGGTCAGGCTGCGTTCCAGGTTGACCGAGCCGTGGCCTGCACGTTTCCAGCAGTGAAATCGCCGCCCGCCGAACTCGATATAGCCGGGGCAGCGCACCTTGGTATCGGGTGTGGTCACCCCTGCTTCAAGCGCCGCAAGCGCCGTCACCATCTTGAAGGTCGACCCGGGAGGATAGGCTCCCGACACGGTCTTGTTGGCCAGCGGGCGGTGATCGTTTTCTGTCAACGTGCTGTAGTCGTCAAAGCTGATCCCGCGCACGAAGAGGTTCGGATCGAACGACGGGGACGACGCGATGCAGATCAGATCCCCGTTCGTCACGTCCATGACGACCACGGCAGCACTTTCGTCGCCCAGCCGCGCCTGGGCGAAGTTCTGCACATCGGCGTCGATGGTCAGCCGGATATCCTTGCCCGGGTCACCCTCCAGCCGTTCCAGTTCGCGCATCACCCGTCCGGCCGAGTTCACCTCGATCCGCTTGGTGCCGGCGCGACCGCGAAGGGTGTCTTCCATCCACTTCTCGACGCCGATCTTGCCGATCTGGAATTTCGGGATCTTCAGCAGCGGATCAGGGTTCTCCAGCGCCTCGAGATCCTTTTCGCTGACCGGGCCGACATAGCCCACGACATGGGCAAAATCCTTGTCCAGCGGATAGCGCCGCGACAGGCCCACTTCGGGCACTACGCCGGGCAGGGCCGGGGCGTTCAGCGCGACCTTGGAGAAGTCATCCCAGCTCAGCCGTTCGGCCACGGTCACGGGGACGAAGGCGCGCAGGGCCTTCACCTCGACAATCGTGCGCTCAAGCTCTTCGGGGGTCATGGGAATGATCTCGGCCAGCCGTCGCAGCACAAGCTCGGCATCCCCCGCCGCTTCACGCGTGATGACCACGCGGTAGTTCTGTTCGTTCGCCGCAATCAGCTTGCCGTTGCGGTCCTGGATCAACCCGCGTTCCGGAGGGATCAGCCGGATGTTGATCCGGTTCTCCTCGGCCAGAAGCTTGAATTCGTCCGCCTGATCGACCTGCAGATACCGCATCCGGACACCCAGGGCAGCGACCACGGCCGTCATCGCGCCGCCCAGCATCAGCGTGCGGCGGGTCAGGGAACGCGATGTTTCTTCGGTATCGCGTGCGGTCCGTCTCACAGCCGCCTCCCGAAATTGTCCACTTCGCCCGTGGCGGGCTTTCGCAGATCAAGCGTCAGCCGCGACAGCGCCACGACCAGCGGGTAAAGGGCCATCGACCACAGGACCTGCACCACGGCAAAGCCAAAGGCGGGTTGCGGCACGAAGGCCAGTCCCAGCACCAGCCGGTAGGCCAGCATCATGCCCAGCATCACGCCGGAAATCAGCAACCATTCGACCAGCAGGTTCAGCTCGCGTGTCAGGGCCACACGGCTGCGCAGAAACTCGGTCCCCAGGATGACAATCGCCGTCCAGAGCCCCGGGGGGCGCAAAGTCGGGGCGGCGGATGATCCAGGCCAGGATCAGGCACAAAAGCAGGTCTGGCCCGGGCAGGGTTCCGGGCGCGCTGCCCAATGGCAAAAGCCGTATGAACAGCAGGAACGCCGCAAGTGCCAGAAAAAGGGCCCGGAAAATCCAGTGTTCTTGGCGCCAGAATTCAGCCATCGCCGCCCCCCTGGTCCGCGCCTTCGGAAACGCCGGACCCTGCCGCTTCGACATCGCCGCCTTCGGTGGCCGCCGGGGGGGCGCCCGCCGCGTCCTCGGCGGTGGCGGCAGAACTGTCGGGCAAAGCCGGCAACACCGGGGGGGCCACAAGACTGCCGGGATCGGTGATCGGCTCAAGGTCGTGGCTGCGCAGCACGCGCAGGAATTCCAGCCGCTGGTAGTCTGCCGCCAGCACGACCCGCAGCCGCTT
This sequence comes from Rhodobacterales bacterium, assembly GCA_026400325.1. GTDB lineage: Bacteria > Pseudomonadota > Alphaproteobacteria > Rhodobacterales > Rhodobacteraceae > Tabrizicola. Next base: position 6,946 of record JAPLPF010000019.1, read on the forward strand.
GTCCGTCCCCAACGCCACCTGGCCTACCAGCAAACCCGCCGGGAACACGCCGCCATCGCCGGACGTGACCACCCGGTCGCCGGGCCGCACCTCATCGGTGTCCTCGATGAACTCAAGGGGCGGCAAGGGGCCGTTGTCGCCGCTCAGCAGCGCCTTCTGCCCGGAGGGCTGGATCGTCACCGGAATACGGCTGTTGGAATCCGTCACCAGGATCACGCGCGAGGTCCGCTCGCCGACGCCGGAAATCCGGCCCACAAGGCCGATCCCGTCCATCGTGGCCCAGCCGTCGCGGATACCGTCGCGCGCGCCCACGTTCAGAAGCACCGACTGCCGGAACGGCGAACCGGAATCCGCCATGACGACGCCGGTCACATGGGTCAGCTTCGCATCGAGGCGCACCTTGTTCAGGTCCAGAAGGCGGGCGTTCTTCTGCTCCAGCTGCAGGGCGGCCTCTTTCCAGGCCTTCATCTGCTGCAACTCGCGCTTCAACTCCTGGTTCTGCTCGTAGATCCGGGTATAGGACTGGAAATCGTCGATCATGCCGGCCGCCGCTGTCACCGGGCGCATCGCCCAGTCCAGGTTCGGAACCACCGCGTCGATCAGGGCGGCCCGGAACCGTTCGACCCGGGGGCTGTCGATCCGCCACAAGAGGAACAGACCAAGCAGAAGAAGCACCGCGATTCCCACCAGCAGGCGGCGAAGCGGGCGCGAGAATTCTTCCGGTCCTGTGAGGGTCTTCGCCACGGTTCAGGCCTTTCCGACCGGCGCTTTCACGCATCGGCCTCAGGTATCGTAGTCGATCACATGCCGAAGCTGTTTCTCATATTCCAGCGCTTTCCCGGTTCCAAGGGCAACACAATTCAGTGACTCGTTCGCCACGCTGATCGACAGCCCGGTCTGTTCGCGCAACGACAGGTCCAGCTCGCCCAGAAGCGCCCCGCCCCCGGTCAGCATCACGCCCCGGTCCACGATGTCGGCCGCAAGGTCGGGCGGCGTCGCCTCCAGCGCCTGCATCACCGCGTCGCAGATCTGCTGGACGGGTTCGGCAAGGGCTTCGGCAACCTGGGCCTGGTTGATTTCGGTCTCTTTTGGCACGCCATTCAGCAGGTCACGCCCCCGGATCGTCATGGACGCACCGCGCCCGTCATCGGGCATCCGCGCGGTGCCGATGGAGGTCTTGATCCGCTCGGCTGTGGATTCCCCGATCAGAAGGTTCTGGTGGCGGCGCAGGTAGCTGACGATTGCCTCATCCATCCGGTCACCGCCGACGCGGACCGACCGGGCATAGACGATGTCGCCCAGGGACAGGACCGCGACCTCGGTCGTGCCGCCGCCAATGTCGACGACCATGTTGCCGGTCGGTTCGGTGATCGGCATCCCAGCGCCAATCGCCGCCGCGATGGGTTCGGCGATCAGCCCGGCCCGCTTGGCACCTGCCGAAAGAACCGACTGCCGGATGGCCCGCTTTTCCACCGGGGTCGCGCCATGTGGCACGCAGACGATGATCTTGGGTTTGCTGAAGGTCGACCGTTTGTGCACCTTGCGGATGAAATGCTTGATCATCTCTTCCGCGGCCTCGAAATCGGCGATCACCCCGTCACGCATCGGGCGGATCGCCTCGATCGAGCCGGGCGTGCGGCCCAGCATCAGCTTGGCATCCTCGCCCACGGCGAGGACGACTTTCTTGCCGTCCTTCACATGGTAGGCCACGACCGAGGGTTCGTTCAGCACGATGCCCTTGCCGCGGATGTAGACCAGCGTGTTGGCGGTCCCAAGGTCAATGGCCATGTCTGACGAGAATAGGCCGGAGAATAACGACATCCTATGGGGTCCCCACATGCAGGCAGAATTGTCCCGGCGACTCACGGTCGAAGGCGGGCGCCTTCATATAAGGACCTGTGCAGGGGAGCGAAAGACCTTGTAGCACAGCGCGCGGAGGCCCGCTTACACAATCGCGTTCGCCTGCAGACTTGCAAAAATCTGCTGTTTTCGGCTTGAAAACAGGCTTGCAAAGCAAAGGAATTGACCAATACGAACCTGCGGTCGATCTTGTGGTCAGGCGGGTCGGCAAAGGGGGCGGAAAATGGCGGGTGTTTCGGGGCAGGTGGCACTGGTCACGGGGGCCGGATCGGCGGGGGGAATCGGCTTTGCCATCGCCCGGGCACTGGTGGCGGGCGGGGCAAAGGTCTGCGTCACCGCCACCAGCCCGCGCATCCGTGACCGCGCGGCAGAGCTTGGGGTGATGGCCCATATCGCCGACCTGACCGACCCCGCACAGGTGGCCGGGCTGTTCTCGGCGGTCGAGGCGCGGCTTGGTCCGGTCGGCGTGCTGGTCAACAACGCAGGCATGGTCCAGACCGGCAAGCGGGTGAAACGCGGGCATCTGGCCGACTGGTCCGACACCGCCTGGGCGCATCACATGGCGCTGAACATCAACACCACCTTCCACTGCTGCCGCGCTGCCCTGCCGGGGATGGTGGCGCGCGGCTATGGCCGGATCGTCAACATCAGCTCTGTCACCGGGCCGGTTGTCACCATCGACGGCTCTTCCGCCTATGCCACGGCGAAGGCGGCAGTCACTGGCATGACCCGCTCCATCGCGCTGGAGTATGGGACCCATGGCATCACCTGCAACGCCGTCCTGCCGGGCTGGATCGCCACGGCAAGTTCCAGCCCCGGAGAGATCCGCGCGGGCAAGCGCACCCCCGCCGGTCGCCCCGGCACGCCGGATGAGGTGGCGGCCTGCGCGCTGTTCCTTGCTTCGGCCGAGGCGTCCTATGTCACTGGCGCAATGCTGGTTGTGGACGGCGGCAATACGCTGCAAGAGATGAAAGGATGACCGACACCTCCTTCCTTCCCGGCGTTCCGGCCGAGGCCGTGCTGGCCGCCCTTGGCCGCCTGCCCGGCAGCGACCTTGACAGCCCGGACTCTTCCTCGGCCCTGGTGGCCAATACCTTCGGCTGGTTTCTGGACCGCCCGCGCCTGCTGCTGCCGTTCCCCGGCGTGCCGATGGGTCTGCCGGAAACGGTGGAGCTGGGGGTGGAGCTGCAACTGCCGATGCGCGGGGTTCGCCATCCAAGGGTCGATGCGCTGGTGGCCACGCCGACGACGCTGGTCGGGATCGCCTCAAAACGTTATCAGCCGTTTCGCCCCGCAAAGGCCGTGGCCTTCACCGAACCCTTCGACGCGCGTGACTGGGGCCCCGGCATGGCGCGGTTCGGCGCGATGCGCAAGGCGGTGGTGGAGGGGCGGCAGACCTATCAGCACCTCGACGCGGTGACGCTGGTCAAGCAGGCCTACGGCTTGCGCACCCAGGCGGTGAAGCGCGCGCGGGGGGCGGTTCTGGTCTACCTGCATGCCGAGCCGCAGAATTGGGCCAGCGGCAAGCCCGTCGACCCCAAGGCCATCGCCCGCCACCGGACCGAGGTTGCCAGCTTCGCCCGCGCGGTGAAGGGCGACGACGTGACCTTTGTGGCGCTGACCTGGGCCGAGCTTCTGGCGCAATGGTCAAAGACCCCAGCGCTTGTCACGCATACGGCGGCGGTAAGGGGCTGGTTCGGGGGGCTGTGACGGCTTGGCGCGCAGGGCTGTTCCCTGCAGTCCCTTTTCGCCAGGCGTGGCAAGCGAAGAGGGACCGCAAGGACCGATAGCAGCCCTATTCGCCGTGGTAGCTGACGGTCTTCACATCCTCACCCGGGGCGGTCTTTTGCCGGCGGATGATGAGGCGGTTCAAGGCGTTGATGTAGGCTTTGGTGCTGGCCACGATGGTGTCGGTATCGGCGGATGATCCGGTGACGATGCGCCCGTCCTCCTCCAGCCGGACGCTCACCGTTGCCTGCGCGTCGGTGCCTGCCGTCACGGCATGGACCTGATAGACCTGGAGCCGCGCCTTGTGCGGAAAGAGCATCTTCACGCACATGAAGGCCGCATCCACCGGACCGTCACCGGTGGCGTCTATGTGGTGGTCCACCCCGTCGACACTCAGAACCATTTCGGCCTCTTGCGGGCCTTCGGTGCCGCAGACCACGCGCAGCTTCTTGAGTTGAAGGTATTCGTAGGCGTCATTCGTCTGTTCGTCCGACACCAGCGCGATCAGGTCGTCGTCGTAGATTTCCTTCTTGCGGTCGGCGAGCGACTTGAAGCGGACGAAGACATCGTTCAGCTGGTTATCGGCAAGATCGAAGCCCAGCTCCTTGAGCTTCGCGCGCAGCGCGGCGCGGCCGGAATGCTTGCCCATGGCGATATTGGCCTGGGACAGGCCGATATCCTCGGGGCGCATGATCTCGAAGGTCTGGACGTTCTTCAGAACACCGTCCTGATGGATGCCGGATTCATGCAGGAAGGCGTTCTTGCCGACGATGGCCTTGTTGAACTGGACCGGAAAGCCCGAAACCTGGGAAACGCGGCGCGAGAGGTTCATGATCTTGGTGGTGTCGATGCCGGTCTGGAACGGCAGGATGTCGTTGCGGACCCGCATCGCCATGACGACTTCCTCAAGCGCGGTATTGCCGGCGCGTTCGCCAAGGCCGTTGATCGTGCATTCGATCTGCCGGGCACCCGCCTCAACCGCCGCCAGGGCGTTGGCGGTCGCCATGCCAAGGTCGTTGTGGCAATGGGTGGCAAAGATGATCTCGTCGGCGCCAGGGACGCGCTCCAGCAGCATCCGGATGATCTTGGCCGACTCCATCGGATAGGTGTAGCCGACGGTGTCGGGGATGTTGATCGTGGTAGCCCCCGCCTTGATCGCGATTTCGACGACGCGGCAAAGGTAGTCGTGCTCGGTGCGTGTCGCGTCCATCGGTGACCACTGGACGTTGTCGCACAGGTTGCGGGCATGGGTCACGGTGTCATGGATCCGCCCGGCCATCTGGTCCATGTCGAGGTTCGGAATGGCGCGGTGCAGGGGCGAGGTGCCGATGAAGGTATGGATGCGGGGAGAGCGGGCATGTTTCACAGCCTCCCAGCAGCGGTCGATGTCCTTGAGGTTGGCACGGGCAAGGCCGCAGATCGTGCTGTTCTTCGCCCGTTTCGCGATTTCGCTGACGGCGGCGAAGTCGCCTTCGCTGGCAATGGGAAAGCCGGCCTCGATGATGTCGACGCCCATCTCGTCAAGGAGCGAAGCGATTTCCAGCTTCTCTTCATGGGTCATTGTGGCGCCTGGCGATTGTTCTCCGTCGCGCAGCGTGGTGTCGAAGATCACGACACGGTCTTGTTGGGTCATGGCTTTGGGTCCTTGTCTCTTAGCTTTTGGTGCGTTTTGGCGCTGGTCACCTCTGAGCGGTCGCGCCCGGGGGCACGCTCAGAGGCGGCTAAGAAGGAGAAGGCCAAGGAAAAGCGCAGGGCGGTTGGCCCCAGCGGCGGCAGGAATGTGGTGTGCCTTGGTCATGCACAGGATCATACGGAGGAAATCGGCGAAGGAAAGGGGGATTTTCCCGAAGGCTCGGGCCGCTTGCGGGGCCATCGAGACCCCGCAAGCGGCGCTGCCGGAGGAATGTCCTGCCAGGATTGCACACGCGGCGCCGGCGGTGCCTCTGGCGGGGATGTTTTGCAGAAAGGAAAGCATGGGCGCAAAGCGGGGCGGCGCTATGTGTCAAGAAAAGTAAAGGAGTTCGGGACGTGCGGGCACTGGTGATCGGAGCGTCAGGCGGGATTGGCGGGGCGCTGGTTTCGGCCCTGCGGCAGCGGGGCGAAGTCTTGGGTCTGTCGCGGCGTGGGGATGGGCTGGATGTCACGTCGGAAGCGTCGGTTGCGTCGGTTCTGGGTGCGTTGGACCCCGGGTTCGATCTGGTGATTGTTGCGACCGGCGCGCTTGTCCTGAATGGCGAGGGACCGGAAAAATCCTTGAGGGTGGTAACGGCAGAGGGGCTGGCGCGGCAGTTCGCGGTCAATGCCATCGGTCCGGCCCTTGTGATCAAGCATGGCTTGCGGCTGATGCCGCGCGATCGGGTGGCAAAGCTGGCGGTTCTTTCGGCGCGGGTGGGGTCAATCGGGGACAATGCCCTTGGCGGCTGGTACGGCTACCGGGCGGCAAAGGCTGCGCTGAACCAGATCCTGCGGACCGCCAGCATCGAGTCCACACGCACGCACCCGCAATCGGTGCTGGTCAGCTTGCACCCGGGGACGGTGGAGACGGCGTTGGCGCCGTCGCAGCGGGCGGGGCATCCGGCAGTGGCGCCAGAGGTGGCCGCGAAAAGCCTGCTGACCGTACTGGACGGGCTTGGACCGGGCGATACCGGCGGGTTCTTCGACTGGCAGGGCAAGGCCGTGCCATGGTGAGGCTGGTCCTGGTGCTGGGGGACCAGCTGACCCCGGATGTGGCGGCACTGAGGGCGGCCGACAAGGCGCGGGATGTGGTGGTGATGGCCGAAGTGATGGGCGAAGGCACCAGCGTGCCACACCATCCGCAGAAGATCGCACTGATCCTGTCTGCCATGCGGAAGTTCGCCGTTGCCCTGGAGGGGGAAGGCTGGCGGGTCGCCTATTCCCGGCTGGAGGATGCGGAGAATTCCCAAACGATTTCAGGGGAGTTGCTCAGGCGGGCGGCGGAGTTCGGCGCGGCTGAGGTGCTGGCGACCAAGCCCGGCGAATGGCGTGTGCTGCAGGACCTTGAAGATCTGCCGTTGACGGTCACCGTGCTGCCGGACGACCGCTTCATCGCGTCCGAGGCCGAGTTCGCCGCCTGGGCCGACGGTCGAAAGCAGCTTCGGATGGAGTGGTTCTACCGCGACATGCGCCGCAAGACCGGGCTTCTGATGGAAGGCGACCAGCCGGCAGGCGGCCAGTGGAACTTTGACCCCGACAACCGCAAGCCCGCGAAGACGGACCTGCTGCGCGCGCGGCCACGGGATGCCGCGCCGGATGCGGTGGTCGAGGACGTGCTTGATATGGTCGAGCTTCGGTTCGCCCATTTCGGTCGCCTGCGCCCGTTCCGCTGGGCCACCGACCGCGCAGGGGCGCTTGCTGCCCTTGCCGACTTCGTGGCCGACCGGCTGCCCCGCTTTGGCGAGGAACAGGACGCGATGCTGGAGGGGGAACCGTTCCTGAGCCATGCGCTGATCTCGCCCTATCTGAACCTTGGGCTTTTGGGCCCGATGGAGGTCTGCCTCGCCGTCGAGGACGCCTGGAAGCGGGGCGATGTTCCGATTGCGGCGGCCGAAGGGTTCATCCGGCAGATCATCGGCTGGCGGGAATATGTGCGTGGAATCTGGTGGTTGCAGGGGCCGGAGTATCTGACCCGCAACGCGTTGGGCCATTCCCGCGCGCTACCGGAGATGTATTGGGGCGGTGAGTCGCGGATGGCCTGCATGGCTGCCGCCGTGGGGCAGACCCGCGATCTGGCCTATGCCCACCACATCCAGCGGCTGATGGTCACCGGCAACTTTGCGCTGCTGGCGGGGGTGGACCCGGCCCGGGTGCATGACTGGTATCTGTCGGTCTATATTGATGCCTTCGAATGGGTCGAGGCGCCGAACACCCTTGGCATGAGCCAGTTCGCCGACGGAGGCCTTCTTGGATCAAAACCCTATGTATCCTCAGGGGCTTACATTGACCGGATGTCGGATCATTGCGGCGGTTGTCACTATCGGGTGAAAGAGAAAACCGGGGATCGGGCCTGCCCCTTCAACCTTCTGTACTGGCACTTCCTGACCCGCCACCGGGAGCGGTTCAAGGTGAACCCCAGGATGGGCCAGATGTACCGGGTCTGGGACGGGATGGACGAAGGGCATAGGGAAAGGGTGCTTGCGGGGGCGGAAAGAGTGCTGGCCCGGCTCGACGCGGGCGAAGTGGTCTAGATCCTTACAGAATATGGGTTAATCGGGCGGATTAACGGAAGGGGAATCGTCTGGCACGCGTCTGGCCTATGGCTTGCAGGTGACAGGCTGGACGGGCCGATAACCATGCGGGGCGAATCGGGCGGTGGGGTGTGGAGCAGATGCCGCCGCCCTGTGGCTGAATCAGACTTTCCGCTGGGATGAATACATGCCTACGAACAGAGCGACGACCACCGCCACGTAGAACTGCCCGACCACTGCCTGAAACATGGCGAACATGCGCGCCATGTGGGTGGCCGGCAGAACGTCTCCGTAACCCACTGTGGCAAGCGTAACCAGGCTGAAGTAGGTCATGTCGGCCTGCAGCAGGTGGACCGGTCGGCCGGCAGCCTCGACCGGCAGCGAAAAGCTGGCCGGGTCCCAGGTCATCAGGCACAGATAGATTTGCGTGAACAGCAACGCCAGCAACAGGTATGCCGCCACGGTGGCGAAGATGCTGTCGACGGTCAGCAACCGTTGGCGCCGAACAAACGCGAGCATTCCCGTTGCCAACACGGCAAGCAGCGGCACGCTCGTCAGAAGTTCAACCGTGCGGTAAGCCTGCCAAAGACGGGTCTGTATCTGGACCGCAGGAACAAGTGACCCCAAAAGGGACACCAACCACAGCGCAACCAGCACGCGGCGCAGTTTGTGCCAACTCGGGTTGGCCGACACGGTAGTCAGCACTGCCACCATCAGCAGCGCCTCAAGCACAATCTGGACTGGCAAGCTTCCTGCGATCAGCGGGATGATCAGCAGAAACGTACAGATGAGGAGTGTCAGCAGCAGGAACCGCCACTCTGCAAATACTGTCGAGATGCTTCTTGTCATCGGCACGCCCGCCGGTTCGGTGCGGTCTGGTGGGGATGTAGTGTCAATATCGACATCATCCGAATGACTTCCTCATGGCAGGCACGTCTCAGGGTCGCGCTTGCGTGCGGTCACCGTTGCCGGTTTCTCGGGGCTGATCAAGCGTATTGGCATGAAAGCTTCTGACCATGGGGCTGATGACCGACCTGCGCTGTCCACCGACTTGAATTCCCCGCGCGGAACCCGTATCTGACCGTCAATCCAACCGCGAGTATCCCATGGCCATCACGAACCCCCTTCAGTTCCTGCAGCAAGTGCGCGGGGAAGTCGCCAAGGTCGTCTGGCCGACCCGGCGCGAGGTCTTGCTGACCACGCTCATGGTGTTCATCCTGTCGGCGCTGGCGGCGACCTTCTTCAGTCTGACCGATCTTGCGATCAAGACCGGCCTGACCGCGATCATCGGGTCCTGAGGCTGCGGGTCCTTAGGCTGCGGGTGCCTCTTGCCCGGCGGTTCCCCCTTGCAATGGGGCCGGGCAGGCGATAACTCGACGCCAATCAAAGGGACACCGGCGCGCATCGATTCGGGGTGCGCGCTGTTTTTTGTTCCGGGCAGTGACGACCAGGGTGGCCAAAAGGCCCCGGGCAGCAGGCCCGAGCAGTAGGAAAGAATGTGACGATGGCGAAGCGGTGGTATTCGGTGAGCGTTCTCTCGAACTTCGAGAAGAAGGTTGCCGAACAGATCAAGACCGCCGTCGCCGATGCCGGTCTTGAGGAAGAGATCGACGAGGTTCTGGTCCCGACCGAAGAGGTGATCGAGGTTCGTCGCGGCAAGAAGGTGACGTCCGAACGGCGGTTCATGCCTGGTTATGTGCTGGTGCATATGGACATGTCGAACCGGGGCTATCACCTCATTTCGTCGATCAACCGCGTGACTGGTTTTCTGGGCCCGCAAGGCCGCCCGATGCCGATGCGCGACGGCGAAGTGAACATGATCCTGAACCGGGTCGAGGAAGGTCTGGAAGCGCCGCGCAACCTGATCCGCTTCGACATCGGCGAAACCGTGCAGGTGACCGATGGTCCGTTCGAGGGCTTTTCGGGCATGGTCGAGGATGTGGACGAGGCGCACAACCGCCTGAAGGTGACCGTGTCGATCTTCGGCCGGGCGACGCCCGTTGAACTTGAATTCACTCAGGTCTCGAAAGGGAACTGAGGAACGTGTGGGAGGCGAGTGCCCCTTTCCGGGGTGACGGACCGGACCACTAAACCCTGTCCCGGGCCTGACCCGGGACCTCTGCGAGAAGCAGAGTAACGGTGACAAAGGAGAGGCCAGATGGCCAAGAAGATTATCGGCAGCCTGAAGCTGCAAGTGAAGGCGGGGCAGGCGAACCCATCCCCGCCGGTTGGCCCGGCCTTGGGTCAGCGCGGCCTGAACATCATGGCCTTCGTCAAGGAATTCAACGCAAAGACCGCTGACGTGGCACCCGGCACGCCCACGCCCGTGATCATCACCTATTATCAGGACAAGTCGTTCAGCCTGGAGTTCAAGACCGCCCCGGCCGCTTTCCTGATCAAGCAGGCCGCCGGTCTGCCGTCGGTCGGCAAGCGCAACCGCGCCAAGGGGTCGGTCAAGCCGGGCCATGACGTCGCCGGTTCGATCACCGCAGCCCAGCTGCGCAAGATCGCCGAAACGAAGATGAAGGACCTGAACGCGAACTCGGTTGAAGCTGCGATGCAGATCATCCTGGGCTCGGCACGGTCCTGCGGCATCGAAGTGAAGGGCTGACACCATGGCAAAGCTTGCAAAACGTGTCGCCAAGGCGACGGAAGCCTTCGCTGGCAAGACCATGATCTCGGTCGAAGATGCGGTGAAGCTGATCAAGGGCGCGGCTTCGGCCAAGTTCGACGAGACGCTGGAAATCGCGATGAACCTTGGGGTTGATCCGCGCCATGCCGACCAGATGGTCCGTGGTGTGGTGCAGCTGCCGAACGGCACGGGCAAGACCGTGCGCGTGGCGGTGTTCGCCCGTGGTGCCAAGGCTGATGAGGCCAAGGCTGCTGGCGCGGATATCGTTGGCGCCGAGGACCTGATGGAAACCATCCAGTCCGGCAAGATCGAGTTCGACCGTTGCATCGCGACGCCGGACCTGATGCCGCTGGTCGGCCGTCTGGGCAAGATCCTCGGGCCGCGCAACCTGATGCCGAACCCGAAGGTCGGCACCGTGACGATGGACGTGAAAACGGCCGTTGAAGCAGCCAAGGGTGGCGAAGTGCAGTTCAAGGTCGAAAAGGCCGGCGTGATCCATGCCGGGATCGGCAAGGTAAGCTTCACCGAAGACAAACTGGCGCAAAACATCCGCGCCTTTGTCGAAGCCGTGTCGAAGGCCCGCCCGTCGGGCGCCAAGGGCACCTACGTCAAGAAGGTGTCGCTGTCGTCCACCATGGGCCCCGGCGTTTCGGTCGATATCGCCTCGGCAACGCAGGCGTAAGCGAGCCGGGGCAGGCCCCGACCTACGAAATCCCGAGCCGTGAGGTGAGGGTGCTACCCGGGCGGAAACGCCCGGTTCTGTCCGAGACGGTGGGTGGCGCGCAAACGCCATAAATCCTGCCCGAGATGGGGAACGAGATTTGGGGCACCCTTCGTGGTGATCTTGGTTTCGGGAACCTTTTGCGGACCCGAACGCCCCTTGCCAAAGGGGCAAACATGAGCCGGGGGGAAACCCCCACACTTGGAGTGAAACTGTGGATAGAGCCCAAAAAGAGAAAGTGGTCGAAGAACTCGGCCAGATCTTCGAAAGCTCTGGCGTCGTGGTGGTATCCCACTACGCGGGAATGACGGTTGCACAGATGCAGGACCTTCGCGCGAAGCTTCGCGACGTGGGTGGGTCCGTTCGCGTTGCCAAGAATACGCTCGCCAAGATCGCCCTTGAAGGGAAGCCCGCTGCAAAGATGGGTGACCTTCTCACGGGCATGACCGTGATGTCCTTCTCGGAAGACCCCGTGGCTGCGGCCAAGGTCTGCGAGGCCTACGCCAAGACGAACGAGAATTTCGTCATCATCGGCGGGGCAATGGGTGACACGGTTCTGGACCAGGCCGGTGTCAAGGCCGTGGCTTCCATGCCGTCGCGTGAAGAGCTTATCGCTCAGATCGTGTCGTGCATCGGGGCTCCGGGCTCTGCCATCGCCGGGGCCATTGGCGCGCCTGGTGCGAACATCGCAAGCATCCTGTCAACCATCGAGGAGAAGGCTGCCGCTTAGTCGGGGGCCTGATCCCTTGTCCCGCGTGGTTGAAACCGCGCCGTTGGAACCCATCTTAACATACGGAAAATGAGCAAAATGGCTGATCTGAACAAACTCGCCGAAGAGATCGTTGGTCTGACCCTTCTCCAGGCCCAGGAACTCAAAACCATCCTGAAAGACAAGTACGGCATCGAGCCGGCAGCCGGTGGCGCCGTCATGATGGCCGCTGGTCCGGCTGCGGCATCTGCCGCTCCGGCCGAAGAGCAGACCGAATTCGACGTCGTGCTTCTGGAAGCTGGCGCGAACAAGATCAACGTGATCAAGGTCGTGCGCGAACTGACCGGTCTTGGTCTGAAAGAAGCCAAGGACCTGACGGAAGCTGGCGGCAAGATCAAGGAAGGCGTCTCGAAAGCTGACGGCGAGGCGATGAAGAAGAAGTTCGAAGAAGCTGGCGCCAAGGCCGAGCTGAAGTAATCGGACAATCGGGGGCCCCCTCGCGGGATCGCCCCCGGCATATCAGGGCTGGGTCCGACACTGTCGGTCCCAGCCATGCGCGTCTTGAAAGGGGCTTTGGCGTGAAAGCCCCTTTCCAGGTGCGATGCGGGTTCGGGAGCCACCCTTCGGGACGGGTGGCACGAATGGAACCCGGTGATCGGCCTCTTCGCATGCGGTGCGCACCCGTGGCCCGACGGGTGGCGTGCCAGCGAAAATGAAAGGTGACCCAAGACATGGCGCAAGCTTATGTTGGCCAGAAACGCATCCGCCGCTATTTCGGCAAAATCCGTGAAGTGCTGGAGATGCCGAACCTGATCGAGGTTCAGAAATCCTCCTACGACCTGTTTCTGCGGTCCGGTGACAGCGACAAGCCGCTGGACGGCGAGGGCATCCAGGGCACGTTCCAGTCGGTATTCCCGATCAAGGATTTCAACGAGACCTCGGTGCTGGAGTTCGTCAAGTACGAGCTGGAAAAGCCGAAATACGACGTGGACGAATGCCAGTCGCGCGACATGACCTATGCCGCCCCCCTGAAGGTGACGCTGCGCCTGATCGTGTTCGATGTTGATGAAACCACCGGGGCCCGGTCGGTCAAGGACATCAAGGAACAGGACGTCTACATGGGCGACATGCCCCTGATGACGCATAACGGCACCTTCATCGTGAACGGCACCGAACGGGTGATCGTCAGCCAGATGCACCGGTCGCCCGGCGTGTTCTTCGACCATGACAAGGGCAAGACCCACTCCAGTGGCAAGCTTCTGTTCGCCTGCCGCATCATCCCGTATCGCGGGTCGTGGCTGGACTTTGAATTTGACGCCAAGGACGTGGTCTTTGCGCGCATCGACCGCCGCCGGAAGCTGCCGGTGACGACGCTCTTGTATGCGCTTGGCATGGACCAGGAAGGCATCATGGATGCCTATTACCAGACCGTCATGTACAAGCATGTGAAGAACAAGGGCTGGGTCACCAGGTTCTTCCCCGAACGCGTGCGCGGCACCCGTCCGCAGTTCGACATCGTCGATGCCGCCACCGGCGAGGTGATCTG
>JAPLPF010000072.1 GCA_026400325.1 Rhodobacterales bacterium
TGGCTGGATGCCTATGTCACCGACTTCCTCAGCCGGGCCAAGGCCCAAGGGTATGCAGTGCCCGACCTCGCCTTCCGCAACGCGCTGGCGAACCTGCGCAATCAGGTGAACTATTCCCCTGATTTCAGCGCCGAAACCAATGGCGGGGGTGAGGCGCTGGCCTACGCTCTCATGGTGCTGGCGCGCGAAGGGGCGGCGGCCATCGGTGACCTGCGCTATTATGCCGACGTGAAGGGCGACGACTTCTCGACCCCCATCGCCCAGGCCCAGCTTGCGGCGGCACTGGCCAGTTACGGCGATCAGGCGCGGGCGGATGCGATGTTCCGCAAGGCCGGCGCGAAGATGGCGGCTCTCGGGCCGGATGACGGGCAATACTGGCGCGTCGACTACGGCACCCGCTTCCGCGATACGGCGGCGCTGCTGACGCTGGCGGTCGAGGCCGGGTCAAACGCGGTGGACCGCGAGGCGCTGACCGACCGGATCGCGGTGCAAGGCAATGTCCTGTCGACGCAAGAGGCGACCTGGGCGCTTCTGGCCGCGAATGCGCTGATCGACCGGCCGGGTGTGGATGGCATCACCATCGACGGCAAGCCCGCCGATGGCCCGCTGGTGCGGGTGCTGCAGGCCGGTGACGCAACCCCGGTCGTGGTGAAGAACGACGGCGCCGACACCACGCTGACCGTCACGACCTTCGGCGTCCCCAGCGCAGCCGAACCGGCGGGCGGCAACGGCTATGCGATCACGCGAACCTACTACACGATGGACGGGCAGGAACTTGGCGTCCGCGAAGGTGTCACGGCAGGCACCCGCATGGTCGTGGTGCTGGAGGTCACGCCCTTCGCCTATGGCGAGGCGCGGCTGATGGTCAGCGATCCGCTTCCGGCCGGGTTCGAGATCGACAACCCGAACCTGATGTCGGCAGGCTCGACCTCCGAGCTTGGCTGGCTGGATGCCTTGCAGGATGTCCAGCACTCCGAGTTCCGGCAGGACCGGTTCCTGACGGCGGTGGACTGGTCATCGGACCAGCCTTTCCGGCTGGCCTATGTCGTTCGTGCCGTCAGCCCCGGCACGTTCCACCATGCGGCGGCCTCGGTCGAGGATATGTACCGCCCCGACTTCCGCGCGCGGGGCGAGACCGGCAGCGTCACCATTTCGCCCTGAGGCATGGAACGACAGTCGGCATACGCGCCTCTCCTCCCCCGCCTGAGAGGGGGAGGAGAGGCGGGGTGCCATCCGGAAAACGGTGTGCTGTCAGATGTTCCGAATAGCAGGTTTCAAAGGGTCTGAGGCCGGAAGTGTCCGTCAGTGCCCGGACCATCCACCTTCAAGCGGGATCAGCCGGGCTTTGGTGGGGTTTGCCTATTGGACTTCCACCATCGACTGAGGGCGGACATGCTTTTGCGACGGTGCGGCGGGAAGGCAGCGGCGACTTCTGCGACGATCCGGGCAAAGGTCATCTGGCCGGTGCGGGCCCGGATGAAGGCGTCAAGCTCGGGGTCCGATGCGATGGGCGCCGGAATGCCCGAGCGGTGCGCCTGTTTGATGGCGGTGCGGATCGTCGGCAGGTCAATCCTTGACGCCGAAGGGCTGGTCATCTGGTCACCCATGGCATGGGTGGACTCGCGAGGCTTGAACGACAGAGCCGGTCACGTTATCTTCTTTGCAGCGCGCACGGGAACACTGTCTCATACACAGCACGGTTCGGCCGTTCAGTACCGGGGCGCTGTCCATCATCCCTTTATCAACCGGCCCCTGACGCTGACATCCGTCGCGCGAAAGGTGCGTGCGATGTCGGCCCCGGCTTGCATGTTGCTGACATTGATCACAGTACCGGTTGCGGGGTCGATGGTCAGCGCGGGTCCGCGCCATTGCTGGAAAAGGTGTAACAAGCCGGGAAGATCAGAACCAACCGAAAGCCCTTGCGGGGAAAGGTGAGGGGTGCAGGCGGTGGGGCCTCCCTGCCGGTTTCCCGGAAACCCCACATGGCGCTCCGGCCCCGAAGGGACGTGCCACGGCCGGGAGAATGTCACCGTGTCGCGCCTGCCCGCGTAAGGTGGCCGAAGGGCGCATTCGGGGCAAGAGGGAAGGTCGCGCGGGGTTGGACTCGAACCAACATCAATCCAGGGTCAACCCTTGGGGCTGACCCTGGACCCCCTTGCCCATCGGGGTACACCGCGCCCGACTGCGGTAGCATAAAAATCGCCGCGCGGGAAGGCTGGGGGAACGGTGGAGGGTCGGGAAACCCTCATTCAATAGCACCTTGCGGTGAAGTCACGGACCCCGGTTTCCGTGGTCACCGTTCCTCCGCGAAACATGGCCTTTGGCGTCGGTTCGGTCAAGCGCACGGTCACCCTCGCGCCGGATTGAAAAATTAAAAGCACTCCCGGCAAAATCAAACGGGTTGAGGGGTTTTCGCTGGGCGCGGTGGCCCGAACGAGAGAAGAGCCTTTCTCGGCCCTCCTACGAAGCCAAAGGGGCGGTCCCTTCAGCCCACCCCTTGGCTTGGGTCTGCACCTGGTCAGGCCTCGCGTCTCGGCCGAGCTTTCCAGGCCTTCAAGGCGACGATCACCTTGCGCGCCGCGTCCAGGGTGAGGAAGCGCATGGAGCTGACCATGTGGTATTTCAGAAGACAGCCGGTTGGGGCCTGATCGTCGCAGGCTGTCTGGTCATGCAGCTCGCGCCAAAACTCGCGGATCAGCTCAAGCTGGGCAAAGGTTGCCATACCGGGCCGGTTGCCATAGCGCGGCGCACCCTCGCCAAGGGCCGGAAGCCGCGCGCAGGGCGGTCAGAGCCTGGGCCGGACTCATCCCCGCCCTGCGACGCGCGGTCAGAAAGCGAACGATTGCGCCTTTCCTGTCCGCCCGGTCCCGCACCGCGGGCGCGGCCTCATGCAGGGCCGCATGTGCCGCCGCTTCATGGGTGCAAGGCTCAAGCCAGGCGCGGCGGACCACATCGGGGAGGTTCGAGAGGGAAGATGTGAAGCGCTTCCCGTATCTCTGCACGGGGATTCCGAGGCGCTTGCGCCAGTCGCGGACGCTGCGATTGGTTTCCGGGGCGCCGGGCAGTCCGACGGTATCCGAGATGGCAAGCACCATTTTCCGACCCCGGCGGCTTGCAGGATGGAATCCACCACCTCCGCCTGTTTTGGCCCTTTCCAGGTCCCGTTGAGGGCCTTTTGGCAGTCGCGGTGGTGACGCCCTTCTGGCTTGTGATGCATCGGACAGTGCATGATCTTTGGGCCAAGATCAAAGCCTTGAACGTGGAATTCAGCACTGCCGCCGCGCCACTCCTTCAGGAAGACCTTCGTGCCACAAGGACGACCGAAGCGCGTGTCGCAGCCCAGCTTGCGGAGGACATGACCGACAATCCTTGGCTTGAGGATTGGACCTGAGTATTCGGTCGCAAACCTTCCTTGAAAGGGAAGGGAACCGGGAACCGATCGGTTCCCTTCGCATCCTTTCGGCCCCTGGCGCTTCCTAAGTTTTTCAACGGCTTACCTCTGACACCAGAGTCTGCAAGCGTCCCTAGTTGGCCGCTTCAACCCGTGATATCCTCAAACCTTGTGACGCCAGCCCCCAGCAAACCCATGGAAAAAAGACCCGACATGCCCGCCGTCATCAAACCTTCTGCGCGGTCTCACAAACCTCGTCGAGCACTTCGTGCACTCGTCGGGGATGGCGACCGCGAGGAGTGCTTGACGAGCCTGGCCGGATAATGCGCGCGCGCTGGATTTTCCTGCTTGTCGCCTGCCTCTGGCTGATCGCCCTTGGCCGGGACCGTTTCGATGTCTGGATCGACGCCACCATCCTGCCCCCCCTCGTGGTCGAAACCTCGGTCGAGGTGCTTGACCGCGACGGCACCCTTCTGCGCGCCTACACCGTTGCCGACGGTCGCTGGCGGCTGGCCCTGCCACCGGACAAGGTGGACCCGCTTTATCTGCAAATGCTTCTGGCCTATGAGGACAAGCGCTTTCGCGAACATTCCGGCGTGGACCTGCGGTCACTGGCGCGGGCGGTTCTGCAGGCGGCGTGGAATGGCCGGGTCATCTCGGGCGGCTCGACCCTGACGATGCAAGTTGCGCGACTGTTGGAGGAGGGCACGACCGGCAAGGTCGGCGGCAAGCTGCGGCAGATGCGGGTCGCCCTGGCGCTGGAGCGGCGGCTGACCAAGGACCAGATCCTGCAGCTGTACCTGCACCTCGCCCCTTTTGGCGGCAACCTCGAAGGCGTCCGCGCCGCCTCGATCAGCTACTTCGGCAAGGAACCCCTGCGACTGACCCCGGCCGAGGCCGCCCTGCTGGTCGCCATCCCGCAAAGCCCCGAGACCCGCCGCCCCGACCGGGCCGCCGACCGGGCCGAGGCCGCGCGGGACCGGGTGCTTGCGCGCGCTGTGGGCGAAGGCGTGATCGACGCGGATGAGGCAGAGGCGGCGCTGCGGGAGCTTGTGCCGGGCTTGCGCAAGCCATTCCCGGCGCTGGCCCCCCATCTGGCCGACCGGGCAAGGGCCGAAAACCCGGCGGCCTCGTCCCATGTCCTGACCATCGACGGACCCTTGCAGCAAAAACTCGAGACTTTGGCGCTGGAGGCCGTCGAAGGCCGGGGGGACCGGTTGCAGGTGGCGATCCTTGTGGCCGACCATGCCTCGGGCGAAATCCTCGCCAGTGTCGGATCGGCGGGCTATCAGGCCGACCTGCGGCAAGGCTTTGTCGACATGACGCAGGCGCTGCGCAGCCCTGGATCGACGTTGAAGCCGCTGGTCTATGCGCTGGCTTTCGACGAAGGGCTTGGCCACCCCGAAACGATGATCGACGACACGCCGATGAGTTTCGGCACCTATGCCCCGCAGAACTTTGACCGGTTGTATCTGGGCACCATCCGCATGCGCGAGGCGCTGCAACTGTCGCGCAACATCCCCGTCGTGGAACTGACTGACGCGCTGGGTCCTGCCAGGCTCATCTCGGCGATGGAAAAGGCCGGAATGCATCCGGTCTTTCCCGGTGACCAGCCGGGGTTGGCGATTGCGCTGGGCGGGGTCGGTGTGACGTTGACGGACATGGTGCAGCTTTACGCCACGCTTGCGCGGGGCGGCGTGGCGCGGCCGCTGCGCTATCGGATGGACGCCGACAGCGTTGAGGGTCAGCGCGTCGTCTCGTCCGTTGCAGCCTGGCAGATCGGTGACATCCTCGCCGGGCTTGCCCCGCCGCCGGGCGCGCCGTCGAACCGCTTGGCCTACAAGACCGGCACCTCCTACGGCCACCGCGATGCCTGGGCGATCGGGTTCGATGGGACGCATGTGATCGGGGTCTGGATGGGCCGGGCGGACGGCACGCCGGTGCCGGGGGCCTTTGGCGCGGATGTGGCGGCCCCGGTGCTGTTCCAGGCCTTCAACCGGCTGAAGTCGAAGCTTGACCCGCAGCCACCCGCGCCTGCCTCGACCCTTCTCGTCTCAAACGCCGAACTGCCACAGCCTCTGCAACGGTTCCGCTCGCGCAGCGCCGCCTTCAAGGCGGATGCCGACGCCCCCGCCGTAGCCTTCCCGCCCGACGGGGCCGAGGTAGAGCTTTTGCCTGCGGGCCTGAAGGTCCGGGTCAGCGGCGGGACCGCCCCTTTCACCTGGCTGGCAGATGGCGTCCCGCTGGTCGTGGCCATGGATGCGCGCGAGACGATGTTGGCCCTGCCCGGCGCGGGCTTCGTGACGCTGAGCGTGATCGACGCCGAGGGCCGGTCGGCGCGGGCGAAGGTGCAGGTTCGATAGGACAAACTTTCTGCGAAAGTTTGCGAAGGTTGATTTTGCGGCGAAAAATCATGCCCTTCTGAACTTTCGCAGAAAGTTCGTGCCCCTTCACGCCGCGTCCAGCCAGGGCCGCAGCAGCGCCATCGGGGCGGGTTCCACGATCCCCTCACCCTCGATATCACCCGAGAAAAGTGGCAGCGCCGGGCCGGGGGTCAGCGCCTCGGCCGCCCAAAGCGCGTCACGGCGCGTGAGGCCGAGGGCGGCAAAAGCATCAGCCTCGGCCAGCCGGGCCAGTATGGCGGGGCCGACCCCGGCGCGGCGCCAGACATCCTCGACCCTGTGGTAGCCGTTGCCGCGTGCAGCCACGATCCAGCGCGCCTCATCCTCGGCAAGGCCCTTGATCTGCCGGAAACCCAGCCGCAAGGCCAGTTCCGGTGGCTGACCCGGATTGACCTGCCATTCCATCACATTGTCCCACTGGCTGGCCTGGATACAGGGCGGCAGCACCGTGACGCCGTGTTCCCGCGCATCACGCACGATCTGGGCGGGGGCGTAAAAGCCCATCGGCTGGCTGTTGAGAAGAGCGCAGGCAAAGATGCCGGGGTGGTGCCGCTTGATCCATGCGCTGGCGTATACCAGCAGCGCAAAGCTTGCCGCATGGCTTTCGGGAAAGCCGTAGCTGCCGAAGCCCTCGATCTGGGCAAAGCAGCGCTTGGCGAAATCCTCATCATAGCCGCGCGCCAGCATGCCGCCGATGAAACGGTCGTGAAATTCGCTGACGCTGCCATGCTTCTTGAACGTGGCGAGCGACCGGCGCAGCCGGTCCGCCTCTTCCGGAGTGAACCCTGCGCCGACGATGGCGATCTGCATCGCCTGTTCCTGGAAAAGCGGCACGCCAAGCGTCTTGGCCAGCACCTTGCCAAGTTCGTCCGAGGGAAAGCTCACCTTTTCCTGCCCGTTCCGGCGCCGCAGGAACGGATGCACCATGTCACCCTGGATCGGCCCCGGCCGGATGATCGCGACCTGGATCACGAGGTCATAGAAGCTGCGCGGCTTCATCCGGGGCAGAAAGTTCATCTGCGCCCGGCTTTCCACCTGAAAGACGCCAAGCGAGTCGGCGCGGCAGAGCATCCGGTAGGTCTCGGGGTCTTCGGGCGGCAGGGTGGCAAGGGTGAACCGCTGGTGGTGGTGCTGGTCCAGAAGGTCGAACGCCTTGCGGATGCAACTCAGCATCCCCAGCGCCAGAATGTCGATCTTGAGGATCTTCAGCGTGTCGATGTCGTCCTTGTCCCAGGGGATGATCGTGCGGTCCTCCATCGTGGCGTTTTCCACGGGGCACAACTCATCCAGCCGCCCCTCGGTGATGATGAAGCCGCCGACATGTTGGCTAAGGTGCCGGGGGAAGCCCTGGATTTCGTCGATCAGCGCCATGGTCTGGCGGAGACGGCGGTCCTTGGGGTCAAGCCCGATCTCGGCCAGCCTTGTATCCGTCACCGCCCCCGGGCCGCCCCAACCCCAGATCTGGCTCGACATCGCGGCGAGGGTGTCTTCCGACAGTCCCATCGCCCGGCCCACCTCGCGCACCGCGCGCTTGCCCCGGTAGTGGATCACCGTGGCGCAAAGGCCCGCGCGATGGCGGCCGTATTTTTCATAGATGTGCTGGATCACCTCTTCCCGGCGTTCATGTTCGAAATCGACGTCGATGTCGGGTGGCTCGTTCCGCGCCTCGCTGATGAAACGTTCGAACACCATCGTCCCGATCTCGGGCGAGACCGAGGTGACCCCCAGCGCGTAGCAGACGACCGAATTGGCCGCCGACCCGCGCCCCTGGCACAGGATGCCACGCTCTCGCGCAAAAGCCACGATGTCGTGGACAGTCAGGAAGTAGGGCTCATATCGCAGCTTGCCGATCAGGGCCAGTTCATGGGCCATCTGCCTGCGCGCCTTGTCGGGTGGACCTTCGGGATAGCGCCACCGCAACCCGGCTTCGGCCAGCCGGGCAAGACGCTGGGCGGCGCTTTCGCCGGGTGCATTCTCGGACGGGTAGTCGTAGCTGAGTTCGTCCAGCGAAAAGGCTGCGCGCGAGGCGATCTCTCCGGCGCGGGTGACAGCGGGCTCATGACCCTTGAAGATGCGGAGCATCTCGGCTTCGGATCTCAGGCGGCCTTCGTTGTTCGGCAGGGCGCGGCGCCCCAGCTTGTCCACCGGCACACCAAGACGGATGGCGGTGAGAGTGTCGGCCAGCCGACGACGCGCACCGTGGTGCAGGAAGGGCAGTCCGCTGGCGACGGTGGGAAGGCGCAGGCTTTCGGCAAGCCGGGCCAGACGGCCGAAACGGTCGCGGTCCTGCCCGTCATACTGCGGTGCCATCACCAGGCTGACCTGACCGGGAAAGCACCGGGCAAGGGCGCGGGCATGCGTCTGCCAGCGGGCAAGGTCCAGTATCGGATCAGGCGGCGCCTCGGCCAGGGTCAGGCGCTGGCCGGGGGGCAGAAGCAGCATCTCCATCCCCGCGCCCCAGTCCAGAAGATCGGGCAGGTCCAGCCGGCAGTCGCCCTTGGCGGCCCGCCGCCGACCAAGGCTGAGAAGGCGCGACAGCCGCCCCCACGCCGCCCGGTCGCGTGGCAGGCAGGTGACGGCAAAGCCATCCGCCAGCACGATCCGCGCCGCCGGAATGAGACGCACGACCGGCCCGCCGTCCCGCGCCAGTTCCCGCGCTTTCGTGTGCGCTCGCACGATCCCCGCGACCGAGTTCACATCAGCCACGGCAAGTGCCGACATTCCCATTTTGGCCGCGCGCAGGATCATCTCCTCGGGGTGCGAAGCCCCGGTGAGGAAGGTGAAATTCGTCAGGGCAGAGAGTTCGATGAAGGGCAAGGGCGACTCGGGCAGCGGGAACAAAGATGGAACATATTGCCATGTCAGCGCGGTCCCGACCAGTGGCATCGCGGCCTGGTACCGGGGCCAGATCGAGCGCGTTCCGCGCAAGCCCTTGTCTCGCCTTGTGCGCGCAAGCGCGCAACCGGCTCGGGCGAAGGGCCTCCGGCGGGGATATTTGGGCAAATGTGAAAGGCGAGGGCTCAGCGCAGCAGGGTCAGCACCTCGAGGCTGGGATAGCCGTCCGGCACCAGGCCGCGCGCTTTCTGGAAGGACTTGACGGCAGCGATGGTCTTGGGGCCCATGCGGCCATCAACGCCGCCAGGGTCAAAGCCGGCGCGGCCAAGCCGGTCTTGCAGTTCGCGGCGTTCGTCGAGATTGAGCGCGCGCAACTCGCGCGGCCAGGCGGCGGCGATCGGCGGACCGCCCTTGATGCGGTCGGCAAGGTGGCCGATGCCGATGATATAGGCATCGGCGGTGTTGTAGCGTTCGATCACCTGGAAATTCGGGAAGATCAGGAAGGCGGCACCCCGGTGACCGCCGGGCAAGAGAATGGAGCCGGGGCCATGGTCGGGCAGGTCTGCGCCCGTGGCCGTGCGGATGCCCATCGCCTGCCAGTCGGCGACCGGTTTCACCACGCGTTCGGTCGTCTGGTCATAGTCAAAGCCCTGCGGCAGCGTCACTTCCAGCCCCCAGGGTTGCCCCGTGGTCCAGCCCCAATGCCGCAGGTAGTTGGCGGTCGAGGCCAGTGCATCAGCCGGATCGTCGCCCCAGAGGTTGCGCTTGCCGTCGCCATCGAAGTCGACCGCGAACCTTTCCCAGCTGGACGGCATGAACTGAGTGTGCCCGCTGGCCCCGGCCCAACTGCCACTGAAAACCTTGACATGCCCGTCCTGGATGATCTTCAGGGCTGCGATCAGCTCTGCCTCGAAGAACGCGCCCCGCCGCCCGTCATAAGCCAGCGTGGCCAGCGAGCCCAGCACCGGCAGATCGCCGCGATAGGTGCCATAGGCGCTTTCCAGCCCCCAGATCGCCACCACGACCTCTTTCTCCACGCCGTATTCCGCCTCGATCCGGTTCAGCGTCGTCCGCTGCGTTTCCAGGGCCTTGCGTCCCAAGGCCACCCGGTCATCCGACACGGCGGTATCCAGATAATCCCACACGGTCTTGGTGAATTCGTTCTGGTTGCGGTCACGCTCCACGACCTTGGGGTTGAACTCCACCCCTCGCAGAGCCGCGTCGAAGGTTGCCGCTGAAACCCCGGCTGCCAGTGCCCGGGGGCGGAAGTCCTGCACCCAGGCTTCAAGCCCCGCCTGCGTGCCCATCTTGACCTCCATCGCTTCATCTGCGTCCGGCAGGATCGTCTGTGCCTGAACCGGACCGCAAGCCAGAACCACCCCCACAAGTCCGGCAATCATCCGCATTCGACCGTTCGCTCCGTCATCTTGGCTTGCGCACAAGCCGCCGCTTTGCCGCCGCCTGCACCGGCTTGCGCGGGTGGTACTTGCCCGACTTCCGTCCGGCTGGTTTCATCAGCGCCCCTTCGACCGACAGAAGCTCGAGGATCAGCCCGCCAGTCACTGGCACGGCTTCGGAAAGCCGCACCATGACCTTCTGCCCCAGCCCCAGGGTCAGCCCGGTTTCCGATCCCGTCAACGTCTGGCTGGCCTCGTCATAGTGAAAGAACTCGCGCCCCAGAGCCCGGATCGGGATCAGCCCGTCGGCCCCGGTCTCGTCCAGCCGGATGAACAGGCCAAACCGCTGCACGCCCGAGATGCGCCCGGCGAATTCCGCCCCGATCCGGTCTGAAAGATAGGCCGCAAGATACCGGTCATTGGTGTCCCGCTCGGCCGCCATGCTGCGCCGTTCGGCGTCAGAAATAAGCTTGCCGGTCTCCTCCAGGTTCTCGATGTCCCAGACCGAAAGTCCATCCGACCCCCAGCCATGCCCCGCAATCAACGCACGGTGGACGATCAGGTCGGAATAGCGGCGGATCGGACTGGTGAAATGGGCATAGTTGCGCAGGGCCAGGCCGAAGTGGCCGAAATTCTCGGGGTGGTAGTAGGCCTGTGTCATCGACCGCAGGGTCGAGATGTTGATCAGCTCGTCAAACTCGGTCCCCTGTGCCTGGGACAGCAGACGGTTCAGGTGCTGCGTCTTCAGAACCTGCCCCTTGGCAAGGGTCATCCCTGCGCCTTCGGCCACCTCGCGCAAGGCGTCCAGTTTCATCGGCGAGGGTTCTTCATGCACCCGGAACAGCAAGGGCCGCTTCAGCCGGATCAGCTCTTCGGCGGCCGCGACATTGGCGAGGATCATGCATTCCTCGATCAGCTTGTGCGCGTCCAGCCGGTCCTTGAACGCAACCGAAGCCACCTTCCCCGCGTCATCCAGCACGATCTTGCGTTCCGGCAGGTCAAGCTCCAGCGGCTGCCGCACTTCCCGCGCGCGTACCAGCGCGGCGTAGGCGGCATAAAGCGGTCGCAGCACCGGCTCCATCAGCGGCCCGGTCACGTCATCCGGGGTCCCGTCGATAGCCGCCTGCACCCGCTCATAGCTCAAGGAGGCCGCCGATCGCATCAGCCCCCGGACAAACCGGTGGCTTCTCTTGTGGCCATCCGCGTCGATCACCATCCGCACGGCCAGACAGGCGCGGTCCACGCCCTCATGCAAGCTGCACAGATCACCCGACAGGATATCGGGCAGCATCGGCACCACACGGTCGGGGAAATAGGTGGAATTTCCGCGCTTCCGCGCCTCACGGTCCAACGCCGACCCCGGCGTCACGTAATGCGCCACGTCCGCAATCGCGACCCACAGGATGAAGCCGCCGGGATTGCCAGGATCGCTGTCCGCCTCGGCCAGCACCGCACGCACGCAGATCCTCGCGGCCCTTCAGACCGACCGGCTCGGTGCGGTCGGCCTCCAAGATCACCGCATCGGGGAAAGTGTCGGGAATGCCGTGCTGGTGGATCGCAATCAGACTGGCCGCCCGTGGCCCCGCCGGATCGCCCAAACGCGCCACGATCCGCGCGGCAGGCAGGCCCAGACGGCGCGCACCGACGGCTTCGGCTTCGACCAGTTCGCCATCCTTTGCGCCAAGCGTCAGGTCCGAAGACACGCGCCATTCCTTGTCCGACCCCTTCTCGATCGGCTGGATGCGTCCGCCTTCCGCGTTCACCCGGAACACGCCAAGCACCTTGGCCGGGTTCGACCCCAGCTTGCGGATCAGCCGCGCCTCATAGGCGTAATCGTCCAGATCCACCTTGGCCAATCGCGCAAGAATCTTGTCGCCCCCGCCTAGCGCCGGGTCGCCCTTCTTTGCAATGATCAGAATGCGGGGGGTGTCATCCACCCCTTCCTCCAGCGGCCGCGCGTAAAGGTCGCCCGCGCTATCGGGCGGCAGCACCTGCAGAACGGCCACCGGGGGCAAGACGCCCTTGTCGTGGAACCGCCGCATGGTCTTTTCGACCACGCCTTCGCCCTCAAGCTCACGCAGGATACGCTTCAGCTCGATCCGGCCATTGCCCTTGATGCCGAAGGCTTTGGCAATGTCGCGCTTGGCCGAGAGGCCGGGGTTTTCACTGATCCACTGGCGGATCTGGTCTTTTGAGGGGAGCGCGTTCATCCGGCCTGCCTAGCATGAAGCCAGCGCAAAGCCCATCCCTCCGGCAAGGTCAGCCTTGAAGAAGGGCCATCCCCACGCCGACAAAGCCCATGCCGATCAGGATCACGATGGCAAGAAACTGCACCCCGAAGGCTGGCCCGCGCGATGCCGGATTGGCCATGTAAAGCGACATGTAGGCGACACGCGCCAGAACCCAGACCAGCCCGACTGCCGCCGCCCAGATATCGCTGAGCCAAAGTGCTGCAAGCCAAAGTGCGGGCAGGATCGCGGGCGCGGTTTCGACCGCATTCATCTGCACGCGCAAGGCACGCTCCAGCAGCGGGTCACCGGTCACGGCAGGGGCGGCAATCTTGACCTTGCCGCGCACAATGCCAACGTAAAGCCCGATCCAAAGGTAGTAGATCACGATCAAGAGTGTGACGAGCGAGGTATAGGCCGGCAATTCCATGTCAGGTCCTTCCAGGGTGGCGAGGGCAACCAGATACCCGGCAGCGACCGCAAAGGCCAGCGGCTGCGGTCGCAGATCCCGGCTGCCCGGCGCTACATCCTGTCACAGGTCCAGAACCATCTGGCGATGCGGAATTCCTGCGTCGATGAACGCCTCGCCCACCACGCGGAACCCCAGCTTTTCATAAAAGCCTGTCGCACGGGTTTGTGCCCCGAGGGTAGCCAGGATCACGCCCGGCTGCTGTCGCAATTCTTCAAGCGCCGCCCCTATCAGCGCAGCCCCAAGCCCGGTGCCGCGCGCCAGGGCGCGGACGCAGACGCGGCCGATCTTGCCCGTCTCACCCTTGACCAAAATCCGCGCGGTGCCGACCGGGCTATCGCCATCGAACGCAACGAGGTGGATCGCCATCTCGTCCAGACCGTCCACTTCATCGGCCTCGCTGACACCCTGCTCCTCGATGAACACTTCACGCCGCAAGGCACGGCAGGTGGCGATGTCGCGCGTCACCTCGATCCGGGTCGACCCTGTCATGCGAAGTAGTCCTGCAGGATGCGACCATAGATCGCCTTGAGCGTGTGGATATGCGCCACCTCCACCCGTTCATCGACCTGGTGCATGGTCTTTCCGACCAGGCCGAATTCCACCACCGGACAGTGATCCTTGACGAATCGCGCATCCGACGTGCCGCCCGAGGTAGAGGCCACCGGCTTGCGCCCGGTTTCGGCCTGAACCGCCCGCGCGATCAACGCCGACAGCTCGCCCGGTGGGGTCAGGAACGCCTCGCCCGAAATGCCGATCTTCAGGTCAAAGGCCACGCCTGTAGCCTCAGAAACCGCTTCGGCTTCGGACTTCAGCCAGGCCGACAGCGTGTCGCCGGAATGGGTGTCGTTGAACCGGATGTTGACGTTGGCGCTCGCCCTTGCCGGAATCACGTTTGTTGCCGGGTTGCCGCAATCAATCGTCGTGATCGCCAGGGTCGAGGGGTCGAAATGCGGGGTACCACGATCCAGCGGTTCACTGTCCAGCCCCGCCAGCAATCTGACCAGCGCAGACAGCGGGTTCTTCGCCCGGTGCGGATAGGCGCTGTGCCCTTGCACGCCCGTCGCCGTGATCTGCGCCGTCATCGACCCGCGACGGCCGATCTTCATCATGTCGCCCATCTCGTGCGGGCAGGTGGGTTCGCCCACCAGGCAATCGGTCATCCGCTCGCCGTTGAAGGCCATCCAGTCCAGGATCGCCACTGTGCCATCCTTGCCTTCGCCTTCTTCATCGCCGGTGATCGCAAGGATCACGGCACCATCGGGGGGGGTCCGCCGCACGAAATCCACTGCCGCCGCGACAAAGGCCGCGACGCCGGATTTCATGTCGCAGGCGCCCCGGCCATACATCACGCCGTCCACGATCTCGGCGCCGAAGGGGTCATGCGTCCAGGCGGCGGCATCGCCGACGGGGACGACATCGGTATGCCCGTTGAAGCCGAAGGACCGGTTCGCCCCGCGCTGGCCCCAGCGGGCATAAAGGTTGGCAATGCCGCCCCGGTCCACGCGCGTGCAGGCAAAGCCTGCGCCGGTCAGCACCTCGGCCAGGAGGGTGATCGCGCCACCTTCGGCCGGGGTGACCGAAGGACAGCGGATCAGCCGGGCGGTCAACTCGGCAGGATCAAGAGGATCAGCCGGGTGATTGGCGGAAAGGATCGTCATGCGGGCATCCATGGGGCGGTGACGGACATCACTACCCGTTGCCGACCCAGCCCGCAACCGCAAGGCGTGTCGCCGGGCTCAGTCAAAGAACGGTGTCATCTCTGCGACGATGACCGAGTTTTCGGACAGCGCCCGATCCATCAGCGCCCGTTCCTCGGGGTCGATCTCGTCACCCGCCTTGAGCCTTTCGTCCAGCGTGCCGTGCCCGGTCACCTCCAGCGGTGCGAGGTCGGCCTCTTTCAGGATGGCCACGGTCTCGCGCACGGCTTCGGCTTCGTCAACGCCGCTGGCATAGATCACAAGGCCCGCGCCCGTGGCCTTTGCCGGCAGACCGTCACCCGCCTTGCGCCCAACCTCGACCACCAGGGTAAAGACTTGCTGGGGGCGCTTCGGGCGCGCAGCCGGACCCGCGCCGGGCTGGGGTTCGGCCTTGTCGTCCTCTTCCGCCGCGTCCATGTTGCTGCCCCGCCTTCGCCCCTCAGGTGCAACCCGCAGTGGCAAGTGCCGGAGATTTTGTCAATGGTGCCGCAGTTCCGCCCGTCAAGGCCACCTTCCGGCCCAACTGATGCCCGATGGCCTGCGTATCGGCAGCGGACGTTAGCTTTTCCGCAGGAGTTTTGTCCCAAGCTGGGCGTCGCTTCTGCGCGCGTAAAGAGTGACCATGGTAACTGCAACGAAACTGCCGATCACGACCGGCGTCGACGCGATGAAGATGGCCGATGCGATGTTCGGCCCTTCGATCAAGATCGTCAGCGCCAGCTATGCCGGTGATCCTGCCTCGGCTGGCATCTACAGCGATGGCCTGAAGGTTGCACCCGGGGTCACGCCGTCGGACAGTGGGGTGATCCTGTCCACCGGCAAGGCCAGTGATTTCACCAATGCCAAGGGCGAGGCGAACCAGACCGCGTCCCATTCAACCGACACGAAGGGCGTGGACAATGACGGCGATCTGAACAGCATCGCCGGAACCAAGACCTACGATGCCGCGATCTTCAAGGCCGAGTTTGTGCCCGATGGGTCTGTGCTTACGATGCAGATCACTTTCTCGTCCGAGGAGTATCTGGAATACGTCGGCTCGGGCTTCAACGATGCCGTGGGCGTCTGGGTGAATGGCGAAAAGGCTGTACTGACGGTCGGCGACGGCGACATCTCGATCAACAACATCAATCCCGGATCGAATGGCGACCTGTACGTCGACAACGCCAAGGACCAGTTCAACACCGAGATGGACGGCTTTACCGTCACCCTTACGCTCAAGGCCCCGGTGATTGCCGGCAAGGTCAACACGATCAAGATCGGCATCGCCGATGGCGGGGACGCGATCTATGACAGCAACCTCTTGATTGCGGCGGACGATCAACGGCGTGAAGGTGGTCGCAGGAAGCGAGGTCACGCTGCCGTCGGGTCTGGTCATCGTGGTGAACGGTGACGGCACCATCACTATAGTCAGTGACCCGTCCGACCCTCCGGGTGAGGCAAGCTTCTCCTACGAGGTGTCGAACGGGGCGGGTATCACCGACGTCGGTTTCGTGACGGGCCAGGTTGTGCCCTGCTTTGTCGCGGGCGCGCGGATCGACACCGCGCGCGGGCCCGTCAAGGTCGAGGATGTTCGGATCGGCGATCTGGTCCTGACGCTGGATGACGGCTATCAGCCGGTGCGCTGGCGCGGGGCGCGGCAGGTGCCGTCGGCCGGGGCGCTTGCCATGGTGCGAATCCCGGCGGGCAGATTCGGCGATCACGCGGCGCTGGCCGTGTCGCCGCAGCACCGGCTGTATCTGACCGGCTGGCGCGCAGAACTTCATTGCGGGACAGGTGAAGTGCTGGTCAAGGCCGCGCATCTGGTGCGGGCCGGTCACTTGCAGCAGGATCGGTCAGGACAGCCTGTCACCTACCATCACCTGATGTTCGACCGCCACCAGATCATCCGTGCCGAAGGGCTGTGGAGCGAAAGCTATCACCCCGGCCCCGCCTCACTGGCCGAACATGACCCGGACACGCGGGACGAGATCTTTACCCTCTTTCCCGAACTGGCCGCCGACCCGGCGCATGGCTATGGCCCGATCGCCCGGCCCGAGGCGACAGCGCAGGCGGCGGCGCTGCTGGTCTGACCCCAGGTGCCACCGCTGAGCCGGTCAGTTGCAGCTGACCAGCGGACTGACTGCGCCATCCTCGATGACCGCCACGCCCTCGGGCAGACGCAGCAGCATCAACCGATAGGAAACGGTCTCGCCGTCGGCCGCACACTCGGCGTCGTAAAGCATGGCATCCATGCCGGTGACCGGGACCGGGTTGGTCAACTTGCACGCACTTTCGACGCCTTTGAACATATCACCCTCGATCGCCACCGCCCCACCATCGGACCCGACAGTGCGGCAATCCCAGCTTTCGGCCCAAGGTTGGTCAGGGCGGTAAAGCCCGTCGAATGGTCCGGCGAAAAGCGGAGTGGCAAGGCAGGTTGCCAGACAGGCTTTCAAGGCCGTCGTCATCAGATCCTGCATTTCAATCCCGCAAAAGTTCGTTGATGCTGGTCTTGCTGCGCGTCTGCGCATCGACCTTCTTCACGATCACCGCGCAGTAAAGGTTGATCCCGCCCTTGGACGGCATCGACCCCGCCACGACGACCGACCCCGCCGGCACCTCGCCATACATGACCTCGCCCGTCTCACGGTCGACGATCTTGGTGGATTTGCCGATGAAGACACCCATCCCCAGGACTGACCCTTCACGGATGATGCAGCCCTCCACCACTTCGGACCGTGCGCCGATGAAGCAGTCATCCTCGATGATGGTGGGGCCGGCCTGCATCGGCTCCAGCACCCCGCCGATGCCGACACCGCCCGACAGATGCACCCGCTTGCCGATCTGCGCGCAAGAGCCGACCGTCGCCCAGCCGTCCACCATGCTGCCCTCGTCGACGTAGGCACCGATGTTCACGAAGGACGGCATCAGGACCACGTTCTTGCCGACAAAGGCGCTGCGGCGGACAATGCTGCCCGGCACCGCGCGAAAACCCGCCTCGCGCCACTGGCTGGCATCCCAGTCCTGCCACTTCGACGGCACCTTGTCCCACCATTTGCCGCCGCCGTTCGACCCCGAAATCTCGTGCATGTCGGTCAGCCGGAACGACAGCAGCACAGCCTTTTTCGCCCACTGGTTCACGTGCCAATCGGTGCCGCGCTTTTCGGCCACCCGCAGCGCGCCCGTGTCCAGCGCGGTCAGCGTCGCCTCGATGGCATCACGAGCCTCGCCCTTTGTCGCGGGACTGATGGTCTCGCGCGCCTCCCAGGCGGCGTCGATGGCGGCTTCAAGGGCTGCATGGGTCATCCTGGTCTCCCGGCGCAAGGTTTGCAGACTTCTAAGCAAATGCGGGACCTTGCGCAATCAGGGATGGCTGGCATGATGGCCGAATGTACCTGACCACAAGACCCCTGGCCCCCGACACCTGGCCCGACTTTGCCCGCCTGGCCGAGGCGCATCACGGCGTCTGGGGCGGGTGCTGGTGCATGGCGTTCCACGCAAGGGGGCCAGGCTGGGGTGTGTCGGCAGATCTGAACCGCGCCGAAAAGCAGGCATTGGTGCAGCAAGGCCGGGCCCAGGCCGCGCTGGTCTATGCCGGAGCGGACTGCCTTGGGTGGTGTCAGTACGGCCCGCCTGCCGAACTGCCCCGGATCAAGAACCTGGCAGCTTACCGCGCCGCCGAAACCCCCGCCGCCGACTGGCGCATCACCTGTTTTTTCGTCGAAAAGTCCCACCGTGGGCAGGGTATCGCGCAGGCTGCCCTGCACGGCGCGCTGGCCGAGATTGCGCGTCTTGGCGGCGGCAGGGTCGAAGGGTTTCCCGAGGACACGACCGGTCGCAAGGCGACAGCGGCCTTTCTCTTCAGCGGCAGCCTGTCGATGTTCAAGGCCGCGGGCTTTGCCGCCTTGCGCCAGATCGGCAAGCACAAGTGGGTCGTTACCCGCACGGTCACGGCCTTTCCTTGACTGGCCTCAGCGGATAGGTCTGGATCAACCGCATCCGCAAAGGCCCGCCATGAAAGACGAACCCCGCAGCCACCCGTTCCGCGACAGCATCGAGGATATCGCGGCAACCAAGCGCCTTCCTGACACGCCGCAGACCCGGGCACCCGCCTATCGTCTTGCCTTTGCCGACCGCGATTTCCTGACGCGTGAAGAGTTGCGCCCCGTCCGGCTGCAGCTGGAACTTCTGAAACCGCAGCTGATCATGGACGAACGCGGGATCGAGTCGACGATCGTGATGTTCGGCGGGGCACGCATTCCGTCGCCGGAACAGAAGGGCGCGGCGAAAAGCCGGATCCTCGCCGACCTGTCGCACTATTATGACGAAGCGCGTCGTTTTGCCCGGATCATGACGGAACGCAGCCTTGAATCCTACGGCCGCGAGAATGTCATCGTCACGGGTGGCGGACCCGGCGTGATGGAGGCCGGAAACCGCGGCGCCGATGACGCCGGGGGCCAGTCCATCGGCCTCAATATCGTCCTGCCCCACGAACAGGCCCCCAATGCCTATGTCACGCCGGACCTGAGCTTCAACTTCCACTATTTCGCGATCCGCAAGATGCACTTCCTGATGCGCGCGAAAGCGGTCTGCGTCTTTCCGGGCGGTTTCGGTACGCTGGACGAAATGTTCGAATCGCTCACCCTGATCCAGACCAAACGGATGAAGGCGATCCCCTTCCTGCTTTTTGGCCGGGAATGGTGGGAGAAGGTGATCAACTGGGACCATCTGGCCGAAGCGGGCGTGATCAGCCCCGAAGACCTCAAGCTGTTCGCGATGGTCGAGACGGCGGAAGAGGCGATTGCGGTCATTGATGCGTGGGTGGAACCGTGCTGACGGGCGGGCTACACCTCGCGGCCCGCCCCGATTCCTTGTCGGTTTGCCTTCAGTCACGCCGTCGCAGATTTCGCCCGACGCAGCATGTCGAAAGCAATCAGATGCGTGGCACCTGAAATCCCCACTCCGAAAAGTGGAATGAGCGCCAACGGCAACGCGGCAATCGGTGCCATTCGGGCGTCCATCAGCAGGGTGAAGCTCAGCCCGGTCCCGACCGCCACCACAAAATCGGCGAATCCAAAGCGGTGCATCCACAGATACTCCCGCTGTGTGGACGCTGGCTTTGCGGTGACGAAAAGCGCCCAAAGCCCGGCAATTAGGTCCCCGGTTCCTGCCAGAACCCAAAACAGCATCGGCAGTTCGCCGTTCATGCCATACCAGAAGAAGGCAAGCGCTGCGGGAATCCGCCAGATGTGAAATGCGGTGATCGTGCGAATGCCAACCCTGTCTGCCCAGCGGCGCGCCACCGGAACCGTAAAGAACCAGATCGTCGGCACCAGAATGCCCAGCGCAACCATCCCTGCAATCAACGGCTGCCATAGCAGTGCCAGCGCGCCGGTCGTTGCTGCCCACCAGACGGCCGCAAACCACAATGCGCCGATGACCGCCAGATTGCGTGTCACCGTTCGATGCTGTGCATAAGAGTAGTCGTTGTCATTGAGCACAGTCCTTTTCATCTCCTTTATGTGTAGCTACACATTATAGCGTCAGGAAAGGCAGACCCGGCCCTTCGGCGGTTAGAGTTTCGTCAACGTCTCCAGAATGGACCGGACCTGCCCCTCGCCCATTTTGTCCACCAGCCCCGCCTGAAACGCCCGCCAGACCGGCATGGCAACCGCCAGCCGTTCGCGCCCGGCATCGGTCAGCGTCCAGACATGCAAGCGGCCGTCCTTGGCCGGAACCTCGGCGATCCAGCCCTTGCGGGCCATCACGCCCAGGTTGCGGGTCATTGTCGTGCGGTCGGTTCCCAGCTTTTCGCCAAGGCCGGTGACGCTGATCTGCCCAAATCCATCCAGCAGCGACAGCGTAGAAAACTGCGGCACAGTCAGCCCGCTGTCCTTCGCCGCCATTTCGAACCCGCGCATCAGGCTGCGTGTCGCCCTTTGCAGGTTGAAAGTCACACAGTTGAGGGGATGGGTCAGGTCCATAAGTGTATATACACATAACAAATGCGCCAACGTCAAGCCTTGTCGCGAATCAAATCCGTTCGTCCGTTGCGTGATCATGCTTTACGAAGACTCCGATTTTCGCGCGTAGCAACAGAAGGAAGACGGAAAGAAAACCGGGAAGATACCCGATACCAGCCGTTCAAGGCTGCGTTCTGAATGTGTTGCGAATTTCGGGAGCTTCTGACCAGGAACGCCGGTCAAACAACTGTCAGATGCGGGTTTCCTGGCGTGACCTCACCGATCACAGCCGCCTCGTGACCCTCAGCCCGCAGCGCCGCGACCAGCGCCTCTGCCCGGTCGGCGGGGACAGCAGCCAAAAGACCGCCGCATGTCTGTGGATCACTCAAAAGCGCCACACGCGGGTCGTCTGACGCAGTCATCTGCCAGCTGACAGCCGAAAGATTTGCCGGCTGCAAAGATGAGCCATGACCCGCCGCAGAAAGCTCCATCGCGCCCGGCATGAGGGGAATGTCGTCCAGCCGCAGGGTTGCCCCGGCCTCGCTTGCGGCCAGCATCTCGAGAAGATGCCCGGCCAGGCCAAAGCCGGTCACATCGGTCATCGCATGCGCCACAGGGGTCAGGATTGCGGCGGCATCGCCTTGCGCGCGTGACATCTGGTCGATGCAGCCGGCCCAGATTTCGCCCAGCATCAGGCCGGGCAACCGGGCCAGCGACATTTCGGCGGCAAGGATGATGCCCGACCCCAGCGGCTTGGTCAGGACCAGCGCATCGCCAACCTTCGCGCCACCCTTGCCGATGGCGCGGTCGGCGGTCCCGGTGACGGTAAAGCCGATGGTCAGCTCGGCCCCTTCGGTGGAGTGCCCGCCCACCACATCGGCCCCCGCGGCGCGGAAGGTGGTGGCGGCTTCGTCCATGATCTCGGACAGCATCCGGGCCTGCAGGTCCGGTCCCAGTGGCGGCAACGTGACCTGTGCCAGCGCCACCTGGGGCCTGGCCCCCATTGCCCAGACATCGCCCATCGCATGCACCGCGGTCAACCTGGCCATCAGCCGGGGATCATTGCTGAAGGCGCGCAGGTGATCGGTCGTCAGCACCTGAACACCAGCCGAGGTGGACAACACCGCCGCATCGTCACCGGGGCCGGAAAGAACCTCGGTCCGGACCGGCGGCTGCAGGTTGCCAAGCGCAGCCGCAAGGGTGCCGGGTCCAAGCTTTGCCCCGCAACCCCCGCAAAGCGGGCGACGCTCAAGAAGGGCGTCCAGACCAGTGGTTGCGGGCGCTGGCAGGGGCGGGCGCTGCATCGAGGGCAGGTCAGAAAGCCGGTCCATGAATTTCCGGTCAATCCGGTCTTTCAGCCGCCAGAGGCGCGGTCCGGCCAGCGCCATGCCCCATTTGTCGGCCACCGCGTCCTGGCCCCCAAGCGCCACCAGCTTGAGATAATCGCGCTGCGGTCTAAACTGCTGAAGGGACTGGCCGGAAAGCGCCGCCCGCAAGTTTGCATGCAGGACCGGTGCCGCCCGGACCGCAAAGACCCCGGCCTTTGGCCGCAAGGCACCCGTGATCGTCGCGCAGTCACCGACGGCAAACACATGGCCGTCCGACGTGCACAGGCCGGCATCGGTCACGATGAAACCCCGCTCCAACTTCAGGCCGGTGTCTGCCAGCCAGCCCTGCGGGCGCGCACCCGTGACTGTAAGGGTGAAATCCGACCCGATTTCCTCTCCCCCAGCCAGCCTGACCACAGACGGGCCGATTTCTGCAATCTCTGCCCCGGTCCGAAGGGTGATCCCATCCGCCGACAGCCGCGCCAGAACCTTGCGCCGCGCTGCCGCCCCAAGCCCTGGCAACAGCGATGTGGCGCGGTCGATCAGGGTGACAGTCGGCCTTGTGCCCGACGATCGCAACCGGTGGGCGGTCGCCATGGCAAGCTCGACCCCTCCAAGTCCGGCGCCCAGGATCGTCACACGCGGAAACGCCAGACCCCGGGCCAGGAATGCCTCCCACTGTTCGGCGTAAGCGGCGAGAGGTTTGGCGGAAACCGCCAGCCCGGCACCCGGCAGGTCGGGCAGGTCCGACGTGATGCCAACGTCGATCGAGGCAAGATCATAGGGCAACGATGGACGCCCGGCGAGGTGGATCAGCCGGGCCTCACGGTCAAGCCCCGTCGCGCGATCCAGAATCAGCCGCGCCCCGGCGTGCCGGGCCAGGCGAACAAGGTCGATCATCAGATCTTCCCGCCGGTAGTGCCCGGCGACAAGGCCGGGCAACATGCCCGTATAGGGGGCAACCGGGTCGGGGTTGATCACGGTCAGCCGCGTGCCCGGCAGGGGGTCCATCGCCCACATCCGCAGCACAAGCGCATGGGCGTGGCCACCCCCGACAAGGACAAGATCACGCAAGGCGGGGTAGGCGGGGGTCATCGGCAGCCTTGGGGCATGGGACAGGGTTTGCCCGGTTGTGGGGCCTGCGCAGGGCAAGCTCAAGGGCTGTTGCAGGGCCGCGCCGCCGCCGCGCCTTCTGTCCCGGCGTTCGACCGGGCCGGCCCAGCGATTTCTCGTCAGGCAGCACTTGCGAGGCGGACTGGACCGTGGGAACCATCGGGGGGCAGGATATGCCCGAGGTGGCCTGATGAAACCCGGAAACCGGATATCGGTCCAGCAGACGCAGCGTCTGGCGCTGACGACCGGGCTCGCCGCGTCCATCCAGGTTCTGCGTGCGGATTCCGAAGGCCTCAGCCGGTATCTTGAGGAACAAGCAGCCGAGAACCCGGCCCTTGTGTTGTCGCGCCCCAACCCGGTCGAGTGGACCCCGCGATGGAAATCGGTGCTTGGTACAGGAGGTGAACCGCCCGAAGCCGAGGCCCCCGCGGCAAGTCTTGTGTCGCATGCGCTGGCGCTGGTCGAGGCCTTGGGCCTGTCTGCGGCCGATGGACGGATCGCGCACGCCCTTGTCGATGCGTTGGAGCCTTCGGGCTGGCTTGGGCGCACGCTTGCCAGCATTGCCCAGTCCGTCGCGGCAAGCCTGCAAGACGTGGAGTCCGTGCTTGAACGGCTTCAGGTGCGGGCGGAACCTTCCGGGCTCTTTGCCCGCTCGCTGGCCGAATGCCTGCGCTTGCAGGCGGTTGATGCGGGCGATCTTGACCCGGTCATGATCATCGTTCTGAACCGGCTGGACCTTGTGGCGCGCGGGGATGTCCACCGCCTTGCGCGGGAGGCCGGGGTGGATGAGGCGACGGTTCTGGCAAGGATCGGAACCCTGCGCGGCTACGACCCCAAGCCCGGGTCCCGTTTCGAACCCTTCGCCGCCTCGGCCCGTGAACCAGACCTGATCGCCGAAAAGGGTGAGGCAGGCTGGACCGTCGCCCTGAACCGCTCGGCCTTGCCGACGCTGACTGTGCCGGATGGGCGCGGCACGGGCAGGGCCGGGGCGCGGGCCCTTGTCCGGATGGTCGAGGGGCGGAACGCCACACTTCTGTCGGTGGGCCAGGAGATTCTGCATCGGCAGGTCGCGGCACTGGAGCAAGGGCCAGGTGCACTGGTCGCGATGACCATGTCGGATGTGGCCACGTCGCTGGGCCTGTCGGAAAGCACGGTCAGTCGCGTCGTCGCGGGCGCGGCAGTCGATACCCCAAGGGGAACCTGGTGGCTGCGGGCGTTGTTCACCCAGTCCCTGCATCAGGGCGGTCTGTCGGCAGGGGCGCTGCGCGACCGCCTCGCCCGTCTGGTCAGGGCGGAAGATCCTGCCGCACCCTTGCCGGACGAAGCTCTGGCCGCGGCCCTGGCCGACGAGGGAGGTGCGCCCATCGCGCGCCGGACAGTCGCGAAGTACCGGGTTCAGCTGGGTATTCCCCCCGCGCATCGCCGCCGCCAACGCAGGTGATGTCGCTTCCGGTGATGACAGGCCGCGCTGGCTGCTCTAGCTGGCAGGAAGCAAAGCACTGTCGGGGAACAGCATGTCCTACTTTCTGGGTGTCGATACCGGGGGCACCTATACCGACGCGGTGATTCTGGACGAGGCGGCAAACCTGATCCTTGGCAAGGCCAAGGCCCTCACGTCGCGCCAGGACCTTGCGGTCGGGATCGGTCAGGCGGTGGATGCCGCGATCGCCGCCGCCGGGATCAGCGCCGGGCAGGTGGCCCTGGTGTCGCTGTCCACCACGCTTGCCACCAACGCGCTGGTCGAGGGCCAGGGCGCGCGGGTGGCTCTGGTCTTCATCGGCTTTGATCCGCGCGATCTGGGACGGGGCGGGCTGACCGAGGCGCTGAAGGGCGATCCGGTGGTGTCTTTGCCCGGCGGCCACACTCATGCCGGCACCGAAGCCGCCCCGCTGGAACTGGCAAGGCTGGAGGATCTGGTGCGTGCCTTGGGCGACGAAGTCTCGGGCTTTGCCGTGGCCTCCAGCTTTGCCACCCGCAACCCCGCACATGAAATCGCAGCGCGTGACCTGATCCGCCGGGTGACGGGCCGGCCCGTGACCTGCAGCCATGAGCTTTCCGCAAACCTCAATGGCCCGAAGCGGGCGTTGACGGCTGTGCTCAACGCCCGGCTGATCGGGATGATCGACCGGCTGGTCGCAGCCTGCGAACGGCATCTGGCCACGGTCGGCATCGACGCGCCCCTGATGGTGGTGCGCGGCGACGGGGCGCTTATCAGTGCGGCAATGGTCCGCGAGCGTCCGATCGAGACCATCCTCTCTGGCCCCGCCGCCAGCATCGTCGGCGCGCGCTGGTTGACCGGGGCGTCGGATGCGCTGGTCAGCGACATCGGCGGCACGACGACCGATGTGGCCCTTCTTCGCGGCGGCCTGCCGGAAATTGACCCCATGGGCGCGCGGGTCGGCGGGTTTCGCACCATGGTCGAGGCGGTCGCGATGCGGACCACCGGCCTTGGCGGCGACAGCGAGGTGCATCTAGTGACCGAAGGCCTGACCGGCGGCCTGCGGCTGGGACCCCGGCGGCTGATGCCGGTGTCACTTCTGGCAATGGACCATGGGCCGATGGTGCATGCAGCCCTGGACCGCTGGCTGTCCAACGACGCGGTGGGCGAGA
>JAPLPF010000217.1 GCA_026400325.1 Rhodobacterales bacterium
CACGATCGTCGGGCCGTCATAGCCATCGAGGATCGTCGGAACCTTCATCACCATGGGCAGGGCATGGTCCGGGTGCGTCACCGCCCAGATCGTGGCAAAGCCGCCGGTATGCAGCTTTTCGCCCAAGGTGAAGCCGTCGATCTGCAGGCCGGGATGGGGCCGAGTTGGCATTGTCCTATGTCCCCTTCAACAGTCGCAAAGCAAGCTCCTCCGGCAGGCCAAGCGCCCGAATCCGGGCCGCCGTCTGGCCGCAGTCATAGGCGGTCCGGCGAAAGGTCAGTTCGTTCTTCGCAAGGTCCAGCATCGCCCAACCCGCCTGCGCCACCCCGTCGCGCGGCTGGCCGACCGCGCCCACCACCGCCAGCCAGCGCCGGCTGCGCAAAAGCGGAATCGGCAGGTTCTGCCGAAAGGCCTGCTCGCGCACCATGCCGGCCCCGTCGGCATTGGCAAGAAGCGGCACATGCGTGTGCCCGCACAGGATCAGCCTGGCCTCTGTTGCCCGGAACGAGGGTGCCGCGCGAGTATCCGAGGTGACGTAGCTCCACGAGTCCGGGTGGCTGGCCGAGGCATGGACGAAAAGCATGTCGCCTTCTGCCACCGTCATCGGCAGACTGCCCAGAAACGCGCGATGCGCATCCGGCAGCCGGGCGCGGGTCCAGTCCATGGCCCGGGCCGCCAGCGACGACATCGCTTCGAAAGCCCCCGAGGCTGCATTGTCGTGATTCCCCCGGACCAGGACCGCCCCCTTTGCGGCCAGAGCCTCTGCCGTCTCGCAACACCATTCCGGGTCAGGGCCATAGCCGACAAGATCGCCCAAAAGCACGAACCGCTCCGCGCCATGTGCTGTTGCCGCATCAAGCACGGCCTGAAACGCCTCGCGATTGGCATGGATGTCCGTCAGGACCGCGACCTTCATTCCGCTGCTTCCTTTCCAGACCGGATGCCTGCCCCCCGGACCCTAGTCTGACGGCCATCACGCACCATGAGGCAGATCAAATCAGACCTGCGACGTGACCCACAGGATCGTTGCATCCTCATCCGACAGGCTGATCACATTATGGCCCATCGCCGCATCATAATAGGCGCTGTCGCCGCGGCGCAGGTCCACCGCTTCGTAGAATTCGGTGTAAAGCCGGATCACACCGGTCAGGACATACAGGAATTCCTCGCCGTCATGTCGAACCCAGCCGTCGAATTCGTCAAAGCTTCGCGCCCGGATCGTGGCGCGGTAGGGCAGCATCTGCTTGCGCGTCAACGTGGTGGCCAGAAGTTCATGCTCATAGGTCGCGGTCGCCTGCGTCTGACCCGCGCCATGCTTTGTGATCGCCATGCGCCCATTGATCTGCGCCGTCGACGGCGGGGTGAACAGCTGCGGCACCGAGATGGCCAGACCCGAGGCCAGCTTTTTCAGTGCGTCATAGGTCGGGCTCATCTGCCCGTTCTCGATCTTGGACAGGGTTGATCGCGCCAACCCGGCCCGGCCTGCCGCCTCTTCCAGGGTCCAGCCCAGCGACCGGCGCAGATCGCGGACGCGCAGGCCAAGGTTCAACGGTTCCACCTGCGCGTCGCCACCGGACTCGCGCGCAACACGGATCATGGATCTTGGGTCGGTCGGCTGCATGATCTTTTCGATAGTCGAGCAACCCCGCGCTTGCAACCGCCGCACGCGGGTGTAAGGCGTGGCCCATGCTGTCGCTGATCGACACCCGACCCTTTCCGATCCTGCCGCAAAGCTTCAACCTTGCGGACCATGTTCTTGCAGGTGCAGCCGGCCTTGGCGAAAAGCCCGCGCTGGTCATCCTGCACCCCGACCGTGACGAAGCGATCAGCTTTGCACGGCTGCGCGCCCTGGTCCTTGGCTGCGCGCGCCATTTGCACGGCCTTGGGCTTAAACCCGGTGACCGCGTCCTGATGCGGATGGGCAACGGTGCGGCCTTTCCGATCCTGTTTCTGGGGGCCATCGCTGCCGGGTTTGTGCCGGTCCCGACCTCGGCCGCGCTGACCAGTGCCGAGATCACCCGGCTTTCAGCCCTTGTTGCCCCCCGGCTGATCGTGGCTGACGCCGGCATCCCGCTTCCCGCTGCCACTCTGCCCGTTCTTGCCCCCGATCTTGCCCTTTGGGAGGCGACGCCCCCCCTGCCCCCGGTCGGCGGCGCCCCGGACCGTGAGGCCTATGTCATCTTCACGTCTGGCACCTCGGGGTCGCCCGCTGCAGTCTCGCACGCTCATCGCGCCATTCTTGCCCGCGCCACGATGCACAAGGCGTGGCAGGGGCTTGGCCCGGGTGACCGCCTTCTTCATGCCGGGGCGATGAACTGGACCTATACCCTTGGGGTTGGCCTTCTGGACCCCTGGACGGTCGGCGCCACTGCGCTTGTCCCTGCGCCCGGCACGGCGAACAGCGACTTGCCCGCCCTTCTGGCACGCAGCACGGCCACGATCTTTGCCGCCGCCCCCGGGGTCTATCGCCAGATGTTGCGCGCTGCCGTCCCGGCGCTGCCCGCCCTGCGTCACGGCCTTTCCGCAGGTGAGGCGCTGCCAGCGACGCTTGCCGCCGCCTGGACTGCCGCCACCGGGACGCTTGTCCATGAGGCCCTGGGGATGACCGAGGTTTCGACCTATCTCTCCGGCTCACCCGGCTGGCCGGCACCGGCTGGCACGGCGGGTTTTGTCCAGCCCGGGCGACTGGTGGCGCTTCTTGACGACGAGGGCCAGCCCGTCGCGCGGGGCGACACTGGCGAACTTGCGGTCAGCACCGGTGATCCGGGTCTGATGCGCGGCTATCTTGGTCAGGACCCGCCAGGGGGAGACTGGTTTCGCACCGGCGACATGGGGCTGATGCACCCGGACGGCGCGATCACCCATCTTGGCCGCAAGGATGATCTGCTGAACGCAGGCGGCTTTCGTGTCTCGCCGGTCGAGGTTGAAGCGGCATTTCATCACGTCCCGGGCCTGCTGGCCTGTGCCGCGACCGAAGTTCGCCCCGCCCCCGACACCTCGATCATGGCACTCTTTTACGAAAGTCCGTGCAGGATCGACGAGGCGCTTCTGCGTCAGCGCGCCGAAATCGCCCTTGCCGACTGGAAGCGGCCAAGGCACTACCAGCATCTTGAATCCCTGCCGCGAAGTGCAAACGGCAAGCTTTTGCGCCGCGCCCTTGCCACCCTTTACAGAAGTCCGCCGCCATGATCCGCCTCGACATCTTCTCGGACCCCGTCTGCCCCTGGTGCTTTATCGGCAAGGCCAACCTTGACCGCGCGCTGCAGACCAACCCGGACCATCCGTTCCAGATCCAGTGGCACCCGTTCCAGCTGAACCCCGATCTGCCCCGCGAAGGTGTGGACAAGCGCCGCTATCTTGAGGCCAAGTTCGGCGGCAAGGCGCGGGTCGACGCCATGACGGATCGTCTGCGTGACGTGGCCCGCGCCGCCGGGGTGGACATGGACCCGGACAGACCAGCACGGATGCCGCACACGCTGGACGCCCACCGTCTGATCCACTGGGCGGGGATCGAGGGGCTGCAGGCCAGGGTGGTGCAGGGCCTCATGCAGGGCTACTGGACCGAAGGCCGCGATATCGGCGACCATGCCACCCTTTCCGCCATCGCCGGTGAGGCCGGGATGGACCCGGCCGCGACCTTGCGGCTTCTGGCCAGCGACGCCGATGCCGATGACATTTCAGCCCGCGATGCCGATGCCCGCGCCAAGGGCGTCACGTCCGTGCCGACGTTCCTGATCGCACAGCAGTATGAAAGGCGTGGTACATTGACCGCCAGACCCGTCGGCCAGACCGAATTCGTGGCGATGATGGCGATGCTTTTCGCCACCATTGCGCTGTCGATCGACGCGATGTTGCCCGCCCTGCCCGCCATCGCTGCCGATCTGTCCCCCTTGGACCCGAACCAGGCGCAGCTTGTCGTATCAAGCTTCTTTTTCGGCATGGGGTTTGGCACGCTGATCGCAGGCCCCGTGTCCGACGCCTTCGGCCGCAAGCCGGTGATCTTTGCC
Source organism: Rhodobacterales bacterium (assembly GCA_026400325.1). Classification (GTDB taxonomy): domain Bacteria; phylum Pseudomonadota; class Alphaproteobacteria; order Rhodobacterales; family Rhodobacteraceae; genus Tabrizicola. Next base: position 4,008 of record JAPLPF010000217.1, read on the forward strand.
TGCGCGGCACTTTACCTTGTCGCTGCAGGCCTTTGCTACCTTGCTCCCAGCCTTGAGACCCTGCTGTTCGCCCGCGTCCTGCAAGGCCTGGGTGCCGCAGCCCCCCGCGTCGTCGGCATGGCGATGGTCCGCGACCTTTACAAGGGCCGCGACATGGCGCGGATCGTGTCCTTCGTCATGATGATCTTCATGGTGGTTCCCGCCCTTGCCCCGCTTCTGGGTCAGGCAATCCTGCTGATTGGCACCTGGCATACGATCTTTGCCGCAATCGCGCTGATCGCCTTCGTCGCCAACGCCTGGGTTCTCTTCCGCCAGCCCGAGACTTTGGCCCCAGCCGCACGCCGCCCCCTGCGGCTGTCGGTCCTTTGGCAATCGACCAACGAGATCGTGCGCCACCGCGTCGCAGTGATCTCCACCCTGTGCCAGACACTGGGGACGGCGTGCCTTCTGGCGATGCTGTCCTCGCAACAGGGGATTTTCGAGCAGACCTTCGGACGCGGATCGACCTTTGCCCTGTGGTTCGGCTTGATCGCCATCTGTGCCGTCGGCGGCAGTTTCCTGAACTCTCGCATCGTGATGCGGCTGGGGAGGCAGCGGGTCATCACCCGCACCTATCTGGCCGTGACCGTGATTACCCTTGTGCTGCTGGCAGTCCTTTCCACCGGATTGATGCCGGCCGGCCTGATCTTTTCAGCCCATATCCTGTGGTCGATCTGCATCTTTTCGATGATGGGTCTGACCCAAGGCAACCTCAGCGCGCTGGCGATGCAGGATCTTGGCCATGTCGCGGGGCTGGCTTCGTCGCTGATGACCGCTGCATCCACCGTATTCGCCGTGGTCCTGGCCGTGCCGGTGGGGCTTGCCTTCGACGGCACGCAGATTCCGGTGATGATCGGTGTTGGCGTATTCACGGCGCTTGCCTTCGCGCTGATGCGCTTTGGGACAAGGGCCGCGTAACTACTTCGCCGCCTTCACGATTTCCGCCAGATCGCGCGCGATGTTGAAGGCGCCCTTGATGCGGTCAGCTTCCGACTTCATCTCGCCCGTCAGCACGATCTTGTTGCCGTTCACCCGCGCCGCGCCGCCTTGCGCCTTCAGGAAATCGACCAGACCGCCCGGGTTGGCGAACTTGTCGTTGTGAAACTGCACCGTCGCCCCCTTGGGCCCTGCATCCAGCCGCGAGATCCCTGCCCGCTTGCACGCGGCCTTGATCCGCACGATCAGCAAGAGGGTATTCACCTCTTTCGGCAGGGCACCGAAACGGTCGATAAGCTCGGCGGCAAAACCTTCCAGCTCGACCTTGGTGGCAAGCGAGGACAGCCTCCGGTACAGCCCCAGCCGGACGTCGAGATCGGGGATATAGCCTTCCGGGATCATGACCGGCACCCCAAGGTTCAACTGCGGACTCCAGTCATCTGAAATCGTTGACAAACCTTGCAGTTCACCTGATTTGATCCTGGCGATCGTCTCCTCCAGCATCTGCTGGTAAAGCTCATAGCCGACCTCGCGGATGTGGCCCGACTGTTCTTCGCCCAGAAGGTTGCCCGCCCCGCGCAGGTCAAGGTCATGACTGGCCAGATTGAAGCCAGCCCCAAGGGATTCCATGCTGCCCAGAAGCCGCAACCGCTTGGTCGCCTGCGGGGTCAGGGGCGCGCGCGGCTTCGTCGTCAGATAGCAATAGGCGCGGGTCTTGGACCGGCCAACCCGCCCGCGAATCTGGTAAAGTTGCGACAGGCCGAACATGTCTGCCCGGTGAATGATCATCGTGTTCGCCGTGGGAATATCCAGGCCGCTTTCGACAATCGTCGTTGCCAGCAGCACATCATGCTTGCCGTCGTAGAACTGGTTCATCCGGTCATCCAGATCACCGGCCGCCAGTTGCCCATGGGCGATGACATAGCTGACCTCGGGCACATGCGTCCGCAGGAAATCTTCCACCTCATGCAGATCGGCGATGCGCGGGACGACATAGAAAGACTGCCCGCCGCGGAATCTTTCGCGCAAAAGCGCCTCGCGGATCGTTATTGTATCGAATTCGGAAACATAAGTGCGGATTGCCAGCCGGTCCACTGGCGGCGTGGCAATGATCGAAAGATCGCGCACCCCGGCAAGGCTCAGTTGCAGGGTGCGGGGGATTGGCGTGGCGGTCAGGGTCAGCACGTGCACCTCGGAGCGCATCTCCTTCAGCCGCTCCTTGTGCGAGACGCCAAAGTGCTGCTCCTCGTCGATGACCAGAAGGCCAAGGTTCTTGAAACCTACGCTTTTGGCCAGCAGCGCGTGCGTGCCGATGACGATATCGACCGACCCATCCGCGATGGCCGCCCGCGTCGCATTGGCGTCCTTTGCTGAAACAAAACGCGACAAGGGTCTGACCGAAATGGGAAATCCGCGAAACCGCTCGCTAAAGCTGCGATAGTGCTGGCGCGCCAGAAGCGTGGTCGGGCAGACCACCGCCACCTGCATGCCGCTAAGCGCCGCGACAAACGCCGCGCGCATCGCAACCTCGGTCTTGCCGAAGCCCACGTCGCCGACGATGAGGCGGTCCATCGGGCTGCCCTTTTCCAGGTCGGCCACAACATCGGCGATGGCGGACAACTGGTCATCCGTCTCCTGATAGGGGAACCGCGCGGCAAAGGCCTCCCAAATGCTGTGCGGCGCCTCAAGGATCGGCGCATGACGCAACGCGCGCTCCGCCGCGATCCGCATCAGGCGGTCGGCGATTTCCTTGATACGTTCCTTGAGCTTGGCCTTCTTCGCCTGCCACGCCCCGCCGCCCAGACGGTCCAGAAGCCCCTCTTCATGGCCATAACGGCTGAGAAGCTCGATGTTCTCGACCGGCAGGTAAAGCTTTGCGTTCTCGGCATATTCCAGCATGACGCAGGCATGGGGTGCACCACGGGCTGTGATCGTCTCGATCCCCAGATAGCGGCCGACGCCATGTTCGACATGAACCACCAGATCGCCGGGCGACAGGGTGTCTATCTCGCGCAGGAAGTTGTCGGCCTTGCGCTTGCGGCGGGGTTTTCCGACCAGTCGGTCGCCCAGCACGTCCTGTTCCGAGATGACCGCAAGGCCGGGCGCAACGAAACCCGCTTCAAGGGGCCAGACGGTCAGGAACAATCCCCCCTTGCCCGCGGGCAGGTTGCGCAGGTCGGGCACATCAACCGCGCCGGTCAACCCGTTGTCGGACAGAAGTCCGCGCAGCCGGTCGCGCGCACCATCCGACCAGCTGGCAATGACCACGTGAGAAGACTGTGCAAGTTTCTGAACGTGTTCGGCCAGCGCGCTGAAAAGATTTATCTTTTCCTGCTGCCGTTCAGGCGCGAAGCTGCGCCCGGCCCGCGCGCCAGCGTCCAGCACCCCCGGCCCCGGGCTTTGTGCCAAAGGCGAAAGCTGGATGACGCGGTGCCCCGCCAGCGCCGTCTCCCAGGCCGCGTCGTCAAGATAAAGCTCAGCCGGCGGCACGGGTTTGTAGACCGTGTCGATCCGCCCCTTCGCGCCCATCGCCTCATGGCGGCTGTCATAGCTGTCGTCGATTCCCTCCCAGCGGGTCAGTCGGGCGGGTGTCACCTGATCGTCCAGCATGACGGATGCATCCGGCAGATAGTCGAATATCGTCTCTAGCCCGGCATGGAAGAACGGCAGCCAATGTTCCATCCCCTGGTGCTTGCGGCCCGCGCTGACCGCTTCGTACAAGGGATCATCCGTGCCGGCAGCGCCAAAGCTTATGCGATAATTCTGCCGGAACCGGGCGATCGCCGCTTCGTCCAGAATGACCTCGGAGACGGCCGAAAACTCCACCCGCTTCAGCTTTTCTATGGTGCGCTGGCTGGCCGGATCAAAGCGTCGCGCGCCATCCAGCACGTCGCCAAAGAAATCCAGCCGGATCGCCCCCCCCGGCCCCGGCGGATAGATGTCGATGATGCCGCCCCGCAAGGCATAGTCCCCAGGCTCGGCCACCGTCGAGACCGGCGAAAATCCCATCCGCGCCAGAAAGCCCTTCAGCCGCGCCTCATCCACGCGCGCGCCCACGACGGCACGGAAGGAAGCGGCGCGCACGACATCGCGTGCGGGGAGCCTTTGCGTGGCGGCGTTCAAGGTGGTGACCAGTACCACCGGGGCGGCCAGACCATCTGCCAGCACCGAAAGCGTCGCCATGCGGCGGGCGCTGATCTCGGGGTTCGGACTTACCCGGTCGTAGGGAAGGCAATCCCAGGCCGGAAAGTCGAGCACCGGCACCTCGGGCGCCATGATCGCCAGCGCCGTTCGCATCGCTTCGGCCCGCTTGTCATCCCGTGCGATGTGGATGACGGTGCGCCCGCGCGCATGTTCCCGCCCAAGGACAAGGGCGTCAAACCCTTCTGGCGCGCCACCCAGTATGATGCGTTCGGAGGTCATTTCAGGTCCGGTCAGTGAAGGATCGAGGCACTGATATTTTGCCACATGCCGAACATGGCAGTCACGAAGATCGCCATCATTCCAATGGATTGCGTCCAGCGACGGTGAACGATCATCCGTCGGTACAAGGCCTCTCCGGTGTTTTCGCCGGCCATGATCCGGCGGCAGACGCGCACGCTCAGCATGACCACGAAGACCATCGGAAAGACGAGGAAAAAGACGGCCTGGGCAAACTCGAGATCATACCAGAAGGCAAGGATTGCCAGACCGGTCAGCCAGAAACACCCAAGTGCCACGATCACCATCGCGCCATGGTCCACCATCCACAACAGGCGCGTGGCATTGATGCGCACGATATCCTCAAGGTCCTGCTGCGCCTGACCCCCTTCGCGCCGGGCACGCTGGATCATGTCATGCGGCACCCCCAACACCCAGTGGCTGGTCGAGGACCACAGGACCGCCAGCGCAATCCAGTACCAAAGGTTCGAGAACGACCGCATGTCGATCACTTCGAAAACCGTTTCCAGAACCTCCACCTTGCGGACCGTCCCTTTCCGTTTGCGCGAGCAAAGCGCCGCGTCCCACTCTGCCTCAGATGTAACTTGAGGCCCGACGTTTTCCATGGCAGGCAGACAGCCGGGCTGCAAGTCCCTGCTTGCGCCGTTCTGAAGGGAGACCAGCAATGCAGCCCGTCTTTGCCCCGCATCCCCTGTCGCGGTTCCGGCGCACCCGGCGCACCGGCGCCCTGCGGGACCTGACACAAGAGGTCCGGCTTTCGACCAGTGACCTGATCTGGCCGGTCTTCGTGCGCGACGGCACCGGCCTTCGCGAGCCGATCGCCTCGATGCCGGGCGTTGACCGGCTGAGCGTCGATCTGGTGGTCGAAGCGGCACAGATGGCACAGGGCCTTGGCATCCCGGCGATCTGCCTCTTTCCTTACACCGATCCGGCCAGGAAGACGGCCGATTGCGCAGAAGCCTGGAACCCCGACAACCTTGCCAATCGTGCGATCCGGGCGATCAAGGCCCGTGTGCCCGACATCGCGGTGATGACGGATGTGGCGCTGGATCCCTACAACGCCCATGGCCACGATGGCCTTGTCGTGGACGGAGAGATCCTGAATGACGAAACCGTCGAAGCCCTGGTGAAGATGGCGCTGGTCCAGGCCGAGGCCGGGGCCGACATCCTTGGCCCGTCGGACATGATGGATGGCCGGATCGGCGCGATGCGGGCAGCGCTTGAGGCGGCGGGTCACAGGCATGTGGCAATCCTCAGCTATGCCGCCAAGTATGCCAGCGCCTTTTACGGCCCGTTTCGCGATGCTGTCGGCGCAACCGGGGCGCTGAAGGGCGACAAGAAGACCTACCAGATGAATCCCGCCAACAGCGACGAGGCTTTGCGCCTCGTTGCCCGCGATCTGGCCGAAGGCGCCGACATGGTGATGGTCAAGCCGGGGATGCCCTATCTCGACATCTGTCGGCGGGTGAAGGATGCCTTCGGAGCGCCGACCTTTGCCTACCAGGTGTCTGGCGAATATGCGATGATCAAGGGAGCGGCCCTGAATGGCTGGATCGACGGAGAAAAGGCGATGCTGGAAAGCCTGATCGCCTTCAAGCGTGCAGGCTGTGACGGAATCCTGACCTATTTTGCCCCCGAGGTTGCACGCAGTCTGCGGGCCTGAGGCGGAAACCGGCTTTGCCGACAAGGGTGGACGACGCTTTTGTCCGCAACGCACGACCCGAGACTTCATGCCGCTCTGACAAAGCGCCAGCCTGCGCCACCGTCAGCTGATCTGGCCCTGAACCGTTTCCGTAAGGTCGTTCAACGAAAAGGGCTTTGGCAGGAAGACCGAATTCGGCACCCGCGACTGATCCTCGGACAGGCTGTCTTCGGCGTAACCGGACATGAAGATCACCCGCACGCCCGGCCGCGTCTCCAGCGCGCGGCGAACCCAGGACGGGCCGTCCAGCCCGGGCATGACAACATCGGTCACGAAGACATCCACCTCAAGCGTCGGATCTTCCAGCACGGCAAGCGCATCTTCGGCGGACGCGGCCTCAAGAACCGTATAGCCCCGAAGACGCAGCGCCCGGCCCGCGAAGGCGCGGACGGGCGCCTCGTCCTCGACCAGAAGCACAACGCCATTGCCCTGACGGATCGGGCCCGCCCGCCGCTGTTCGACGGCGGCAGGCAAGGGGTCAGCCCCTTCGTATACCGGAAAATAGAGCGAAAATGTTGCTCCGTTCCCCGGATCGCTGTCAACAAAGACAAAGCCGCCCGACTGCTTGACGCTGCCGTAGACCATCGCCAGGCCAAGGCCGGTCCCTTCCCCCACACGCTTGGTGGTGAAGAAAGGCTCAAAGATCTTCTGCAGGTTCTCCGGGCTGATCCCGCACCCGCTGTCGATCACCCGGATGACCGAATAATCCCCGGCTGGCACCGAAACGCGATCACGCTTCATGTCCTCTGCAAGGGTCACTGGCTCGGTCTCGATCACGATGCTGCCGGCATCTGCAATCGCGTCGCGGGCGTTGACGACCAGATTGACCAGCACCTGCTCCAGTTGCCTGCGATCGGCGCGGATCGGGCGCAGTGCCTTGCCCGATGCCTGGCCGCGATGCGACAAGGTCAGTCCAACCCGCTCGACAACCAGGCGGTGCAAGAGATGCGTCAACTCGGACAGGACCTCTTCAAGATCAATCCGCTCGGGTTTCAGCGTCTGCTTGCGAGAGAACGCCAGCAGCTGGCCCACCAGGGCCGCCGCGCGATTGGCGTTTTGCCGGATCTGCTCAAGATCCGCAAAATCCGGGTCCTCCTGTCCATGACGCAGCAAGAGAAGATCACAATGCCCGCCAATGGCGGTCAGAAGATTGTTGAAATCATGCGCCACCCCGCCGGCAAGCTGCCCGACCGCCTGCATCTTCTGGCTTTGCGCAAACTGGGCTTCCAGCGTCTTGAGCTTGGTCGCATCGTTCAGGACTGCAAGGGCCCCGGGGCGCCCGCCGTCGTCAAAACGTCGCAGAGTGACCTGCAGGTAGGTTTCTTCGCGCGTCCCCCGCGCCCGCAGCACTTCGGCACCGCCGGGCAGCCGCCCACCCGCCACGTCCGAAAGCCAGTCAGAAACCGGCCGTCCAAGACCTTCAAAGATGTCGTGAAACATCGAAGCGCGCAGCTCGCCCTGCCACAAAAGGTCACGGGCGGCCCGGTTTGCACTGCGCAGGATCCCGTCCGGACCAAAGCACATGAGTGCCACCGGAACCATTTCAAGATCGGCCCCGACCGCGTCGGCAACCGGTCTGTCCTGGCGCGGGGACAGATCGCGCGCCATCGGCCCTGGGTTGAACTCTTCCACCCGCCAGAGATACCTGTCCGGTCCGGACGGGTAAACCGACAACCGAAGCGTTCCGCCATGCACCGGAAGATCCAGACGGGCCGCGCCCTCGGCCTCGGCCTGCTTGAGCAACCGCAGCAGGATGGCGCCCGGGGAAAGGGTTGCCTTGCCCAGGGCAGCCACAAGCGACCGCGCATCCGGACCGAAAAGGGTTTCGGCCGCCGCGTTGCGCAGGACAATCCGCCCCTCGTCATCCGTGCCGAACCATGCGGCCGTGTCGGCAGCCACGAGGGCAAAACTTCGGGCATGCCACAGGGCCTGATCGCGACGATGCAGAAGGATCAATAGCGCCAGAGCTGCCGCAGCAAGCAGCAGGGCAAATCCACCCAGGCCCGCAGCCGGCCCCAGGGCCGCACCGGCCCAGAGGCCCACCAGGGCAAGGCCGAACAGGGACAAGGCCGCCAGACCCGCCGTCGGCAGCCGCTCCAGTTCAGCCCGCGCCATCCGCAGCGTTTCCATCACCGCAGCATCCCACCTGCATCCTCTTGCCCGACATTGGCCGGGAAAGGGTTAAGTGATGCTTAACCAGTCCCACGATGCGCGCAATGGTTGTAATTTGGCGGTCAGGTTCGCCGCATGACGCAGAGATAAAAGCCGTCTCCCCCGGAAAGCGGCAAGAAGTGCAATTCCCTTTCGCGGTTCCAACCGGGGTGTCCGTCAAGGAAGCGGTCAACCTGCTCGGCGTTCTCTTGCCGGAGGATCGAGCAGGTTGCGTAGCCAAGGGCCCCGCCCGGGCCAACCATCGCTGCGGCCCGCGCAAGAATCAGCGCCTGCTCTGCAAGAAGGGCGTCAAGTCGATCCGGGGTAAGCGCCCATTTGCCTTCCGGATCCCGGCGCCAGCTGCCCGATCCCGAACAGGGCGCGTCGACAAGGACAAGGTCATAGGGTGCCGCAGTTTCGGGTCGGTCCGTCAGGGCAATCCTGACGTCGGCCCGCTTGGCCCGTGCCGGAACATCGACCATGCGTTGCGGGGCGATATCATGCGCGAAAAGCGTCAGATCAACCCGGTCGGCCATAGCAAGCGTCTTGCCACCACCGCCGGCGCAGTGGTCAAGGACGCGCATGCCCTCGCTAAGCGGCAATGCCGCGACAACGGCCTGCGACGCTGCATCCTGCAACTCGACCAGCCCCGAAAGGTAGGCCGCCGAGGTCTGAACCTTGCGCGCATTTTCCACCACCTCAAGGGCGCTGTCGGCCAGGGGATGCGGTTGCACGCCGATCCCTTCACCAGCCAAGGAAGCAATGGCCACCGTAAGACCGCCCTTTCGGCGGTTGACCCGCAGGAACACCGGCGCGCGGCTGCGCAAGGCACTGGCCACCGGTCCAAGATCCGGGCCAAGGCTTGCCTCCAACCTGGGCAGCAGCCAATCCGGCAGGTCCAGCAACTCGGCATCCGTTGGCAGGCGGTCAGCCTCGGTTGGCAAAGGTAGTGCAGGGGCATGGCCAAGGCCATCAAACAGCGACTCCTGCCCCGATTGGCGGCACAGACCAAGAACCAGACCGCGCCCGGTCAATCCGCCGCCCCGGGCTGCGGCCGACCGCTTGCGCCGCAGCGCCTCAAAGACCAGATCGCGCACCGCCGCCCGATCCCCCGATCCGGCAAACCGGCTGGCGCGGCCCCAGTTGGTCAGCGCCTTCTCGGCCGGCTCGCCCGCCAGCACCCGGTCCAGAACGGCAATCGCTGCAGCTGCCCGCGCGCCCGGGGTCATGCGGGCAACCCCGGCACTCGTGTCATCACATCACCCGGTAATTCGGGCTTTCGCGGGTGATCTGCACGTCATGGACATGGCTTTCCTTCAGCCCTGCCCCGGTGATCCGCACGAACTGGCAGTTCGTCCGCATCTCGGCCACGGTAGCACAGCCGGTATAGCCCATCGCCGCGCGCAGGCCCCCCACCATCTGGTGGATGACCGCCGCGGCCGAGCCCTTGTAAGGCACCTGCCCCTCGATCCCTTCGGGCACCAGCTTGTCGCTGGCGGCATCCTTCTGGAAATACCGGTCCGCCGATCCCCGCGCCATCGCGCCAAGGCTGCCCATGCCACGGTAGGCCTTGAAAGACCGTCCGTTCCACAAGATCACCTCACCGGGGGATTCGTCCGTCCCGGCAATGGCGCTGCCGACCATCGCGCAGGACGCCCCCGCTGCAATCGCCTTGGCGAAATCGCCGGAATACTTGATCCCGCCATCCGCGATCACCGGCACGGTGCCCGCCGCGCCAGCCGCATCCATGATCGCGGTCAGCTGCGGCACGCCCACGCCTGCCACGATCCGCGTCGTGCAGATCGACCCCGGGCCGATCCCGACCTTCACCGCATCCGCGCCCGCGCCGATCAGGGCCCGCGTCGCCTCGGCCGTGGCCACGTTCCCGGCAATGACCTGCACAGTGTTTGACAACCGCTTGATCCGCTCCACTGCCCGCGCCACGCCTTCGGAATGGCCATGCGCGGTGTCGATCACCACCAGATCGACGCCCGCATCAATCAGCGCCTGCGACCGGTCAAACCCGGCATCGCCGACGGTCGAAGCCGCTGCCACCCGCAAACGCCCAAGCTCGTCCTTGCAGGCCTGCGGGTTCAGCACCGATTTCTCGGTATCCTTCAGCGTCAGAAGACCGGTCAGCTTGCCCTGCCCGTCCGTGACCAGAAGCTTTTCGATCCGCCGCGCCTTCATCAGGCTGATCGCCTCGGCGCGGTCCACGGGCTCGCGCAGCATGGCAAGGTTTTCACTGCTCATCATGGCGCGCACCGGGGTGCGGTCGTCCGTGGCAAAACGCATGTCGCGGTTGGTCACGATCCCCAGGACCCGGCCGCCTTCGTCCACCACCGGGAACCCGGTGATGCTGTAACGCTCCATCAGGACCTTGGCATCGGCAAGCGTCTGATCCGGCGTCAGGGTAATCGGCTGGTAGACCACGCCGGATTCAAAGCGCTTCACCCGCCGCACCTCGCGCGCTTGCGCCTCAAGGTCAAGGTTGCGGTGGATGACCCCGATCCCGCCCGCCTGCGCCATCGCAATCGCCATCCGGCCTTCGGTCACCGTGTCCATTGCACTGGACAGAAGCGGTATGTTCATGCGGATGGATTGCGTGACCCACGTCGCGGTGTCGGCATCCGACGGCAGCACGCTGGA
>JAPLPF010000185.1:0-1571 GCA_026400325.1 Rhodobacterales bacterium
CCGCAGCCCGAGGGGCCGACGAAGACGACGAATTCGCCATTCTCGATCTCAAGATCGACACCGGGGATGACGTCCACCTCGCCAAAGGACTTGCGGACCTTGTTCAGAGTTATCTGTCCCATGTTCCCCTCACTTCACCGCGCCGAATGTCAGGCCACGGACGAGTTGCTTCTGGCTGAACCAGCCAACGATCAGGATCGGCAGGATTGCCATCGTGCTTGCTGCCGAAAGTTTGGCGTAGAACAGCCCCTGCGGCGCCGAAAAGCTGGCGATGAACGCCGACAGCGGAGCGGCGTTCACCGTGGTCAGCGTGATTGTCCAGAAGGACTCGTTCCAGGCCAGGATGATGTTGAGCAGCAGTGTCGATGCGATCCCGGGCACCGCCATCGGCGTCAGCACATAGAAGATCTCGTTCCTGAGCGAGGCGCCGTCCATCCGCGCGGCCTCGAGGATTTCACCGGGGATTTCCTTGAAGTAGGTGTAAAGCATCCAGATGATGATCGGCAGGTTCATCAGCATCAGGGCCAGGATCAGGCCGATGCGCGTGTCAAACAGCCCGGTTCTTTGAAAGATCAGATACATCGGGATCAGCACGCCGACCGCAGGCATCATCTTGGTCGACAGCATCCACATCAGAAGATCCTTGGTCCGCTTTCCTGGCACAAACGCCATGGACCAGGCGGCCGGGATTGCAATGGCCAGCCCCAGAAGCGTGGAGCCGACAGAGATTGCCACCGAATTCCAGAAGAACCGCGGATAGTCGGACCGTGCCCAGACATCGGCATAGTTCTGCAGCGTCCAGTCGGCGCCCAGAAACTCGGGCGGCGAGGCGAAGGCGCTGACCTCGGTCTTGAAACTGGTCAGGATCGTCCAGAGGACCGGGAAGAAGATCAGCAAGCCCACAGCCCAGGCGGCGGCGGTGTAGATGATCTTTTGCTGGGTAGTGGCGGCGCGGGCCATATGTGATCCCCCCTCAGGCGTCGAGATGCTTGCCGATGCCGCGCATCAGGAAGACCGCAACGATATTGGCAAGAATGACGGCGATCAGTCCGCCGGCAGCAGCGCGGCCGATATCCTTGGCGATCAGCGCCTGCTTGTAGATCATGAACGGAAGCGTGGTAGAGGCAGAGCCGGGGCCGCCTTGGGTGGTGGTGTAGATCTCGCCGAAGATGCCCAGAAGAAAGATGGTCTGGATCAGGATCACGACGGTGATCGCCCGGCTGAGATGGGGCAGCACCAGATAGCGAAACCGCGACAAGGCCGATGCCCCGTCCATCTCGGCGGCCTCAAGCTGTTCGGACGACATGGATTGCAGCGCCGTCAGCAGGATCAGCGTGGCAAAGGGCAGCCATTCCCACGACACGATGAAGATGATCGAGGCCATGGGGTAGCTTTCCAGATACAGGATCGGCTCGGCCCCGAACGCCTGGGATGCGGCGGCGAGCAACCCGTTCTGCGGGTGCATGAACAGGTTCTCCCAGATCGAGGCCGCCACCGGCGGCATCACGAAGAAGGGCGAGATCACCAGAATGCGCAGCGGCCCCTGGCCCCAGATCGGCTGGTCGATCAGG
>JAPLPF010000185.1:1590-27973 GCA_026400325.1 Rhodobacterales bacterium
GCAAAAGGGTATTGGTGATGGCCACCCAGAAATCCGGCGAGTTCAGGAACCACGCGAAGTTCTTGAAGCCGACCCAGCCGGTGCGCTCGGGTGTCAACAGGCGGTAAAGCCTGAAGGAAAACCAGATGGTCATCGCCAGCGGAACGATCATCCAGATGAACAGCAGAAGGACCGAGGGCGCCACCATCAGGCGGGCAGCGGCGCGGGTGCTTGTCGTGGACATGGGGGCGCTCTCCCTGGAACGGCTTTTGCGGGCAGACCTGCGGACATTTCGCATCAGGAAAACAGATCGGTGTTCAGAACACTACGGCACCGACGAGGGTGGGGGACCGGCCCGGCAAAGGCCGGTCCCCCGCTTCTTGCAGGCAGCGGGTTGACTACTTGATGTAGCCCGCGGTGGTCATCTCGTCGGTGACCAGGGTCTGAGCTTCGGCCAAAGCCTCATCCACTGTCTTCTGCCCGGCCAGTGCCGCCGAGAAGATTTCGCCAACGCTTGTCCCGATGCCCGCAAACTCGGGGATCGCCACGAATTGCACGCCGGTGTAGGGCACTGGCTGCACGCTCGGATTGGCCGGGTCGGCCGCGTTGATCGAGTCGATGGTCATCTTGGCAAACGGCAGGGCCGCGTATTCCGGGTTTGCATAAAGCGAGGTGCGCGTTCCGGGAGGGGCGGCTGCCCAGCCTTCTTTCGACGCGACAAGCGCCAGATAGTCCTTGTTCGTCGCCCAGTCGACAAACGTCTTGGCTGCGTCAGGCGCATCCGAAGATGACGGGATGGCCAGCGACCATGCCCAAAGCCAGTTGGCCCGCTTGCCCAGGCCTGCATCCGGGGCCAGCGCAAAGCCGACCTTGTCGGCATACTCAGACTGGCCGGGATCCGTCAGCGCCGAGGCGGAAACCGTGGCGTCCATCCGCATGGCGCATTTGCCCTGCAAGGACAGCGTCAGGTTTTCGTTGTAGCCGTTGCCGCTGGCACCGGGGGGGCCGTATTTGGTGAGCAGCTCGACATAGTCGGTCAGGGTCGCCTTCCATTCCGGGCTGTCGAACTGCGGCTTCCAGTCCATGTCGAACCAGCGTGCACCGTAGGAGTTCGCCATCGTGGTCAGGAACGCCATGTTCTCGCCCCAGCCGGCCTTGCCGCGCAGGCAGATGCCGAAGACGCCATTGTCGGGATCATGCATCGCGGCCGCAGCGGCCTTGATGTCGTCCCATGTCGGTTGGTCGGGGATGGTGATGCCCGCCTTTTCGGCAAGGTCCTTGCGGTAATTCAGGAACGAGGATTCGCCATAGAACGGCGCCGCATAAAGCGTGCCATCAAGGGACAGGCCCGACCGGATCGGCGGCAGAAGGTCATCCACGTCATAGGATGCAGGCAGGTCGTTCAGCGAGACCAGCCAGCCCTGTTTCGCCCAGATCGGAACCTCGTAGGTGCCGATCGTCATCACGTCGAACTGGCCACCACCGGTAGCGATGTCGTTGGTGACGTTCTGGCGCAGGACGTTTTCCTCAAGCGTCACCCATTCGACAGTGATGTCGGGGTGCTTGGCGTTGAAGTCATCCATCAGTCCCTGCATGCGGATCATGTCGCCGTTGTTCACGGTCGCGACGGTGATCGTCGTCTGTGCCAGCGCGGCCCCCGCAAGGGTGCACGCAACCGACGCGCCCAGAAGGGCGCGGAAAGTCAGTGTCATCGATATCCTCCCTGGATGGCGACATGAGCAAATCATCGCCTAGTGAGCAAATACTCACACATCGACTAGAATCGTCAAGCCCCCACTTCCGCCGCACTTGCGAAGAAGGTCAGGGCTGTTTGTGCTGCAATAGCGCGGTGGCGGTCGGCTCGTCGGTGACAAGGCCGTTGACGATGCGGCCCAGCAGGGCGGCATGGATGGCCGGAACCTTGGTCGCCCCTGCCGCGACCGCAATCACGGGTTGGGCCTGGCCCGGTTCCACCCGAACCCCACCAACCAGCGCATTGCGCGGCGTGTCGATATAGCGGCCCTGCGCGTCATAGACCCAGCTGCCGATTTCGCCAATCGCGCCAAGATCCTGCAGGTCTTTCAGGACTTCGGGCGACACGAAGCCATCCAGCGCCAGAGGGGCATCCCGACCCATCTGGCCCACGCCGACAAAGGTGACATCGGCGGCCTTTGCCAGGTCAAAGACAGTCCGTATCGGGCGCAGGTGCATGAAGAACTCACGCTCTTGCGGGGTGTCGGAAATCACCGGGACCGGCATTGGATAGTAGGTCGCGTTCAGCTTTTCCGCGATCCGGCTGATCACGTCATACAAGGTCGCCGACCCGTCCGGCGCGATGTTGCCCAGCAGCGAGACGATGCGGTGCTTGACCGGATCGGCAAAGGTGAACTGTTCGGCCATCGCCCGCAGCGCGCGGCCGGTGCCGAAGGCGATGACCTGCGGGTTCGGCATCCGCAACACCCGCTCCAGCTCGGACGCGGCTGCAGGGGCGATAGCGCGGGCCGGGTCAACCCCCGCCCCCAGTGCCGGTGCCACGCGACAGCGGGTCAGGTGAAAGCGATCGGTCAAGGCCGCTTCCAGATCGAGGCAGGTGCCGATGCGGTGATTCAGGCGCACCTGGATCAGTCCGTCAGCCATGGCGCGCGACACAAGGCGTTGGGCCCGCTGCCGGCTGATCCCAAGTTCGGCCGCGATCTGATCCTGAGTAAGCCCGCCGACGTAATACAGCCACCCTGCACGCGCAGCTTCGTCCAGAACGGTCGGTTCGGGTTCGAGACGGCTCATTTCGGTCTCCGCAGGCCGGGGGCAGTGTGAAAGAACTGGGCGAAGTCGTCAAATCTGCGGTGTGGCCGGGCGTCCTCCGGCTCGTTTGGTGCGGTGCCTGCCCCGCGGAAATGACTGCCACCGACAAAGCGCCAGACCTGCATGCCCGCCGCTACCCCCGCCCGAACGCCAGTCAGGCTGTCCTCGATCACCAGCGTGCGGGACGGGGCGGCACCCATCTGTGAGGCAGCGAAAAGAAAGAGGTCGGGCGCAGGCTTGCCGCGATCGACCTGGCTTGCCGTGTAAAGCCTGTCACCCACGCCTGCCGACAGACCGACGAGGTCAAGGGATATCGCGGCCCGCCGGGGCGAGGAAGAGGTGGCAACGCACCATGGCACCGCAAGCGCAGCCAGCACTTCCGGCACGCCGGGCATCACCCGAAGATCGCGGCGAAAAGCAGCCAGCAGCCGCTCGCGGTACTGTTCTTCAAAGCCTGCCGGCAGGTCCAATCCGAACTCTCGCCGGATCTGGGCCATGACTGTCGGATAGCTTCGCCCCAGGAAGTTTCGCGACACGTAGTCAAGGTCGATCATGACTCCAAGGCTTGCAAGCTCGGCAATGAGCATCCGGGCCGAGATGATCTCGCTATCGATCAGCACCCCGTCGCAATCGAAGATCACCAGATCGAACGTGCCGGCCGTCACATCCGGCGCAATCACATCGGGCGGCGTCAGGACAGAACCGTCCACAGGCCTGCAACCGCCACCACCGCGACTGCGATGCCCGCGCCGATGATGTAGCCAAGGTTTCTGGAGACGACACCGGACGCTGGCTGCGCCGAAAGCACGCGCATCGGTCCTTCGCCTGCGGCCGTGGCAGGTGTCGTACCTTTTGCCAAGACTAGGTCGCGCTCGCCCTTTTCGATCTGATCAAGCCAGTCGCTGGCACTGTGGATGCGATCCCTTGGCATGACCCGCATCGCCTTGTCGATGGACTCAAGAAACCCCGGCGGATAACCCGGAAAACGCCCGGCCAGGGGCAGGTAGGGGTCGGTCTCGCCCTCGGCCACCTTGGCCAGGCGGCGCTGGCTTTCCGGGGGAACCTTGCCGGTGATGACATGATGGAACGTTGCCCCAAGCGCATAAAGATCGCTCGACGGGCCCTGTTCGGCGCCGGTCAGATAGAACTCTTGCGGTGAATAGCCGTCCTTGACCACGCGGCGACCAGTCAGGATACGGGTGGCATGGATCGCCTGTTCGCTTGCCGCGCCAAAGTCGATCAGCACCGGGTTGCCGGTCTTGTCGATCAGGATGTTGTCGGGAGAAATGTCGCGGTGCAGCAGGCCGGACTGGTGGATGAAATCGACCGCACTCAACATCTTTTTCAGCAGAACGACGATCTCGGCCGGCGTGAAGGCCTGGTCGGTCGATTCAAGGATGTCCTGCAAATCCTTGCCGTCGATGAAGTCGATGGCCATGTAGGCGGTGTCGTTGTCCTCGAACACCTGATGCACGCCGACGATATTGGGATGAACCAGCCGCGCAAGACTGCGCGCCTCGTCCATGAAGCTTTGGACGAAACTGCGAAAATCGCCGCTGAACTTGCGCGATCTTGCCCGCACGATCGAACTTGAGCGTCGGCACAGCGTGTTCGGAAAACACTCCTTGATCACCACGGTCCTGTCGAGGGAATCCTTGGCAAGATAGGTGATCCCGAACCCGCCCGAGTTGAGAAACCCGAGGATCGTGTATTGCCCGCCGAGGAGTTGAGAGCCTGGTTTCAGATCGTCGGCAAAGACATCCGGGTCCACCTGATAGGGTGCCGCGTCAAACCTTGGGTCTGTCTGCGAAGGGCCTTGCATCGTCTTGCCATCCAGAATGGTGTCGTTTGACCTTGGGCACGCCAACGCCGTCTTCCGGTCTGGCGGCCGCGTTCCGGGGTCAAGGGTGAAATCGTATCCTTGAACCTGCAACGCAGAATGTCACGTCTGCCAGTCGAGGTCAGCGGAAAACATGGCCCCGCCCGGGGCGAGACGCTGCCCTTTCAGATGGCCTCGGGCCAATCCGGGGGCGGGTTTCTGGCGAGAAGGACGATTTCCAGCGGTCAGTTGCCAGAAGATGCTGAAATTGTTTCGATTCCTTACCAGAAGCAGGCTGCGACGCCAGATCGCCCTTTGCCATCAGCCGAGTCATTCACTGTGACAAAAAAATCAACACTTGCAGGCTGATGGGGCAAGAACCTGCTTCGATTCCGGGCAGTCCGGGCGCAGGGGCGTATCTGCGGGGCTGCTGCCGACAAACCCAAGGCCGGACGCGAAAGGCAGCCCTGCGCCACGCGACCGATTCGCAGCGGGATCAGCCGGGCTGCCAGCCTTCTGGCGCCGCGCCCTGCCGCAGGATCTGAAAGCTGCCAGCGGGCAGGGTCTGCCAGTCGCCTTTGGTGCCATCCGGCCAGATCACGCGCAGGGTCGCCGTCTTGTCCGGGCCAAGGCCAAAGTGCAGCCAGCCGACCGATCCGCTGACATGCCCCCCGCCAGAAGCGATCTCGTGCCGTTCGATCTTTTCACTGCGCCGGATTTCGATCACCGCGCCAATTGCGTTGCGGTTTGCACCCGCCTGCTGCCGGTTGGCCACCACGATGTCCAGCAGCCCGTCAAGGTTCAGGTCCACGACCTGCGCCCCCCGCGCGATGCCCATGCTGGCCACGCCCGCGCGGTCGCCGGCTTCGGTGAAGGTGCCGTCCTCGTTCTGCAGGAGAAGGTTGTTGGGGTCGAGCGCGGCAAAGTCCGGCATCTTCGCGACGTTGCCCTTGGCGATGAACAGATCCAGCCGCCCGTCATTGTTCACATCGGCAAACTGCGCATGCCAGCCGGTCGACGGGTTGGTATCGCCTCCGGTATAGGGACGATGCGCGGTGATCCCGGTCTTGAACGCGAGGTCCGCAAAATCGGGCTTGCCGGTGGCAGGGTCCTTCAGGATCTGGAACTTGTTGTCTGCCATCGAGGTCAGGAAATAGTCCTGATAGCCGTCCATCGTGATGTCGGCTGCAGCGATCCCCATGCCCCAGATGCGCAGGCGTTTCCAGCCGTCGTCCTTTTCGGTGTAAAGCCGGGGTGCGGCGCCGGGGTCAAGGTGCCACATCTGTTCCTGCCCGCCCTTGTAGTATTCGCGGTCGTTTGACACCCGCAAGGCCGGCTGGCCGGAGTTGTTCCAGTCGGTGAACAGCATCGACAAGGCACAGAAGGACGGCGTCAGGGGCAGGGGGGGCGCAAATCCCGCGCCGTCCGGGGCGGGTCGGTGCAGCCAGTTGTCGGTGCACGAACCCCAGGGGAAAGCCTCTTCCTTGCGGTCGAGGTAGTTGCCGATGGCGAGCGTGGGCCAGGTCTGCCCCTTTTCCCAGATCGCGGCAAAGGCGGTGGACCAGGCGTCGCCGCCGTCAAAACCCCAGGCCTGACTGGCGTCCTCGAACGTGCAGTCGCCAAGGCCCCGCAAAAGCTTGTTCTCGCCTTGGCGAAGAACCACAAGGTCCAGAACCCCGTCGCTGTCGATGTCCAGGGGATAGGCGCCAAGCACAGCGTCCAGCTTGACGGCATCCGTCTTCTCGAAGGCCAGCGCCCCGCCAACCGGGCTGCGGTTCAGATAAAGCGCCGACGGCCCCGCGCCGCCGGACAAAAACACTTCGGGCATGCGGTCGCCCGAACAGTCGAAGGTGGCAACCCCGCCGCCGACCATAAAGTCCCAGTCGCCATCATAGACGGTCGACAGACCCGATGCGGCGGTCTCGTCGGTGAAGGTGGGCACGACCGGGTCGGCAAGGGTGGGGGTCGCAACCAGCGCAGCGAGAAGAACAACCAGCCTCACGCCTCGGTCCTCAGGGCGGCCGCATAGGCCCCGACGGCGCGGCCCTGCTCCAGCCCCTTTGCGTTGCCAAAGCGAAAGTGGATGCCGCCGTAAAGGCGGGACATCGCGGCTTCTTCCGCGGCAGCGGCAAAGGACGGAAAGCTGCGCACCGGCAGCCCTTCGTCCACATGGGTTTCGTCATCGAAGGCGAAATCGTCGCCGAAGACCGCCGTCAGCACGGTCGAGGCAGCGCCCGACTGCGTGGAATGGCCCGAGGTGTATTCGGGGAAGGGCGGCGTGATCAGCAGTGGCTCCCAGGTCTTGTCGATGTGGCGCTTGATATAGGTAACAGGGCGCAGAAGGTTGTAGCGGAATTTTGTCGCCCAGCAGGAGATGAAGGCATCCGCCTGTGCCACGCCCAGCTTGGCGAGCGTGGAAGAAATCACTTCGGCTGGCAGCGCGTCTCGCTCGGCGATCTGCAGCACGATCGAGATCCAGTGCCCGGCGGGGGTGGGGGTCAGCATCGGGTCGTCGGACCAGAAGCGGGCGATCAGCTTCTGTGCATCGGTCAGGCTGCGACCGGTCTCGCAGACCTCAAGCGCGGCGCTGTGGAACGCCGATCCGGGCGTCTCGTCATAGTCCGGATGCGGGCCGGGGTCGTCGGCATCGGCAGACGGCATCGCGAAGGGCCGGTTCTTCGCCCAGTCCGGCAGAAGCGGCGCCTGCTGCAGGCGGATCAGGTTCGTGGGCACCCAGTCCTGCGGGCGGGTTCCGGGGGTGTATTCCATCGGAAAGCCCATGTTCTCGATCACCGCGCCACCATCGACGCGCGACCAGGCAAGGATGTGCTCGGCAATCGCCTGGCCATGGGCGACGCTGCGGTCGACGGTCCCGCTGTCGATCCCTTCGCTGGCCATTTCGCCCATCTGGCGGCCCATCGCTTCCATCGCGCGCTGGCCGGTCGGGCCGGTGTTGACGAACAGTTCCGCCACCGCCGCCTGCAGGGCTGAATGGATCACGCAAGGCTCGTCAAAGGCACCGTCGGGGCGGGCGGGCAGGGGCGAAAGGTCGGTCACCTGGCCCGCCAGACTGCGCAGGGCCGGATTGCCCGAGGTCAGCGCCTCATGCGCGGTGATGCCGACATAGGCAAAGGCGCGGGCGGCAACCGGGGGCGTGTAGGTCGCCGTGTGGCGCACCAGTTCCAGGATCAGCTTGTGCCAGGTCAGGATCACCTTGCGCGAGACATCAGCGCGGTCGGCAGCCATGGCAGGATGGGCCAGCGCCAGAAGCGGCAAGGCCAGGATCTGGCGGCGGTTCAGCATGGTGGTCCCTCCCAAGGCCGTGCGCCGCTTATGCCAAGGGGTCAGCCATCTGGCAAGTAAGGATGTCGTGGCCGTTGCTGTCCGCATCCCTCCTCGTTCGACTTCGTCTTCTCGTCGGAGCACCCCGGCGAGGAGTGACGAAGTCATTGACGAGCGTCCCCGTTAGTGCCGCCCGGTCAGCCAGTTCCCCAGCGCTGCAAGCTTCGACGGCCCCGCGCCCGGCCGCGCCTCGCGCCGGTCGCCCGCGTTCAGCAGGGCATACATTCCGGTGACCCCCAGCCAGCGGATCGGCTCGGGCTCCCAAGGGCGCACCCGACGGTTGACCCACGGCAGGTGGACCAGATCCGTGTCGCGCCCCAGCGCAAGGTCGGCCAGCGTTCGCCCGGCCAGGTTCGAGGTCGAGACCCCGACCCCGACATAGCCCCCCGCCCAGCCAAGCCCCGTGGCAGGGTCCAGCCCCACTGTCGCGCACCAGTCGCGCGGCACGCCCAGAACGCCGCACCAGGCGTGGTCGATCTTCGCCCTTGCCGCCGCCGGGAAATGCCGGTGCAGGATGGCCGTCAGCCGCCGGATCGTTTCAGGGTCCGGTGCCCCGTTGGTGTCGAGGCTGGAGCCGAACCGATACGGCACCCCGCGCGCGCCGACCGTGATCCGCCCTTCGCGCGTGCGCTGGCAATAGCAGTAAGCGTTGGCGAAATCCCCCACGATCTCATGCCCTTGCCAGCCGATCTGGTCCCAGACATCGGCCCCCAGCGGTTCGGTCGCGATCTGGGCCGAATTCAATGGCAGCCACTCACGCTTGCGCCCCGGCAGACCCGCCGTGAAGCCTTCGGTGCATCGCAGGATCACCGGCGCGCGCACAGTGCCCCGGTCAGTCGTGACAAGTCCCCTTTCATAAGCCGTCACCGCCGTCCCCTCGACGATCCGCACGCCAAGCCGCTCAACCACCGCCGCAAGCCCGCGCACCAGCTTGGCCGGTTGCACCCGCGCCACATTTGTCACGACCATTGCCCCCAGCGCGCCCGGAATGTGGATGCGGTCGGCCAGATCGGCGGCCGACATCTCGAACACCCGATCCTCCTCGCCCCAATGCCGGCGATGTGCCACCTCGTCCTGCATCCGGCCCAACTGCGCGGGCCTTGTCGCCACCATCAGCTCATCGGTGGGCTGGATATCGGCATCAATCCCTTCGGCCGTCGCCACGCGGATGACCTCGTCCACAGTGCCGTTCATCGCCTCGACCATGGCGCGAACCGAATGTTCGGACGATGTCTGCAGATAGCGCGCATGGTTCCAGGCAAAACCGCCGGTCAGCCAACCGCCATTGCGCCCCGAGGCACCAAAGCCGGCAAAGTCCTTTTCAATCACCAGCACGTCCAGCCCGGGATTGGCCTTCTTGAGATAGAAGGCAGTCCAGAGGCCAGTATAGCCAGCCCCGATGATCGCCACATCCGCCGTCGCATCCCCCGCTAGGGCGGCGCGGGGAAACGGGCGACCGATATCGGCATACCAGAACGAGACATCGCCGACCTTCATAGTCCAGCACCCAGGGTTTGCCGGGCGCGGAGGAGGTTCCGACCCTGTGAAAATCCTACGCGGATTGTCGGCTGCGGGGCAAGGTATCGGCGCAGACTTCCCCGATTGGCGACGGGCGGTGTCGATGGGTCGTCAGGGAAAGGGTTGTGCCACGGCAGAGCTTGTGGTCAGGTCACGACCGAAAAGCAGCAACGGGGGGAAACGATGCGCAACCTGATCACAGGGATTCTTGCCGCCGCAGTTGTCATACTGGGGTTCTTTGCCTACCAAAGCAGCCAGCAGGTCACCGCCCTGCAAGCTGACCTTGCGTCCCGCGCCGAGGCGTTTGCCACACTCGAAGCAGACAAGACCGCACTGGCCGGTGAGGTCGAGCTGTCAAAGGGTGCGGTTGACGCCGCAACCAAGGCAGCCGCGGATGCAACCGCCGCCCATGAGGCAGAGGCGTCCGCCCTGGCAGAAAAGGTCGCGGCACTTGAGGCCGAGGCGACAGCGGCGCAAGACCAGCTTGCCGCGATGGAGGCCGACAAGGCAGCATTGACCGAACAGGTCGGCAGTCTTGAGGCGGAAAAGGCGACCCTGGCCGAGCAGGCGGCATCGCTTCAGGCGAAAATCGACGAAATGGCAGCAGCCGCCCCCGCCACGGAACCGGCGACGAACCCCTGACATACGGGCCCCTTCTCGCCCGACGGCAGGATCGGTGCAGACTGTCTGATCTGACCCGGAGGGGTGGGACGCGATGATGCAAAACGGTGGGCAGCTTCTGGTGCAAAGCCTTGTGGGCCTTGGGGCGCGCAAGGCCTTTGGCGTGCCGGGCGAAAGTTATCTGGCTGTTCTTGACGCGCTGCATGATACAAAGGGCGTTCTGGACTATGTGGTCTGCCGCCATGAAGGCGGGGCCGCGTTCATGGCCGCAGCCTGGGGCAAGCTGACCGGCCAGCCCGGGCTTTGCATGGTCACGCGCGGCCCCGGTGCGACGAATGCTGCCATCGGCGTTCACACCGCAATGCAGGATTCCGCGCCCATGATCCTGCTGGTCGGTCAGGTCGGCACCGACATGCGCGGGCGTGAGGCCTTTCAGGAACTGGACTATCGCGCGGTCTTTGGCACCATGGCGAAATGGGTGGTCGAGATCGACCAGGCCGAGCGTATCCCCGAGATCCTGTCGCGCGCCTGGACCACGGCCCAGTCCGGCAGGCCCGGCCCGGTCGTGATCGCCTTGCCCGAGGACATGCTGACCAGCCTTACCGCTGCGGCCGCCTTGACCAGGCCGGTCACCGTCGCCGAACCTGCACCGGACAGCGTAGCGATCGACGACCTGCAGGCGCGGCTGGCCCGCTCCTTGCGCCCGCTTGTGATGCTGGGCGGCTGCAACTGGCAGGCCGAAGGCCGCCGCGCCTTGCAGGGCTTTGCCGAAGCGTCGGATATCCCCGTTGTCGCCGCGTTCCGCTATCAGGACCAGTTCGACAACCACTCGGCGGTCTACGCGGGCGAGGCGGGGGTCGGGATGCCGCCCCATGTCAAGGCCCTGATCCGGGAGGCCGATACCATCGTCGCGGTCAACCTGCGTTTCGGCGAGATGACGACCGACGGCTACAGCCTGCTGGATGTGCCTGACCCGAAGCAGCATTTGATCCATGTGCACGGTTCCGAGGCCGAGTTGGGCAAGATCTATCGCCCGGCACTTGCGATCCAGTCCGGACCCAACGCCTTTGCCCGCGCTCTCAGGCCCGTCGCTGGTGGCCGCTGGGCCGACTGGCGCGCATCGGCCCGGGCGGCATACCTTGCGTCGCTGACCCTTGGGCCCCTGCCGTCCCCTGTCGACATGGGGGTCGTCTCGGCCCACTTGCGCGCAGTTCTGCCGGCGGATGCGATCATCACCAACGGAGCGGGGAATTTCGCGGTCTGGCCAAACAAGTTCCTGCAATACGGCCCGCGCGCGCGGCTTCTGGCGCCGCAGTCGGGGGCGATGGGCTATGGCATGCCAGCGGCAATCGCCGCGAAGGTGGCGCATCCCGACCGTCTTGTGGTCTGCTTTGCGGGCGACGGGGATTTCCAGATGACGGCGCAGGAATTGGCCACGGCCCGGCAGGCCGGGGCAATGCCGGTGATCCTGATCCTGAACAACGGCATCTACGGCACGATCCGCGCACATCAGGAACGCGAATACCCGGCGCGCGTTTCGGGAACAGACATGCAAAATCCTGATTTCGTGGCGCTTGCCCGCGCGCATGGCTTTCACGCCGAACGGGTCGAAACCACCCAAGGTTTCCCCGACGCCTTCGCCCGGTCCTGCGCCTCGGCCACGGGCGCTGTCCTTGACCTTGCAATCTCGGCCGAAGCGCTTACTCCCCGCAGCAGCCTGAGCGATATCCGCGCCGCAGGCATCGCACGGCAAGGGCAGCAACTGGCGTGATTTCCGGGGTTGACCCCGATCAGGGGCGTCTCAGCTGCACGACTTCGCGGACAAAGGTATAGTCCTGATAGCCCAGCCGTGCCGCCGGGGCGTAAAGGCGATAGTCAAGACGACCATCGACCAGACAATCGTCCCGCAGGTGGACACCGACCACCTCGCCCAGGATCATCCGCTCGGTGCCAAGCAGGTCGATCTCTTTGACCACCCGGCACTCCAGCGTCGCGGGCGCGTCCGCCACGCGCGGGCAGTCGATCTCCACACAGTCTGCCTTTGCCACGCCGACGGCCACGAATTCATCGGTCCCGCGCGGGAAACGGGCTGACGTGGCGTTCATCGCCGTCAGTGCGCTGGCCCCGACGATGTTGACGGCAAAAACCCCGCTTTCCATGGCATTTGCCATGCTGTCGCGGAAGTCACCGGCGAAGATCACCTGCGGCGGGTGGTAGGCGACGGCGTTGAAAAAGGAAGCGGGGCGGTAGAACATTGGCTGGCCTTTCCCGGTTTGATCCTGACATGTGGCCATGTTACGGCCCGCTTCAAGCGGATTCGGGGGCAGAATCGGGGGCGGCGTCGCGTGTACCGGCTTGAAGAGGAAACCGAGGCCGACTGGTGGGAGGCAGAGGCGCTGTATGACCTGTGCTTTGCGCCTGGCCGCACGGCGCTGTCATCCTACCGGCTGCGTGACGGCGTGCCGACAGTCGCGCCCCTGTGCCTGACCCTGCGTGACGATGACAACACCCTTGCCGCCGTGATCCGCACCTGGCCTGCGCTGATCGGTGAACATGACGTGCTGCTTGTTGGCCCCATCGCGGTCCATCCCACCCGGCAGGGCGAAGGTCTGGGCGGGCTTTTGATCAACGAAAGCCTGGCCGAGGCGCGGCGGCTGGGGTGGGAGCGGGCCATGCTGGTGGGCGACGCGCCCTATTACGGGCGTTTCGGGTTCCGCAAGCTGGAGGGCGTCGAAATGCCCCCGCCGACCAACCCTGACCGGGTGCTTGGTCTGGCGCTGAAGGCAGGGGCCTGGGACGGTATCACGGGCAAGGTCACGAAAGCGACCTGAGGGCCATTGCGCGCAGCGAAACCGGGGCCATATCTGGGGCATGGACCAGACCCTTCCCGCCCTGATGCCGCCTGACCTACCGACCGAAATCGCGGCACTTGCCCGTCGCTACCGACGGGCAAATGGCCCGGTCATGCAACTGATGAACCGTCTGGGCAACACGCTGGAGGGCCAGCTTGACCTATTGCCGGAACCGATGCGGCAGCAACTGGAAACGACAACCGCCCGCGCGCTTGACGCGGCCTACGGCGCTGCGCGCCGCACCCCCGATCTGGGGCAGCGGGGGCCGATGGTCGCGGTCGTGATGTCAGGCGCGGTAGGCGGCGCCGGGGGGATTGCGACGGCACTGGCCGAGATCCCGGTTTCGGTCACCTTGATCCTGAATGCGATCCGCGCCGAGGCGCGGGCGGCGGGGTTCGACCCCGACGCTGTCGGCGTCCGCGAGGATTGCCTGCGCATCTTCGGCGCTGGCAGCCCGCTTGCCGGGGATGACGGGGTGAACACGAGCTTTCTGACTGCCCGCCTCGCGCTGACCGGACAGGCGGTGCAGAACCTGATCGCGTCTGTTGCACCGAAGTTTGCCGCTGTCCTTGGACAGAAGCTGGCGGCACAAGCTGTGCCGGTGCTTGGCGCGGTGACCGGGGCGGCGCTGAACGCCGCCTTCCTGACCTACTACCGCGAACTTGCCCGCATCCGCTTTGCCCTTGTCCGGTTGTACGAGGTTCACGGGATCGAACCGGTGAACGCGGCCTTCAGGCAGGCGGTAGAGGCACCCCGCATCAAGCGCGCCTGACCGTCGCGCGCCACGAATCTTCTGCGAAAATTCTTGGGTTCCGCCGCCTGCGCCGCTAAACCCCGCTGAAACGGGGAGATACGGATGCCAGTCGATGTGATCACCTGTCTGCAAGCGATGGCCGCGCGGCCTGACCGGGTCTGGTTGCAAGGGCCAAAGCCGGTTACACATGCCGATCTCCTGGCCAAGACGGGCCGGATGGCGAATGCGCTTGTCGCGCTGGGCCTGAATCCCGGTGACCGGCTTCTGGTTCAGGTTGCCAAATGCGAGGCGGTGCTGACGCTTTACCTGGCCTGCCTGCGGACCGGCGTCGTGTTCCTGCCGGTGAACCCGGATTATACGGTGCCCGAAACCCGGCATTTCCTGACCGATGCCGCCCCGGCACTGGGTCTGGTCGATGCGGACCGGATGGCGGCGATGGCGGCAACGGGGGCGCGGGTCATGGCGCTGGAAAGCTTCCTTGCCACGGCAGCGCAGGCCCCGGCCCGATTTGACGACCCCTCGCCCCGCCCTGATGATCTGGCGGCGATCCTTTACACCTCGGGCACCACCGGACGGTCCAAGGGGGTGATGCTGACACGCGAGAACCTTGCCTCGAACGCCGAGGCGCTGGTCGGTCTTTGGCAGTTTACCGAAGCTGATGTGCTGCTGCACGCCTTGCCGGTCTTTCACACGCACGGCCTGTTTGTGGCCACCAACTGCGCCCTTTACGCCGGGGCCTCGATGATCTTCCAGCGCAGCTTTGCCCCCGACGCGGTGCTGGCGGCCCTTCCCGATGCGACCGTGATGATGGGGGTGCCGACCTTCTACAGTCGCCTTCTGGCCGATCCGCGCCTGACCGCCGACCTGTGCCGGGGAATGCGGCTCTTCATCTCGGGCTCTGCCCCCCTGTCGCCGGCGACCCATGCCGAATGGCGTGCCCGCACCGGCCACGCGATCCTGGAACGCTACGGGATGACCGAAACGAACATGATCACCTCCAACCCCTGTGATGGCGCGCGCAAGGCCGGGACGGTCGGCATGCCTTTGCCGGGCGTGGAGGTCAGGATTGCCGGGCCGAACGGCCAGCCCCTGCCGCAGGGTGAGGCCGGGGCGATCGAGGTGCGCGGGCCGAACGTCTTCAAGGGCTACTGGCGGCTCCCGGAAAAGACGGAGGAGGAGTTCCACGAGGGCTGGTTCATCACCGGCGATCTTGGGGCTTTTGATGCGGACGGCTATCTGTCGATCCTTGGCCGGGCCAAGGATCTGGTGATCACTGGGGGGTTGAATGTGTATCCGGCTGAGGTCGAGGCCGCATCGGCGTGCCGCATCCTGATTTCGGTGAGGCGGTGGTGGCTTGCGTCGTTCCAACCCGGGGGACACGGCTTGCGCCCGGGGCGGTGCGAGACGCGCTGCGCGACAGGCTGGCCGCTTTCAAGATCCCCAAGCAGGTGCTGGTGCTGGCCGACCTGCCGCGCAACGCGATGGGCAAGGTGCAAAAGGCCGAATTGCGCAAGGCCCATGCCGGTCTTTTCAACGGCGATGTCGGCAAGGCCTAGGCAGTCCTGCGCCTTTCGGTCGCGCGGTCAGGTCTTTTCCGGCGCCTGAAAGCCGCCGTAGCACCCCTCGCAAAAGACCAGCGGGGTGCCGTTGCCCAAGGTGACGCGCAACACCAGACCGACCAGGATCGCATGATCGCCACCGTCGTGTGCAGCATGGGCCGCACAGTCGAACCGTGCCAGCGCCGTGGGCAGCGTCGGCAAACCCTCATCGGTCAGGCCGTGCTCCAGGCCGGTAAAACCCGCCCCGGTGCCGGAAAATCGCTGGATCAGATCGGTCTGGTCGGACGAAAGGATGTGGATCGCATAGTGACTGGCCCCGGCAAACACCCCGAACCTGCGCGAGGCGCGGGCCGGGGACCAAAGGACCAGCGGCGGGTCCAGCGATACCGAGGCAAAGCTGTTGGCAGTGAATCCGGTCGGCCCGGCTGGCCCGTTGGTCGTAACCAGGGTCACTCCGGTCGCGAAACGGCCAAAGGCATCGCGCAGCGCGCGGTGGTTGTCAGGGGTGAACACGGTTTCGATGATCTTGGTTCCGTCCGGCATGGGTGTTCCTGTGCTTGCGAGGGCAACCTATGGCACAAGCCCGCACAATCAACTGCCGTCGCGGCAGGGTAAACAGAAATTCGGCCAAATCACAGGGTTCGGACCAGCCTAAGGGCATCATGGATCGCCGCATGGGTGTTTCGCGCGGCAACGGCATCGCCAATCCGGTAAAGCGCAAAGCCCGCCGGCCCGCTGCCTGCCGGTTGCGGCAGGCCTGCAATCAGCGCCTCATGGTCAACCGCGCCAAGATTGGCCGACAAGGGCTTGAGATCGAAATAGATGTCGGCAAGCGGCTGGGTGCCGTGGTTGACGACGATCTGGTCAAACTCGGCCTCCCGCCTCTGGTCGGAATAATCGGTCCCGATCACCGCGCGCAGGTGGTTCCCGGCACGCTCGACCGCCAGAAGACGCCAGGTGACGGTAAAGGTCACGTCGCGCGCCTGCATGGCCCGAACGTAAGGAACAAGGTTCATCCCCATGACATCTGGGGCAAATGTGCGGTCGGGCGTCATCACCTCGACCGATGCGCCACTTTCGGCAAGCAGCTGTGCGGCCTGCAGCGCCGCATGGTCACCCGCGTCGTCATAAAGCAGAACCTTGCTGCCCGGCTTGACATCGCCCGACAGGATGTCCCAGGCGGTGACGACAAGATCGTTGCCGTGGGTCAGCACATCAACGGGCGGCAAACCCCCGGTTGCGATAATAACCGCATCTGCATTTTCACCAATGATATCAGATTTCTCCGCGAAGGTATTGAAGTGAAAAATTACCCCCAGCGCCGTGCACTGCGCCATGCGCCAGTCGACAATGCCCACCATCTCGCGCCGTCTTGGGCTGCGGGCGGTCAGCAGGATCTGGCCGCCCGCCTGCGGGGCCGCCTCGTAGACCACCACCCGGTGCCCACGCAGGGCCGCCACCCGCGCCGCCTCAAGCCCCGCGGGTCCGGCACCGACGATCACCACCTTCTTGGCGACCGGGGCGTGCGTGATGTCATGCGGCAGGGTTTCTTCGCGACCGGTGGACGCGTTGTGGATGCACAGCGCCATGCCGCCCTGATAGATCCGGTCCAGGCAATAGGTCGCACCCACACAAGGACGTATCGTATCTTCCTGTCCTGCAATGATTTTCCGCACGATGTGCGGGTCGGCCAGATGCGCGCGGGTCATCCCCACCATGTCCAGCAGACCACTGGCCACGGCATGACGCGCTGTCGCCACATCCGGGATCCGCGCGGCGTGAAAGGTCGGCAGGCCCGACGCCGCCCGGATCTGACCGGCATAGTCGATGTGGGGCGCCGACGGCATTCCCTGGATCGGGATCACCCCGGTCAATGCGGCGTCATTGTGAATCCGCCCCCGGATGACGTTCAGGAAATCCACCAGGCCCGAGGCCGCGAAGCGCCGCGCCATTTCCAGCCCGTCCTCGGCGGGGATGCCACCGGGTTCCATCTCGTCGCCCACAAACCGCAGGCCGACCAGCAGGCCGGGGCCGACCCGGTCGCGCACCGCTTGCAGCACCTGCATCGTGAAACGCAGGCGGTTTTCCAGAGATGATCCGTCATAAGGCCCGGGCGGCATGCCGTTGGTCAGCGGACTGATGAACTGGTCCATCAGGTGGCCGTAGCATTCGAACTCGACCCCATCGAGGCCCGCCGCCTGCATGCGTTCTGCAGCATCGGCATAGTCCTTGATGATGCGGGTTATGTCCCAATCCTCGATGATCTTGGGGAAGGCCCGGTGCGCCGGTTCGCGCGACGGGCCTGCCGCCACGACCGGCAGCCAGTCACCCTTGTCCCAGCGCGTGCGGCGGCCCAGATGCGTCAGCTGGATCATCACCGCCGAGCCTGCCGCGTGGCAGTCGTCGGCGAGGCGCTTCATCCAGGGCACCACCTCGTCCTTCCAGGCAAGAACATTGCCAAAGGCGGGCGGGCTGTCGCGCGAAACGCTGGCGGACCCGGCGGTCATCACCATGGCCACGCCGCCCTTGGCCCGTTCCAGATGATAAAGACGGTAGCGATCCTTCGGCATCCCGTCCTCGGTATAGGCGGGTTCGTGGCTGGTGGTCATGATCCGGTTGCGCAGGGTCAGGTGCTTCAGCTGATAGGGTTGCAAAAGCGGATCGTTTGACATCGCCATGGCCTTGAGTTCGGGATCTGAAGGTTCTGGGTCCAAGAATAGGCGCGGGTCAGGGGTCGCTCAAGAAAAATCGACACAGGTGTCGAGTTTTCCGGCATTGTGCACGAAAGGGCTGCGGTAATAGGCTGTGGAAATGAACGTGGAAAAGAACGCACGCGGATGGCGGGGCACGCCCGACCTCTGGCTTGACGCGGCCTATGACCTTCTGGTCGATGGCGGCGTCGAGGCGGTGAAGGTCATGCCGCTGGCCGAACGCCTTGGCCTGTCGCGCACGTCGTTCTACTGGCACTTCCCCGACCGCGAGGCGCTTTTGGCCGGGCTGGTCGCGCGCTGGCAGGGCAGGAATACCGCGAACCTTGTCGCCCGCTGCGAGGCTTCGGCGGCCACGGTAACCGAGGCAATGCTGAACCTGATCGACTGCTGGGTTGACCCCTCGCTTTTCGACAGCCGGCTGGAATTCGCCATGCGGACCTGGTCCTTGACCGACAACGGCGTCCTCGAAGCGATGACAAGGGCCGATGCCACCCGGATTGCTGCGGTGACAGCACTTTTCCGGCGTTTCGGCTATGGCACAACCGAAGCCGACACGCGGGCGCGGACGCTTTACCTCACGCAGGTCGGCTATATCGCCCTAAGGTCGCAGGAAAGCTTTGAGGTGCGCATGGCCCGCATTCCGGCCTATGTGCTGACATTCTCCGGCAAGGCCGCGACCGAGGCCGAGATTGCGGTCTTTCTCACCCGCCACCGGCTCAGGTCAGGCGCACCAGAAGGGCCATGAGGCGGCGCTGTTCGTCGTCAGACAGAGGCGACAGCGTCTCTTGCGACACCTGAAGGGCGGTAGCAGCCCGCGCGGTGAAAAGGGTGTTGCCCAAGGGTGTCAGGGTGACGATCAGACGGCGGCGGTCGGTCGGATCGGCGGCGGTCGCCACAAGTTCCAGCCGGGTCAGACGGTCGACCACGCCCTTGATGGTTGCCGCGTCCATCGCAACCGCGCGTCCCAGCTGGTTTTGCGATTCCGGGCCGGTCTCGGACAGTCGGGCAAGCACGGCGAACTGCGTGGTGGTCACTTCGGGAATTGCAGCCGCAAAGATCGCCAGATGTCTCTGCGTCACCCGGCGCAGGACATAGCCGATCTGGTCGTCAAGCCTGTAGGCGGTGTCAGCGGCCATGCCCCTTGCGATACGCGCTGCGGCCCAGTCACGCAAGACTGTTGACACGGGGACGGGTCGGGTCACACACTCGTTTCTGTGCAAATGAATCCCGAGGGTGTCCGTGCCCGAAGCTCTGCTCCCAGAACCCCTGCTTTACGGCAGACCGGACTTTGCCCGTCCCGCCACCTTGCCCGAGGCTCTGCAGTTGCTGGACCGGGGCGGCTGGCGCATCCTTGCCGGGGGAACCGATCTTTACCCGGGCGCAGGCCCGCAGCTTGCCGGGTCGGTGTTGGACCTGACGGGGGTCGCGGGGCTTGACGAAATCAGACACGCCGGGGATCTTCGGATCGGGGCGGCCACCAGTTGGGCGTCCATAGCTGCCGCAAGCCTGCCCGCCTCGATCCATGCGCTGCAGGCGGCGGCGCGGGTTGTCGGCGGGCGGCAAGTGCAAGTGGCCGGCACGATCGGGGGCAATCTGTGCAATGCCTCGCCCGCTGCGGACGGGGTGCCGCCGCTGCTTGCCCTTGATGCCGAGGTCGAGCTGCAATCGCTGTCCGGCACGCGCAGGCTGCGACTGGCGGATTTTCTTCAGGGCCCGCGCAAGACGGCACTGCGGCCGGGTGAGGTCCTGTGCGCTGTGGTCATCCCGGAACGGGCAATTGCGGGAAGGTCGGCCTTCGTCAAGCTTGGCGCGCGGTCGCATCTGGTGATCTCGATTGCCATGGTTGCGGCGCGGGTGGTGTCAGATCAGGGCCGTGTGACCGAAGTCGCGGTCGCGGTCGGTTCCTGCTCGGCGGTGGCGCAGCGCCTTCCGGCTGTCGAGGCGGCGCTGACCGGTGGTCCGGTGACGGACGCGGTCCGCATGGTGCGGGCTGCCGATGTCATGTCGGCACTCTCGCCCATCGACGATGTGCGCGCCACGGCGGCCTATCGGGGTGAAGCGGCGGTGGAACTGGTCCGCCGCGCGGTGGCAGGGGCGCTGGCATGATAACCTTCACCCTCAACGGCGCGTCTGCCGCGGTCGATGCCCCGCCGACCGAACGCCTGTCCGAGACCCTGCGCGAGCGGTTGGGACTGGTTGGCACCAAGGTCGGCTGCGACGCGGGCGACTGCGGGGCCTGCACCGTGCTTCTGGACGGTCAGGCGGTCTGCGCCTGCCTGACGCCCGCTGCACGGGTGGCGGGAAGACAGGTCACGACGGTCGAGGGGGAAACGCCTGAGCTTGCCCGCCTGCGCGCCGCCTTTCTGGCCGCGGGGGCGGCGCAATGCGGCATCTGCACGCCAGGCATGCTGATGACGGCGGCGGAGTTGCTGGCGCTGAACCCTCAGCCGAAGGCAAGCGAGGTCGAGGTCGCACTTGGCGGCGTGTTGTGCCGCTGCACCGGGTATCGCAGCATCATCGCCGCCGTGGTCGCGGCGGGGCAGGGTGGGTCGATACCGGTCACCGAAGGCCCGGTCGGGGCCCCGGTGCAGCGGCTGGACGGCGCCGCCAAGGTTGCGGGCGACAGTTTTGGCGCCGATGAATGGCCCGAAGGCGCGCTTGTGGTGAAAGCCGTCCGCTCGCCGCACGCCCATGCCGCCTTTGCCATCGGCGATCTTGCCGCCTTCGGTGCCCGCCCCGGTGTTGCCGCGGTCTTCACCGCCGCAGACATCCCCGGACGCAACGCCTTTTCGGTGATCCCACCCTTTGCCGACCAGCCCGCCATCGCCGCCACCCCTGCCCGGTTCCGGGGCGAATGCGTGGCACTGGTGGCCTTCGAGGCTGGCGCCGACTTGGACCTTGCGGGCTTTCCCATCAGCTGGACCCCGCTTCCGGCGCTGATGACGCCAGACAAGGCAGAGACGGGCGCCCGTCTTCACGACACACGCCCCGGCAACCTGCTTGTCGAAGGCAGGGTCAGAAAGGGCGATGCCGCCACCGCTCTGGCGGCCAGCGCCCATGTCGTCGAAGGCACGATGGCCACGGCCTATGTCGAACACGCCTATATCGAACCCGAAGCCGGGGCCGCGTGGATGGAAGCCGATACCCTTGTTATCCGCGCCTGCACCCAGGCACCGGGGATGGACCGCGAGGATACTGCCGCGATCCTTGGTCTGCCGATCGACCGGGTTCGGATCATCCCCTCCGCCGTGGGCGGCGGCTTCGGATCGAAGCTCGACATCTCGCTGCAACCGCTGATCGGGTTGGTCACGCTGAAAACCGGCCGAGCCTGCCGGATGGTCTACACCCGCCACGAAAGCATGACATCGACCACGAAACGTCACCCGGCCGAGATGCGGGGCCGCATCGGCTGCGACGCCAACGGGCGCATCACGGCGGTGGAGTTCGAAGGCCGCTTCAACACCGGCGCCTATTCCAGCTGGGGCCCCACCGTGGCGAACCGGGTGCCGGTGCATGTCTCCGGCCCCTATCTCACCCCCCACATCGCGGCCCGCGCCCCTGCCATCCACCCCCACGGGCCGGTCTCGGGCGCCTTCCGCGGCTTTGGCGTGCCGCAAGGTGCGCTGTGGCAGGAAACGCTTTACGACCGGCTGGCCGACAAGGCCGGGATCGACCGGCTGGAGTTCCGCCTGCGCAACGCGCTGCGCGACGGTGACGCCAGCGCCACCGGCCAGACCCTGCGCGCGGTGGGCATCCACGACTGTCTGACCGCGCTCAAGCCCCACTGGGCCCGCGCCCTGGACAAAGCGAAGGGTCGGACAGGCCGGGGCGTCGGCGTTGCCTCCTGCTGGTATGGCTGCGGAAACACCGCATTGCCGAACCCCTCGACCATCCGCATCGGGATTTCCCACAAGGGCGAGGTGATCCTGCACCAGGGCGCCACCGACATCGGCCAGGGCTCCAATACCGTCATCGCCCAGATCGCGGCCGAGGCGCTGGGACTGCCGCTTTCCGCCTTCCGCCTGATCGGCCCGGATACAGCACTGACCCCAGACGCCGGCAAGACATCGGCCAGCCGGCAGACCTTCGTGTCGGGCCGCGCGGCCAAGGCGGCGGCAGAGGCGCTCAGGGCAGCCATCCTTCTGCGGGCCAATGCAGGGCAGGGGGCGACCCTTGCGCTGGATGGCACCTCGGTCGTGATCCGCGACAGGACGTTGGCGCGCATCGACCTTGCCACCCTTCCCCCTGACCGCTTCGGATATGCGCTGTCCTCCGAAGAAACCTATGATCCCCCCACCACGCGGCTGGATGCCGATGGTCAGGGCGCACCCTATGCCGTCTACGGCTACGGCGCGCAGATGGTGGAGCTTGAGGTCGACCCGGCGCTCGGCACAGTGCGCCTTCTGAAGATCACCGCGGCCCACGATCTTGGCCGCGTCATCAACCCCACCCTCGCCCGCGGCCAGATTGAAGGCGGCATTGCCCAGGGCATCGGTCTTGCGCTGATGGAGGAATACCTGCCCCACCGGACCGAGAACCTGCACGACTACCTTATCCCCACCTTCGGCGACGTGCCCCCCATCGAAAGCCTGATGATCGAGGTGCCCGACCCCGAAGGCCCTTACGGTGCCAAGGGTCTGGGCGAGCATGTCCTGATCCCGACCGCCCCGGCGATCCTGAATGCCATCCGCCATGCCACCGGGGCCGAGATCATCCGCGTCCCGGCCTTGCCGCATCGCGTCTTGGAAGCCATCGGGGGCGTCAAATGACTTGCTCAAGTGTCTTTCATCTGTCCGCAAATATCCCGGGGGTCCGGGGGCTGGCCCCCGGCGGGTGGTCACGATGACCGAACCTCCCGACAAGATCCGTTGCGATGCCTGCCCGGTGATGTGCTACATCGCCCCCGGCCAGACCGGGGCCTGTGACCGTTACGCCAACGCGGGCGGGCGGATCGTCAGGACCGATCCGGTGGTCATGCTGTCCCACACGGTCGAAGCCGGGGGTCGCATCGTGCCCTTTGCCACGCAGGACTGGGATGGCAGCCCGGTTCCGGCCGATGCCTTCGTGACCGGAATCGGCTCGGGCACGACCTATCCCGACTACAAACCCGCGCCCTTCATCGTCTCCTCCTGCGTCGACGGTGCGGACATGGTCACCGTAGTGACCGAGGCGATCTTCTCTTACGCCGGGGTCAAGGTGAAGATCGACACCGACCGCTTCCTTGGCCCCGAAGGTGCCGTGGTCCGGGTCGGGGGCGAGGCTGTTGGCCATGTGACAACCGCTGAATACGGCAGCCAGATGCTGTCGCTTGGCGGCGTCCATCACCTGACTGGCGGCGGCAAGGCCGAAGGCCGGGTCACATGCGCGGCACTTCTGGCGCTTTGCAACGGCGACGCGGTGGAACTGGTGATCGACGGCGGCTCGACCGTCTTGGCGCAGGCGGGTGCGCCTCCCATCGTCGATGGCGTGCCGGAACGCCGCATGCGCGTCGGGTGCGGGTCGGCCACCATCGGGATGTTCGCCGTCCAGTGGCAGGGGCTGGTGGACGAGGTGGTGGTGGTTGACGACCACATCACCGGCGTCGTCAGCGAGCATCAGGCTGGCAAGGTGCTTGGCTGGCTGCCGACCGGCATCAGGATCAAGGGTCACCGGTCCACCCCCGGGCGCTATTTCCGCGTGTCCGAGCCCGGTCTTGGCTGGGGTGGTACGCGCCTGACCGATCCTCTGGAGATCCTTGGCGCGTGGAACCCGAAAAAGGGCGCGCGTCCGGGGCTGACACTCCTCATGGTCTCGACCACCGGCGAACGGTTCGCCTACTACGTTCTCGACGACGCCCTGATCCCGGTGCAGCAAGCGCTCCCCGAACGTCTGAGGAAAACCGTCGAACTCATTGACGAAAATTGTGAACCCTCGCTTTGCACGGTCCTTTTCGTCGGTGGCGCGGGCGGATCCCTTCGCGCGGGGGTCGCAAAGAACCCGGTCCAGCTCACACGGGCGGTACAGGGCGGTGTCACCCGGTTGACAAGCGGGGGGGCCGAGACCTTCGTCTGGCCCGGCGGCGGCATCACCTTCATGGTCAATGTCACCCGCCTGCCGCAAGGCGCCTTCGGCCATGTGCCGACCCCCGCGCTGGTGGCGCCCCTGGAATTCACCATGGCACGCGCCGACTACCTTGCGATGGGGGGCCATACGGACAGCATCCGCACACTTGAGCAGGCAATGGCAGAAGGTGCCGAGTACCCGACCAAGGCAAGGATCGACCCATGGCCCGCGCGCTGAACGCTGCCTTTGACAGCGGGCAGCCGCGCAGGGGGCAACCGCGCAGGCGCGCGCGGCTGCAAGACCCTGACTTGCCTCTGGCCGTTCCGGTCGACCGGCAGGGGCCTGTCTCCGGCAGGGATGTTTCGGGACGGCAAATGTACCCCGAAGGGGCCATTGCAGCCCTCCTGCCGGAGGGGCGGCTGCACCTGCAGCATGGACCGATCGACATCGTGGCCAAGGCCTTCGGTGCCCGGGACGCGGTGCGCGCCGGCCATGCACGCGCCGCCGCGCGCTTTTCCACCGTGCTGAAAGAGCTGGTGGCCGAGCTTTCCGCCCTGCGTTCGGACGGTGACGGCGTTGGCGGCCCCGTCGCGCGGCGGATGGTGGCGGCCGTCACGCCGTTCCACCCCGCCTTCCTGACCCCCATGGCTGCAGTTGCCGGGGCGGTCGCGGAAGAGGTGCTGGCCGCGCTGGCTGTCCCCGGTCTGACCCGCGCCTATGTCAACAACGGCGGTGACATCGCGCTCTGGCTTGCACCGGGCGAGCACCTGACCTGCGCGTTGGCCGCGACCGGCGGGCTGGACCGCGTAACGGTCCGGAGTGCTGATCCGGTGCGCGGCATCGCCACCTCCGGCTGGCGCGGAAGAAGCTTTTCGCTGGGAATCGCCGATGCGGTCACCGTGCTTGCCCGGACGGCGGCCATGGCCGATGCGGCGGCGACGATGATCGCCAATGCGGTCAACCTGGATCATCCCGGCATCCGGCGCCGTCCGGCGCATGACTTGCAGAGTGACAGTGACCTCGGGTCCCGGCTGGTGACCTGTGCGGTACCGCTTCTGTCGCCCCCTGACCGGGCGCTGGCGCTTGACTGTGGCCTTGCCGCTGCCGAAGGTTACCGCACGCGCGGGCTGATTGAAGGGGCGGCACTTTTCCTGCAAGGTGACGCAAGGGCAACCGGCATGCCGGCGCTGGAGGTGATGCTTGGCTGACTTCACAATCC
Source organism: Rhodobacterales bacterium (assembly GCA_026400325.1). Taxonomy (GTDB): domain Bacteria; phylum Pseudomonadota; class Alphaproteobacteria; order Rhodobacterales; family Rhodobacteraceae; genus Tabrizicola. The sequence goes on from JAPLPF010000185.1 coordinate 26,809, forward strand.
GCAAGATCGTCTTCCAGGTCGAGGAGATCCATCACGAAGGCGGTCCCCCGGTCACGCCGCCCCCGGTTCGCGGCGCTATCTATGCCATCTGCTCCAATCCCTTCGCCGGGCGTTACGCGCGTGATCTGCAACTGGCGATGGAGGCATTGAAGCCGCTTGCGCTGGACCTGACCGACCGGCTGGTCACGGTGCTTGGCGGGCGGGCGGGGATCGACGCCTATGGCAAGGGCGCCATCGTGGGCGAAGGCGGGGAAAGCGAACATGGGGCGCTCTGGCATGTCGCGGGGGGCTACGGGATGCGCGAGCGGCTGGGCGAATGCCGCGCCATCGTGCCATCGGCGATGAAGGTCGGGGGGATGGGGGCGACGCTGGACATTCCCCTTGGCCACCTTAACGCAGCCTATGTCCGGTCGCGTTTTGACGTGATCACGGTGGCATGTGCCGATGGCCCCCGTTCGGGCGAAGTGCTCTTTGCGCTGGCCATGGCGCGGGGGGGCAGGGTGCACAGCCGGATGGGCGGGCTGGAGATCGACCAGGTGAAGGGAGAGGACGGACTGAGGTGACGCGCACCCCAAAATCCTTCGAAGGATCTTGCCAAGAATTTTCGAAAATTCTTGGGGGCGCAACGGTTTGCGTCACGATCACGCCCGGCCTTGCCTTTGCCTGCGCGCTGCCGCCCTCGATCATCCTGACCCTTCCGACCGGGCATTACATCACCGCCGCTGCGCTGACTGTCGCCCTGACCGCGGTCCTTGGTGCCGCCGCACACCGCCTTCCGGTGATGGAGCCACGTCCAGTGCTGGCGCGTCGGGTGTTCCTGCCCGTCACCTTCACGTCTTATCTGGCCTTCCTCGGTTTCCTCGGTCTGGTGTTCATCGGTCTTTTCGGCGAGCGCGACCCGATGCACAACCTCATGACCCTGATCTTCTGGACCGGCGTCTGGATCGCCGTTCCCCTTGGGTCGATGCTCATGGGCAACCTCTGGCGACCGATCAACCCCTGGACCGGGCCAGTCAGGATTGCGCGGACCTTGCTTGGAAGGACCGGGACAATCGGCCTTTCCCGGTTTGGCCATGCCCCCGCGATCCTGGGCTATGCGGGCTTCGTCTGGTTCCAGCTCGTCTCGCTTTACCCCGATGATCCGGCGGTGCTGGCCAGGGTGGCG
>JAPLPF010000185.1:27980-35270 GCA_026400325.1 Rhodobacterales bacterium
GCGCTGGCCTACTGGGCGGTGATCTTCGTCCTTGCCGTGCTTGAGGGCGAGGGCTGGCTGGAGAAGGGAGAGTTCCTGACCGTCCTTTTCGGCCTGATCGCCAAGGTGGCACCCCTGTGGCTGGAGATCACCGGCCCCCGCGCGCGGCTGATGCGCGGCTGGCCCGGCACCCAGGTGCTGCAAATGGCGCCCCTCACCCCATCGGCGGTCGTGTTCGTCAGCCTTGCGCTGGCAGTGCTGACGTTTGACGGGCTGATGGAGACGTTCTGGTGGCAGGCCCTGATCGGTCAGAACCCGCTGGAGCCCGTCGGGCGCAGCGCGGTGATGGTGCAGAATACCGTGGGTCTTGTCGCGGTCTGGGTCACGACGCTTGGCCTGATCCTCGGTGCGATCCTTCTGGGGCGGCGGGTAGGCGGGGGCTTTGCAACCGGGCCGGTGATGCTGTCGTTCCTTGCCATCGCTGCCGGCTATCATGCGGCGCACTACCTGGTGATGCTGCTGACCGCAGGGCAATACACCATCGCCGCGTTGAACGACCCGCTGTTCACCGGCGAAAGCTGGCTTGGCCTGCCACCCTTCTATGTCTCTTTTGGCTTCCTGACCGACCCGCGCATGATGCCGCTGATCTACGCCGCGCAATTCGCGGCGATCCTTGGCGCGCATCTTCTGGCGGTCGTGCTGGGCCTTAAACTTGCCGGGCAGAGCAGGCGGGCCGTGGCGCATCTGCCGCTGACCGTGCTGATGGTCGGCTATACGGTGTTGGGCCTGTGGCTTTTGTCCACGGCGCGCAGTGGATGACTTTGACAATGGGCAAATCGCCCGCCAACCCAAGGCCCGCAAAGAGGCCGCACCAGTGGAGAGAGACATGACGAAGACTACGCTTCTGCATCCCACCCGCCGCGGCCTGCTGATGGCCGGGGGCGCGGGGCTTCTGACCGCAGCCCTGCCGGGCCATGTCGGCGCACAGGCAGCCCCGATCAAGATCGGCTTCCAGCTGCACCGCACCGGGATCGGTGCCAGCTATGGCCGCTGGTATGAACGCACGGCGCAGGCGGCGCTGAAGGCCATCAACGACGGCGGCGGAATCGCGGGCCGTCCGGTCGAGATCCTGTTCGAGGATGACGCGACCGATCCCAAGCGCGGGTCCGAGGTCGTGGACAAGCTGACGCAATCCGACGGCTGCGACGTGGTGATGGGCACGCTTTTCTCCCATGTTGTCATCGGCTCGGCGCCAAGGGCGGCGGAACTGAAGGTGCCCTATCTGGTCTGTTCCGAAGGCTACCACGTCGCCTCCGGCATGCTGAACCGCTGGACGCTGCAGCCCGGCATCACCGACGTCCGCAGCCAGATCCAGGCGATGGCCCCCTGGATTGCGGCGAACCTTGGCAAGAAGGTCACGATGGTGTTCCCCGACTTCGCCTTCGGCCACGATCACCGTGATTTCTTCACCGCCAAGATGGCCGAGATGGGCGGCGAGGTGATCGCCCAGATCGCCATTCCGCCGACCGAGACCAGCTTTACCCGCTACTTCCCGCAGATCCCGGCGGAAACCGAGGTTCTTTACCATGTCATGGTCGGCCCCGCCGTCCTGACTTTCGTCAAGGAACTGGGCGAGTTCTACGGCACGGGCGCGAAACCCCAGATCTTCGGGTTCATCGACAGCCTTGAGGCGGTGGATACCGCAACCCCGGGCCTCGAATTCCTGGAAGGCACCCATTTCTGGGAAGCGCACAACCGGGTGAAACCGGCGGACGCGGGAGAGCACGAGGCCGCCTATCGCGCCGCCGTAGGGGTGGACGACAACGGCGCATCCGTCAGCGATGCGGCGGACGTCTCCACCTACAGCCACATGTTTTCCACGTGGGAGACGCTGTTCTTCCTCAAGCAGGCGATGGAGGCTTCGGGCTATTCCGGCCCCACCGACCGCCAGAAACTGGTCGAGGCGATGGAGGCGATCAGCGACCTGCCCTACGGCGTTGAGCGCCCGCAGGGGGCCAAGGTGTTCAACGGCAAGACCCATCAGGTCTTTGGCACGCAGAACATTTCCCAGGTGCAGGGTGGCAAGCTGGTGCGGGTCCACCAGACCACGATGGAAGACGGCGCCTATGCCGACGCGGTCGACTACACGACGATGTCGTTCTGACGCACAGATGACCCTTGGAATGTCAGGCGCTTCCCTCCCCCCCTTGTGGGGGAGGGAGAGGGTGGGGGGGCTGTCTTTCGGCATCTTGCCCGGCCCCCCACCCCCATCCCCTCCCTGCAAAAGGGGAAGGGAGGCGCTCTACATGCAAAATGGTTCCACACGGCGGTTCGGAGCGCGTTCGGTTTTGGACACTGACCCCTCGAGGGCGGTGGGACTCGGCCGGGCGCTACACGCTTCCCTCCCCCCACTGTGGGGGAGGGAGAGGGTGGGGGGGCTACGTCGTGACCACCGGTCGCCCCCCACCCCCAGCCCCTCCCCACGGGGGGGAGGGGAGGCGCTTGTCAATTCCGCCGTTGCGCCCGTCGTAACCGGCAGGCAGGTCACCTGATGGCCTTCGGACCTTTCCTGCTTCTTGCCGTGATGGAGGGCCTCGTGACCTCTGCCGTCCTTGCCCTTGCGGCGGCGGGGCTGAGCCTGGTGTTCGGTGTCATGCGCGTCGTGAACGTCGCACATGGCGAGTTCTTCATGCTGGGCGCGGTCCTCGCCTGGGTCGTTGCTGCCCTTGTGCCCGGTCCACCGGCGCTGGCCTTCGTCGCAGCGCTGGTGATCGCCCCGCTTCTGGTTGGCGCACTCGCCGCAGCTGCTGACGCCCTTGTCCTGAAACGGCTGAACTACGACCCCGAGGCGACCATCGTTGCCACCATCGGCCTGCTCTACATGATCCAGCAAGCCACCCTGTCACTTTACGGCCCGAACGCCAACCCGGTCGCGGCCCCGTTCGACTGGCGCATCCAGCTGCCATGGTTCGGTTATTCCGGCTACAAGCTTTTCGTGATCCTCGCTGCGGTTGGCGTGCTTTTGGCCCTCTGGACCTTCATGAACCGCACCAGGGCCGGCCTCATCATGCGCGCGACGCAAGTGGACCGCACCACGGCCCGCAGCTTCGGCATCAACGTCGACCGGGTCTACATGGGAACCTTCGCGCTTGGGGCCGGGCTTGCCGCGCTGGCCGGGGTGCTGATCGTCCCGATCAGCCAGGCGCACTACCTCATGGGGGGGGATCCGCTTTTGCTGTCGTTCATCGTCGTCATCATCGGCGGGCTCGGGTCGCTGCGCGGCACGCTGATCGCCGCGCTGGTCATCGGGCTTTCCGACGGTGTTATCTCGATGTTCTTCACGCCGACACTGGCCAAGATCCTGGCCACGCTTCTGGTCGCCATGGTGCTTGTGTTCCGACCGCAAGGCCTGTTCGGAGCGAAAGTGTGAAGGTCTGGACACTCCACCTTGGGCTGATCGTGGTGCTGTTTGCGGCGCAGTTCTGGCTTTCACCCTACCACAGCACCAACCTTGCCCGGATCATGGTCCTTGCGGTCTTTGCCATGGGTTACAACCTGGCCTTCGGCTACACCGGTCTTCTCAGCCTTGGCCACGCGCTGTTCTTTGCCGCAGGGATGTATGGCGCGGGCCTTCCTGCCCAGCTTTGGGGGGTCACGGCCGGGCCGGCGCTGATCCTTGGCATCCTGGCCGGGGGGGGGATGGCCGCAGCCGTCGGCCTTCTGGCGCTGCGGACCGCCGGGGTCAGCTTCATGATCGTGACGCTGATGTTCGCCCAGGCCGGGTACCTTGCGATCCTTTATTTCGCCGCTGTCACAGGCGGCGATGAAGGCTTTACCCTTCCCGCCGCCGCGCGCAGCATCGCGGGCCTTGATCTGTCCAGCGATACCCCGCGCTTTCTTGCGGCGCTGACCCTTTTCGCCGTGGGACTGCTGGTCAGCCTGGCCCTTGTCCGCTCTCCCTTCGGTCGCAGCATGGTTGCGATACGCGAGAATGAGGAACGAAGCCGGATGCTGGGGTTGAACCCCTTCACCGTCAAGCTTGTCGCCCTTGTCCTCTCGGGGCTTTACGCCGGGGCGGCCGGGGCGGCCTATGGCATTCTCTTCGGCTATGCCGGAGCGAGCTTTGCCACCATTCAGTATTCTATCCTGCCGATGCTCTATGTCCTTCTTGGCGGAGCGGGCACCATTCTTGGTCCCTTCCTTGGGGCAGCCCTGATGTTCGCCTTGATCGAGGTCGCGTCGGGCGTCACCTCGGCCTATCTCTTCCTTGTCGGCGCGGCGCTGGTTGCGCTTGTCCTTTTCGCGCCCAGGGGGATTCTCGGGACGATCCGGGAAAGGTGGGCAAAGTGGCTTCCGTGATCGAGATGCCCCTGATCCGGACACGCGACCTGACCCTGCATTTCGGCGGCCTCAGGGCTGTTGACGGTGTGGATTTCACCCTGGGTTCCGGCGACATTCACGCCCTCATCGGCCCGAACGGGGCGGGCAAGACCACCTTCGTCGGCCTGCTTGCCGGTCGCCGGATGCCGCAGTCGGGCCAGATTTTTCTGGCCGGGGAGGATATCACCCGCCTTCCCGCCCATGCCCGCGTGAGGAAGGGCATCGCCTATACGTTCCAGATCACCAGCATCTTCCCCCGCCTGACCGTCTTCGACAATGTGGCGATAGCGGTCCAGACCCATGGCACAAAGGACCTGTCCACCCGGACCCGCGCCGCCCTTGCCCGCGTCGGGCTGGACGGGTTGCAAGCACAGGAGGCCCAGACCCTGTCGTACGGCCACCAGCGATTGCTGGAACTGGCGATGGGCCTGGCGCTTCGCCCCCGCGTGCTGATCCTGGACGAACCGACCCAGGGCCTTGCGGCAAGCGAGATCGAAGGCTTCAAGTCCCTGGTCCGCAGTCTGGTCCCCGAGGTGACGGTCCTGCTGATCGAGCACAACATGGAGGTGGTGATGGACATCGCCACCCGGATCACCGTCCTGAACTTCGGGCAGGTCCTTGCCACCGGGACCCCGGCCGAGATTCGCGCGAGCCCCGCCGTGCAGGAGGCCTATCTTGGCGCTTGAGGTAAAGGGGCTGACCGCGGGCTATGGCCCGATCGCCGTGCTGCGGGGGGTGGATTTCCGGGCCGAACCGGGGCAGATCACCTGCCTGATGGGCCGCAACGGGGTGGGAAAGTCGACCTTCCTCAAATGCCTGATGGGCCTGATCCCTGCCAGCGGGGGCAGCATCCAGCTGAACGGCGTTGCCCTGCAAGGCCTGCCCGCGCATGAGGTGCCAAAGCGCGGGTTGGCTTATGTCCCGCAAGGCCGCCGCCTTTTCGGTCCGTTGACGGTGGCCGAAAACCTTGCCGTCGGCGGCCTTGTGCAAGGCAATGACAGGACCACGCTGCAGCGCGTGCTTACCCTTTTCCCGCGCCTTCGCGAGCGGCTGACCCAGACCGCCCAGACCCTTTCGGGGGGCGAGCAGCAGATGCTGGCCATTGCCCGCGCGCTCTGTCTGGCACCAAGGGTCCTTTTGCTGGACGAGCCGACCGAAGGGCTGCAGCCCTCGATGATCGCGCTGATCCAGGAGGCGGTGCTGACCCTGAAGGCGCAGGGCGTGGCGGTCGTGCTGGTCGAACAGCGGGTGGATGCCGTGCTGAAACTGGCTGACAGGGTTGGGTTCATGCGCGCAGGTCGGGTCGAGGAAACACGGGATGCCAAGGGTCTGGCGGTCGGCGATCCGGTCTTTCAGACGTTTGTGGGGGTGTAAATGGCGGGTCTGGTGGCAGGTGTCGATGTGGGCGGTACCTTCACCGACCTCGTGATCTTCGATCCCTCCAGCGGGGCCGTCCGTCTGGCCAAGGTCCCGACAACCTTGCCGAACCAGGCGGGCGGCGTCCTTGCAGCCTTCAAGACTGCCGGGGCAGACCTTTCCGGTATCGACCTCATCGTTCACGGCACGACCACGACCACGAATGCGGTTCTGGAACGTCGATTGGCCAGGACGGGCCTGATCACCACGATGGGCTTTCGCGACGTGCTGGAGCTTGGCCGCCGCACCCGCCCGCAGGCCTATGGCATGCACGGGTCCTTCACCCCCGTCATCCCCCGCGACCTGCGGCTTGAAGTGCCTGAACGGATGGATGCGCGGGGCAGGGTGCTGACGCCAATGGATGAGGACGCCCTGCGCGCCGCGATCACCCACCTGCGGGATGAGGGCTGCGAGGCGCTGGTGATCCACTTCCTCCACGCCTATGCCAACCCCGCGCATGAGCTTCGCGCCGGCGAGATTGCACGCGACATCTGGCCAAACCCCTACATCACGCTTGGCCACGCGCTCCTGTCGGAATCCCGCGAATACGAACGCGGCGTGACCGCTGCGGTCAACGCCAGCGTCCAGCCGCTTCTGGAACGTTACGTCGCCCGCCTTGCCGACCAGCTGGCCGCCAAGGGCTATGCCCGCGACCTTCTGGTGATGAACGGCAACGGCGGCATGGTTTCGGCCCGCGACGTCGGGCGCGAGGCGGTCAAGACCGTGATGTCCGGCCCTGCCTCGGGCGTCATGGCCGCAGTCGCAACGGGTCGCCGCGCGGGACTTCTGAACCTTCTTACCTACGACATGGGTGGCACCTCCACCGATGTCGCCATGATCCGGAACGGTGTGGCCCCGGTCTCGAACGAGATCGAGGTCGAATACGCCATGCCGATCCATGTGCCGATGGTCGATGTCCGCACCGTGGGCGCTGGCGGCGGCTCCATCGCCCGCATAGACGCAGGCGGCATGCTGCGGGTCGGGCCGGAAAGTGCGGGGTCCACGCCGGGGCCGATCTGCTATGGGCGGGGCGGCACCCGCGTCACCATTTCCGACGCGAACCTGATCCTTGGCCGCCTGCCCGCCAGCCGCTTCGGCCAGGCGGCAGAGGCCGCGCATCAGGCGATGCAAGGTCAGATCGCCACCCCCCTTGGCCTGACCGTTGAACAGGCCGCCGAAGCGGTCATCCGCATCGCCAACACTCATATGGCCGGGGCGATCCGCATGGTATCGATCTCCCTTGGCGCCGACCCGCGCGACTTTGCGCTTTTCGCCTTCGGTGGCGCAGGCCCGTTGCACGCGGTGGCCCTTGCCCGCGAGTTGAACGTCCCGAAGGTCCTGATCCCCGCCCGCCCCGGCATCACCAACGCGCTGGGCTGCGTCGTCGCCGACCTCCGACACGATTTCGTCCGCACCCTGAACCGCCCGCTTGATGATGTCGACATGGTCGATGTCCACGCCGTCCTCGCGGGCCAGGAGGCCGAAGGTCGCCGCCTGATCGGGCTGGAGAAGATC
>JAPLPF010000040.1 GCA_026400325.1 Rhodobacterales bacterium
GCCCGAAACCTCGACCGTGTCGGCCCGGACCACAAGCGTGCCCTCATCGACCTCGGCCAGAGCCTCAAGCCCGGCAAGGACGCGGATCGGCCAGCCGTCGGGCAGGGTTGCGTCCACGCGGGTGGCGGTAAGCACTTCCGATCCGGCAAATGCGGCGCGGGCAAAGGCGTCGACGGCCTCGCGCTGGACATCGTCGGTCAGTCGGCCACGCAGTTCCACCCGGCCTGTTTCGGAAAGGGTCGCCGTGAACTCTGCTGGCCCCTGGGTTGACGCTTCGGCTTTTTCCAGCGTCGATGTCAGCGAAAAAGCGTCGGGCAGCCCGGTCTCCAGTTCGCCCACAACCTTGTCGAACGCCGCTTGGGAAACCGAGCTGCCCGCCAGAAATGTCACATCTCCATCCGAGAAAGTGACCGAGGCCGACCCCAGTTCCGCCACCGCCCGGATCGCCAGTACCACCCCTTCGGCCCAGCGCGGGGTCGGGGTGCCAAGTCCGATGGTGCACAGCGGGCGCCCGGTCAGTCCGGCGGTTGTCCCGGCAGCCAGGATCTGCTCACGACCACGTTCGGTATCGGCCGAACAGCTGTCAAAACGGGCGCCTTCCGCGTCGATGATGAAGCGGAGCGTAAACGGCGTGATCACCGGGCGCGGGGCCGAGATGTCCAGCACAAGTTCGACGCCGGGCGGCGCCATGCTGCGCAACTCGTTTTCGAGCCGCCGCTTTTCCGCTTCGCTTGTGGTGATTGCCGTGACCGCGACCTTGTCCGCCCCGACCGAGACTTTCGACCGCTCCAGCCGCTTCAGCGCCTCAAGCCCGAAGGTAAGGGCGGCACCCCAGGTTTCCGGTTCGGGATAATCGGCGGTTTCCAGCATGTTCGTCAGGTCGACCCCTGGCGTCAGCGCGGCCGCCACTTCGGCAAGCCTTTCCTTTGTCGGACTGCCTTCGCCGGGGGTCTGCGGTACAAGGCCGATAAGCTGGATACCGTCTTCCGTCCGCAGCATCTGGACCGAAAAATCCGGCGCACGGATCGCTGCCGCCGGGGTGACGTCCAGCCCGTCCCGGATGCGCGACGTGTCGATCAGGGTGCCGACCAGGTTGACGGCACGAAACCGCGCCGCCTCGTCCGGGGCGGTGCCCGTCAGATGCACCTGAAGCCCGTCGCTGCGCACGGTGATCCAGTCCGCATCCGATTCGGCCAGACGGGCGCTGACCACACTTTGCGTCCGCGCCTCGATCACCAGCGCTGCGGCAAAGGCCACGCTGACCATCACCATCGCGGCCAGGATAAAGGCAAGCAGCGCAAGCGTGGTCGAGGATAGCTGGCGAAGGAGATGCGGCAAATCGGGGCTTTCCGGACGACTCAGGAAGGGCAGGGCGCCCACGGCTTCCTAGGGGTTTGAGGCCCCGGGTTCAACCAAGCCATGCCGCGATGGCAAGAAACGGCACAGGAATGAGCCCCGCATTGCGGTTCGAGCGGAAGACCGCCAGGCATGACGCCGGGTCATCAAGGTCAAGCCGCCGCATTTGCCACTGGATGTGCCAGCCCATCGCCCAGACGCCGCCGATGGCTACCACCAGCGCCAGAACGCGCCCCTCGGCCGCATGGGCGACGACGACTGCAGCCCCGAAAAGCAGCATTGTCAGGACGAAGAAGGCCCAAAGCCAGGCACGGCTTTGGCGTCCAAACAGTCGCGCGGTCGATTTCACCCCGATCATCGCGTCATCTTCGCGGTCCTGATGGGCGTAAATCGTGTCGTAATACAGGGTCCAGGCGATCCCTGCCGCGTAAAGAAGGACCGCCGCCAGCGGCACCTCGCCCGCATGCGCGGCCCAGGCCAGCAGCGCGCCCCAGTTGAATGCAAGCCCAAGGAACACCTGCGGCCACCAGGTGAACCGCTTGGCGAAGGGGTAGATCGCGACCAGCCCCAGCGAGGCTATGCCCAGGCCGACCGCCAGCCAGTTGTAGCTGAACAGGATCCCCGCCGCGAAAAACGCCTGCACAGCCATCCAGACCAGTGCCGCGCGCACCGACACCTGGCCCGACGGGATCGGCCGGCTGCGGGTGCGTGCCACCGCGGCGTCAATGTCGCGGTCGGTGATGTCGTTCCAGGTGCAGCCCGCCCCGCGCATCAGGAACGCCCCCACACCGCAGGATGCGGCCAGCCACAGATCCCACCCCCGAAAGCCGGACGCCCCGCCCGCAAGGGCAATCGCCCACAGGCAGGGAATCAGCAAAAGCCAGGTGCCAATGGGCCGGTCTGCGCGCGACAGCCGCAGATAGGGGCGTGCTGCGGCCGGGGCGTAAAGGTCGACCCAGTTGCCCTTCGGCGCATCGGCAACCACGCCTGCCGGGTCGGCCTCTGGCAATTCTGGCGGCAGGGACATAGGGTCACGCTCATGCAGGATGCGAAGATCAGGCTTCATGTAGACCACCCGCTGGGGGACGGGCAAGCCGTGCCCCTGTCACCGGACCAGTCGCACTATCTGACCGGGGTGATGCGGCTTGTCGCAGGTGCGGCGATCCTTCTTTTCAACGGGCGGGACGGGGAATGGCGTGCCACGCTGACCGTTGCCGGCAAGCGCGGGGCGATTGTCACCTGTGACGCACAGACCCGGCCTCTGGTCCTGCCACCGGACCTTTGGCTGCTGTTTGCGCCGATCAAGAAGGCGCGCACCGATTTCATCGTGGAAAAGGCGGTCGAGCTTGGCGTGGCCCGCATCCTGCCGGTCCAGACCCGGCACACCAATTCCGAACGCATCCGCCAGGACCGTCTGCAGGCGCATGCGGTCGAGGCGGCCGAGCAATGCGGGGCGACCCACGTGCCCGAGGTCGCCGATCTGGTCGGCCTTGACCGCCTGCTTGCCCAATGGCCCGGGGACCGCCATCTTCTGTGGTGCGACGAGACCGGTGCCGGGCAGCCCGCCCGTATCGACCCTTCACCGGGTCCGGCAGCGATCCTGATCGGACCCGAGGGCGGCTTTTCCGCCGAGGAAGCCAGCCGCATCCGCCGGGTGCCAGGCGTCACACCCCTGTCGCTTGGCCCGCGCATCCTGCGGGCCGACACCGCCGCCATTGCCGCCATCACGCTGTGGCAAGTGTCCTGCGGAGACTGGAGATGAGCTTCATCCGCCCCGAAATCATCGCTGGCCTGACCCGCTGGCGCGAGGTGATTGCCGCCAGTGCGCTGGGCGCGTTGGGTCTTTGGCTTCTGGTGCAGCACGGATACCTCTTGCCGATTCTCGGGCTCGCGCTTGCGGCCATCGGTCTGGGCTGGGTCCTTCAGGCCCTGCGCCGCCGCCGCTTTGCGCAAGATGGCGAGGCCCCGGGCATCGTCCGCGTGACCGAGGCGCAGATCGGGTATCTTGGCCCCAGGGTTGGCGGGTTTGTCGGTCTGCCCGATCTTGTGGAAGTGCGGCTTCTGACCCTGCGGGGCCGTCGCATCTGGAAGCTGCGGCAAAGTGACGGAGAGACGCTTCACATCCCGGTCGAGGCGCAGGGCGCCGAGGCGCTGTTTGATGCCTTCATGGCGCTGCCGGACATGGACTCTGCCGCCCTTGTGGCGGCGCTTGGCAGCACCGCCACAACCGACAGCAAGGTCATCGCCCTTGCCGGGGCCGACCGTCTGATCTGGTCGCGCAAAGGGGCTGGTGTGGTGGTGCGCTAGAGGCGGTCCCTGTGGCGCGCGCCAGCACTGGGCCCTTGACTTGCCCCCCGCCGCTTGACACCTCTGGGCGCCCGGCCTGACCCGAAGTGGGGTCACGTCTGGCCGCACTGACCCGAACCTGCCTGAAACCGGAGCCCAAGCCTCATGTCCATTCCCCAGTCTGGCGGCGGCCCGATCGAAAGCTTCGACCAGCTTGCCGCCTATATGGAAGCGGGGTGCAAACCCAGGGCCGACTGGCTGATCGGGGCCGAGCACGAGAAATTCGGCTGGCTTACCGACACGCGCCAGCCGCTGCCCTATGCCGGTCCCCGGTCGATTTCCGCGATCTTCGACGCCTTGGTCGCGCGCTATGGCTGGCAACCCCTGCGTGAGGGCGACAACATCATCGGCCTGACCCGCAACGGCGCCAACGTCAGCCTTGAACCCGGCGGACAATTCGAGCTTTCGGGTGCCGCACTTGGCTCGACCCTCGCAGTTGCGGCGGAACTGCAAGAGCATTTGGACGAGGTCCGCTCCATCGCCGACCCGATGGGCGTGCGGTTCATGGGGATCGGTGCCGCGCCGGAATGGCGGCACGAGGATATGCCGGTCATGCCCAAGGGGCGCTACCGGCTGATGACCGATTACATGGGCCGCGTCGGCACTCACGGCACACAGATGATGTACCGCACCTCGACCGTGCAGGTGAACCTCGACTACGCATCCGAGGCGGACATGGTGAAGAAACTGCGCGTGGCGCTGGCGTTGCAGCCGGTAGCCACCGCGCTTTTCGCCTCAAGCCCGTTCTTTGACGGCAAGCCGAACGGCCACCGCAGCTGGCGCAGCCGGATCTGGCGGGGGCTGGACGACAGCCGCACTGGGATGCTGCCCTTTGCCTTCGATGATGGCATGGGGTTTCAGGCCTATGTCGACTGGGTGCTGGATGTGCCGATGTATTTCGTCTACCGCGACGGGAAATACATCAACGCGCTGGGGCAGAGTTTCCGCGATTTCCTGGCAGGCAAGCTGCCCGCGCTGCCTGGCGAAAAGCCCACATTGTCGGATTGGGCCGACCACATGACGACCGTATTCCCCGAGGCGCGGGTGAAGAAATTTATCGAGATGCGGGGTGCAGACTGCGGCGACCAGGCCCATATCGCGGCGCTGTCGGCGTTCTGGGTTGGCCTCATGTATGACCAGACCGCACTGGATGCCGCCTGGGACCTGGTGAAGGGCCTGGATGGCGACACGCGGGAAGGGTTGCGCGTGGCCGCCTCGGTCGCGGCCTTGCAAGGCGCAGCGGGGGGCGTCAGGCTTTTGGACCTGGCCCGTGCCGCTGTGGGCCTGTCGCACGCGGGCCTTGTCGCGCGCGGCCTTGGCGAAGAGGTGCAACTGCAGCCGCTGGTCGAAAGCCTGAAGACCGGACAGGTGCAGGCCGACCGCTCGCTTGCACTTTACAACGGGGACTGGGGTGGCAGTCTTGTACCGCTTTACGAGGCATCCTCACTCTGACTCCGGCGTTCACTCGTCCGCCGAGGCAGCTTCCCCGGTTGCAGAAGCTTCGCCCGGCCCGGTCAGTTTGCCCGCCGTCCAGACCAGCGCCTGCACGCAACGGTCGGCCCCTGTGGCCCCGCAATTGACCCCGTGTTGCGACAAAAGCAGCACCGGCCCGTCGAAATCCACGACCTCCCAGGCAAGGGCCATGTGGTCGAACCGCTGCCCGTCGATCAGAACGGTCAGAGTGGTGCCGCCGGTGCCACCCCAGGGGCTGGCCATGGTGGAACAGTCGATGCCCGACCAGTCGATCACCGTCTCGGGTGCGCCTTCGCCGGTCAGTTCGACCGCATGAACCGCATCTGGCCCGACGGTAACCGCCCCATTGTCAAAGCTGGCACAAAACGCATCCGCTTCGGCAATCACGTCATCGACGGTGACCGCAAAAGCCGGAAGCGGGGTCAGCGCAACGAGGGCCGCAAGGCTTGTGCGGATCATGTAGCGGGTCCTTGGTCAGAGGGTTTCTTCTGGCCGATCTTCGGTTCGGTCCCGGCCTTGATGCGCTTGAGGTTCTCGGAATGGCGCAGATAGACCAGCACGGTCAGGATGAACACAAGGAGCAGCATCCGCCCTTCGCCGAACCAGAAGACCCAGAACGAACTGGTTGCCGCCGCGAACAAGGCCGCGACGGAAGAGGTGCGGGTGACCACCGCTCCGACCAGCCATGTCGCGCAGGCTGCCAGCCCCACCGGCCAGGCGAGCGCGATCAGGATGCCAAGAAAGGTCGCAACCCCCTTGCCGCCCCTGAAACGCAGCCAGACTGGAAAGAGATGCCCAAGGAACGCGGCCAGCCCGGCCAGTTGTGCCGCATCTTCCCCCATCAGCCAGCGCGCGATCAGAACCGCGATCCCGCCCTTGGCCGCGTCCAGCACCAACGTCGCCAGCGCCGCCCGTTTGTTTCCGGTGCGCAAGACATTCGTGGCCCCGATGTTTCCAGACCCGATCTGGCGCAGATCACCCAGCCCCATGGCGCGGGTGATGACGATGCCAAACGGCACCGAACCAAGCAGGTAGGCCAGAACCGCCGTCAGGACCAGCAGGGTCGGGTCGGTCGTGATTGGGGGCATGTCTCAGTCTTCCGCGTGAAAGACCTGCGTCCCGGCGACGTAGGTGGCCAGCACCTTACCTTCCATCCGGGCGCCGTCAAACGGGGTGTTCTTCGACTTGGACCGAAGCTTGAAGCGGTCCATCAGGAAGGGCGCATCAGGATCGAACAGCACAAGGTCCGCTGGCGCACCAGGCGTCAGGCGGCCCTGCGGCAGACCAAGGCGAAGCGCCGGCGCCAGCGCCATCGCGCGGAAGAGGGCCGGCAGCGTCAGGTGCCCGGCATGGTAAAGCCGCATTGCGGCAGGCAGGAACGTCTCCAGCGCCACGGCGCCGGGGGCGGCCTCCTCGAAGGGCAGGCGCTTTGATTCCTCATCCGCCGGGGTGTGGAAGGAACTGATGATGTCGATCGACCCATCAGCAACGGCGGCGACAATGGCCAGCCGGTCCTGTTCCGACCGCAAAGGCGGCGTCAGCTTGAAGAAGGTCCGATAGTCGCCAACGTCAAACTCGTTCAGCGTCAGATGATGGATCGACGTTCCGGCCGTCACGTCAAGGCCGGCGTCCCTGGCCCGTCGCAGGGCAGGCAACGCCTGGGCCGTCGTGATCTGATCGGCATGGTAGCGGACACCGGATATCTCGACCAGGGCAAGGGCGGAGGCTGGCAAACTTGCCACTTGTCGCCGCGGCACCGTGCGAAAGGCCAGGGTCCTGCGGGTGACCGACCACCAGCGCCCCCAGCGACTTGGCATAGGCCATCGCGCGGGTGATCGCCTTGGCCTCGGTCGAGACGCGGAAGACGTCGGTGAAGGCAATCGCGCCCGCATCGCGCAGAAAGCCGATCTCGGTCATCTCGCGCCCGTCGCGGCCCTTGGTCAGGGCGGCCATGTGGCGGATGCGGACCGGGCTTTCGCTGGCGCGGCGGGTGACGAACTCCAGCGTTTCCGGCGTGTCGATGGCAGGCGACGTGTCGGGCCGCGCGATGAGCGTCGTGACACCCCCGGCGGCCGCCGCGAGACCGGCAGAGCGAAAGCTTTCGCGGTGCCGCTCTCCGGGTTCACCGATCTTGACACCCAGGTCGACGATCCCCGGCGCAAGACATTTGCCGCCGCAGTCAATGACAGCAGCGCCTTTCGGGGCAGTGCCATCGCGGGCCAGAACAAGGCCGTCCTTGACCGTAAGGCTGCCCGGGGCATCGGTCCCGGCCTCGGGGTCGATCAGGCGGGCGTTCTTGAAATGCAGGATCATGCGGTGCCCATCTGAATGCTGCGGATCAGGGACAGAACCTTGTCCCCGTCGGCGATGTTGTCGAACCCTATGCGGGTTGTGGAAAGGTCGCCATCCGAATCCTTTTCGCGCCTGACGTGGAACCAGACGGTATCGGACCGGCGCCCCTTTTCCAGCCCGACAGAGGTGCTTTTAAGGATCGGATAGATCTCCAGGCTGGGCTTCATCCAGGACTGGCCGATATAGGCGCAGCGGGAACTTAGCGCATAGCGGATGCGCCGGTGGGCCTGCGCGGCGGTGAACCATTGGCCGAAGACCATGAAAAGCCCGACTCCGATGAAGGGAAGGGAGAACAACGCCAGAAACAGTCCCAGCCCGCTCAACTGCCAGCCATCGCCACTGGACAGCATCTTCAGTCCCATGAGGCAGGTTCCGGTTCCGATCACAAGGAACGGCAATCCGAACAGGGCCAACCCGATGATCTTGACCCAGCCATGCACACCGGGAAGCGGCGCGCCTTCCCACAGCAGGGTTTCGCCGGGCTGAAAGCAATCTTCCCAGGCCTCAGCCATGGCGCGGCTTTCGGCCAGCGGCGGTCATCAGGAGAAAGGCCACGGCGGGGGGGTCGGCCTGGTACTTCATCAGATGCCTGTCGCCGGTCGCGGTGGTTATCTGCACAGCGCCAAGAAAAGGTTTGGCCGTCTGAAGCTGCGCCAGCGGGATCGCCCTTCCGCCGGGGCCAAGAAGGCGGCGGTCGGTCAGCCGCCAGACCTCGGCCATCGCTTCGGACTGGACAAAGGCCGCGCGGGCGGCAATGGCGATGACAGCCCCGACGGGACCGACGACGGGATAGGGGTTGTGCAGCCACACCAGCACCAGCCCCGACAGCGTTCCGAAGATCACCGCCATGATGAGATGGGCACGCCAGTAGACCTGCCGGTCCGGGCGAAACTCGGTGACGATCTTTTCGCCAGGGGCAAGCTCGGCTGGGTGACCCATGATCGGGTCGGGTTCGATGCGGGCCATGGCTCAGGCGATCCAGATGATGACGGTGGTGAAGATTGCAAGAAAGATCAGGACGGCGGTCGCAACCATGCCGCCGATGCGGGCGTCGGACTTCGGCGGCTTGCGGTCGGGGGTGGGGGTCATGGTGTGGCCTTCGGCGTGTCTTGGGCTGCCTCCCATGCAAGTGTCACATCTTTGAGTAATCTCTGGATGGGAAGACTGTGTCCAGGATACCCGATCCGCATTCGAGACGGATCACGGCTGGTGAAAAATGTTACAACGGTCCATGGCGCGGGTTTGAGGCGCCGGGCTTCCACTACCGAGCCAAGGGAGAAGAACCGTCCCATCCACCGCCAAATTAAGAAATCACTCGCGGCAAAATCGAGCAGGACGGGCCTTGTACTTTCTGCGAACACCAAGTCCTCGACCTTCTTCCCACCAACAAAGCGAACGACACGTCTTGCTGAGATGACATAGCTCGTCCGGCATAACCTGAGGGCAAAGACAAAGAGGGAAACTATGCAATACACCGCTGCTGCAATGGCGATGCCACTGGTCCGCTCGTTGAAAAACCACACGAGAACAATGACCAAGACGACGAAAAGCGGAAAGGTCGCGAGAATGATACGCCTGCGCGCGGTCAGATCCGGCTCGGGAATGTAGGAAATCATCGTCTCGCTGTCTTGCAACTCGGTTGAGACGTATGGCGGCAAACCAAGTCTCACGCCATCATCCCCACAATCTTCCGCCCGCGTTCCGCCCGCAGGTTCCGGGCCAGAAGGTCCATGCAGGCCATCCTAACAGCGACGCCCATCTCCACCTGGTCCTGGATCACGGACCGGTTGATGTCGTCGGCAAGGTCGCCGTCGATCTCCACCCCCCGGTTCATCGGGCCGGGGTGCATCACGATGGCATCCGGCGCGGCGAAGGCCAGCTTTTCGGCGTCCAGCCCGTAGCGGTGGTAGTATTCGCGTTCGGAAGGAATGAAACCGCCGTCCATCCGCTCCTTCTGCAGGCGCAGCATCATCACCACGTCCGCGCCCTTCAGCCCTTCACGCATGTCGTCGAAAAGCTCGCAGCCGAAGTCCTCGACGCCCGAGGGCATCAGGGTCGGTGGCGCGATCAGGCGCAGGCGGTTTTCCATCTTGCCCAATAGGATCAGGTTGCTGCGGGCCACGCGGGAATGGGCGATGTCGCCGCAGATGGCAATCGTCAGGCGTTGCAACCGGCCCTTGGCACGGCGGATGGTGAGCGCGTCGAGGAGCGCCTGCGTCGGATGTTCATGCCGCCCGTCGCCCGCGTTCAGAACCGCGCAATCCACCTTCTGGGCCAGCAGGTTCACCGCACCGGAGGATGGGTGCCGCACCACCAGCAGATCCGGGTGCATCGCGTTCAGCGTCATCGCGGTGTCAATCAGGGTTTCCCCCTTCTTCACGCTGGAATTGGCAACCGACATGTTCATCACATCCGCGCCAAGCCGCTTGCCCGCCAGTTCAAAGCTGGACTGGGTGCGGGTGGAGCTCTCGAAGAAAAGGTTGATCTGCGTCATCCCCGCCAGGGTGTCCGATTGCTTGACCGTGCGGCGGTTGAGGTCAACATAGCGCTCGGCCAGATCAAGGACCGTGGTGATCTCCAGTGGGCCAAGCTGTTCTATCCCCAGAAGATGGCGGGCGCGGAAGGCCATGGGCGGTGTCCTTGTGGTTTCACCCTCTATCGCAAACCACGGGGAGTGGGGCAAGCGCTTCGGATCGGGCTGGTCCCGACGCACGCCGGGGCCTAGTCTTGGGCCATGGGAATCGCCATTGATATTGCCGACGACTGGCACGCTTCGCTTGCGGCCCTTGCCTGGCATGTCGAGGCGGGGGTGGATGAGGTCACTGGTGATGGTCCGGTCAACCGCTACGACCTTTCGGTCGAGCTGCCACGGCGGACAGCGGTATTGCCAGGTGCAGAGGTTGCCCGGCAGTCCGGTGTGCAAGACCCAAGGGTGGAGCTTGGCTCGTCTGTGGATGCGGTGGCCGCAGCCAAGGCGCTGGCCGCACAGGCGCAGACCCTGGACGAACTGCGCGCGGTCATGGAGGGCTTCGATCTTTGCGAGCTGAAGCGGGGCGCGCGGAACCTTGTCTTTGCCGATGGCAATCCGGCGGCGCGGGTGCTGGTGCTGGGCGAAGCTCCGGGAGCCGAGGAAGACCGTGAAGGCCGCCCCTTTGTCGGACGGGCCGGGCAGCTTCTGGACCGGATGTTCGCGGCGATCGGTCTGTCGCGCACCAGCCCCGACCCCGCGACCGCGCTTTACATCACCAACGTCCTGCCCTGGCGCCCCCCCGGCAACCGCGACCCCGAACCGGCAGAGATCGCCATGATGCGGCCCTTCGTTGAACGCCACATCGCGCTGGCAAGCCCGGTAGTGATTGTCGCTATGGGCAACACACCGCTCGATGCGCTGACCGGCCAGCGCGGCATTCTGCGCGCTCGGGGCACCTGGATGGAGGTACTTGGCAAGCCGCTCCTGCCGATGGCTCACCCGGCCTACCTTCTGCGCAACCCGGCCGCCAAGCGTGAGGCCTGGGCAGATTTGCTGGCCTTGCAGAAAAGGTTGAGGGGATGAGCCGCATCGACGAAACCCTGCCCTTTCACCCCGTCCGCATTGCGGTGCTCACGGTCAGTGACAGCCGGACGCCCGACACGGACAGGTCTGGCGATACGCTGGTCGACCGGTTGACTGCGGCGGGGCACAGTCTGGCGGCTCGCGGGATCGTACCGGACGATCGGACAATCATCGCGTCCCGGCTGCGGCAATGGATCGCCGATCCGGGGGTGGACGTGATCCTGACCACGGGCGGCACCGGGCTTACGGGGCGCGACGTGACGGTCGAGGCGCACCGCGATGTCTATGAAAAAGAGATCGAGGCGTTCGGGACCGTCTTCACCATCGTCTCGATGCAGAAGATCGGCACCAGCGCGGTGCAAAGCCGGGCCTGTGGCGGGGTCGCGGGCGGCACATACCTTTTCGCGCTGCCCGGCAGCCCGGGTGCCTGCCGTGATGCTTGGGCCGAAATCCTGGCTTTCCAGCTCGACAGCCGTCACCGGCCCTGCAACTTTGTCGAGATCATGCCGCGGCTTGAGGAACATCTGCGACGGAAGTGACGGCCCGCACTGTCACATCTGCGTTTGGCGCGCGCATTCGCGACTGGCGCGCCGGTCCTGACGCGCTAGCTTACGATGGTCAATCACGGGGCAAAGATGCGGTTTTTCCAGCGAAGTCTGACAGGCCTTTTGTTGCTGATCGTGACGCTGGCCCTTCTGGGCCTGGCCGCAATCACCGTTGGCAACGCGCTGCGGGAAAGCCGCGCCTCCGGCGGACCGTCGTTTGAGCCGGAGGAACGGGTTGTCGCGGCAAACCTTCTGGCGCTGACACCGGCCGCCATCGCCCCCCGGATCACAGCCTACGGCAAGGTCGAGGCAGAACGGACGCTGGAGCTGCGACTGCGCCAGGGCGGGACCGTGGCATGGGTGTCAGACAGCTTGCGAAACGGCGGAACGGCGTCCAATGCCTGTCGCGCCCCCGAGCCCGATCCACTTGCCATGTCGTTTACAGGCGGCGATGCAATCGGTGCAGATGGCCACTGCCTCGCCGGTGATCAACCGCTGCACCTGATTGGCAGGTCGGTGGCAGAACGAACAGTGGTCGACTACATCGCTATTCTTTTTTGCCATGTTTATCCCGGGTGAGCACTTTGTCGATCAGACCATAGGCCACCGCTTCGGTAGCCGAAAGGAAATAGTCGCGCTCCAGATCCGAGGCGATTTCCTTGGCGGTTTTGCCGGTGTGCTTAGCAAAAATATCGATGGTAAGATTCTTCAAGCGAACAATCTCGCTGGCCTGAATCTTGATGTCGCGCGCCTGTCCTTGGGCGCCACCCCAAGGCTGGTGCACTAGGATGCGGCTGGAGGGAAGTGAGTAACGCTTTCCAGCGGATCCACCAGCCAAGAGTAGGGCTCCCATGGAAGCTGCCTGCCCCAC
>JAPLPF010000231.1 GCA_026400325.1 Rhodobacterales bacterium
CTGCTACCCTCCAGAAAGCAAAAGGGCGGCCCGAAGGCCGCCCTTCCAATCCTGAGGGAGGCTGGATCAGAAGTCCATGCCGCCCATGCCGCCGCCGCCCATGCCGCCGCCGGCCGGGGCGCCCTTGGGCTCCGGACGGTCAGCGATCATCGCTTCGGTGGTGATCAGCAGCGAGGCAACCGAAGCCGCATCTTCCAGAGCGGTGCGGGTCACCTTGGCCGGGTCGATGACGCCGAACTTGAACATGTCACCATATTCTTCGGTCTGCGCGTTGAAGCCGAAGGTCACGTCGTTCGATTCGCGGATCTTGCCCGCGACGACTGCCCCGTCGACGCCAGCGTTCTCGGCGATCTGGCGCAGCGGTGCTTCCAGCGCGCGGCGCACGATGGCGATGCCGGCGTTCTGGTCGCTGTTGGCGCCCGTCATGCCTTCCAGCACCTTGCCAGCCTGGATCAAGGCCACGCCGCCACCGACGACGATGCCTTCCTGAACGGCCGCACGGGTCGCGTTCAGGGCGTCATCAACGCGGTCCTTGCGTTCCTTGACTTCGACTTCGGTCATGCCGCCGACCTTGATCACTGCAACACCGCCAGCCAGTTTGGCCACACGCTCTTGCAGTTTCTCACGGTCGTAGTCGCTGGTGGTTTCCTCGATCTGCGCGCGGATCTGGCTGACGCGGGCCTCGATCTCGGCCTTGTTGCCAGCACCGTCGATGACGGTGGTGTCATCCTTCTTGATGATGACCTTCTTGGCACGGCCCAGCATGTCTAGCGTGACATTTTCCAGCTTCATGCCAAGGTCATCCGAGATGACCTGAGCGCCGGTCAGGATTGCGATATCCTGCAGCATGGCCTTGCGACGGTCGCCAAAGCCCGGGGCCTTGACGGCCGCGATCTTCAGGCCGCCACGCAGCTTGTTGACGACCAGCGTGGCCAGAGCCTCGCCTTCGACGTCTTCGGCCACGATGACCAGCGGGCGCTGCGACTGGATGACAGCCTCCAGCAAGGGGACCATCGGCTGCAGCGACGAAAGTTTCTTTTCGTGCAGCAGGATGTAGGCGTCTTCCATTTCCGCAATCATCTTGTCGGCATTGGTGACGAAGTAGGGCGAGAGGTAGCCACGGTCGAACTGCATGCCTTCGACGACGGTGGTTTCCGTCTCAAGGCCCTTGTTCTCTTCGACGGTGATGACACCCTCGTTGCCGACCTTCTGCATCGCGTCGGCGATCTGGCGGCCGATTTCCGCTTCGCCGTTGGCGCTGATGGTGCCAACCTGGGCAACTTCGGCGCTGTCCTTGACGGGGCGCGAGGCGGCCTTGATGGCAGCGACGACCTTGGTGACCGCGAGGTCGATGCCGCGCTTGAGGTCCATCGGGTTCATGCCAGCCGCAACGGCCTTCAGGCCGTCCTTGATGATGGCTTGCGCCAGCACGGTCGCGGTGGTGGTGCCGTCGCCGGCCTCATCATTGGTGCGGGAAGCGACTTCCTTCACCATCTGCGCGCCCATGTTCTCGAACTTGTCGGCAAGCTCGATCTCTTTGGCAACGGTCACACCGTCCTTGGTGATGCGGGGCGAGCCGAAGCTCTTGTCGATCACCACGTTGCGGCCTTTCGGGCCCAGGGTCACCTTGACCGCGTCGGCCAGGATGTTCACGCCGCGCAGCATCCGGTCGCGGGCGTCGGTGTCGAATTTGACGTCTTTAGCAGCCATTTGATTAGCTCCTTGAAAGGGTTACGGTAAGCGTAGGGTGTGTGCTAACCCACCACTCCTCAGGCGATGATGCCGAGGATATCGCTTTCCTTCATGATCAGCAGGTCTTCGCCGTCCAGCTTGACCTCGGTGCCCGACCATTTGCCGAACAGGATCTTGTCGCCCGCCTTGACCGACGGCTTGATCAGCTCGCCCGAATCCTTGCGCGCGCCTTCGCCCACGGAAATGATCTCGCCCTCGGCGGGCTTTTCCTTGGCGGTATCCGGGATGATCAGGCCGCCCTTGGTCTTGTCGTCGCCTTCGATGCGGCGAACCAGAACGCGGTCATGCAATGGTTTGAAAGCCATCTGGGGTACTCCCTTGAGTTTCCAGGTTTCATCTTGATTAGCACTCAGCTTGCCCGAGTGATAACGGGCCTGAGGTAGGTGATGCCTCGCGTCCTGTCAACACCCTGCCCCAGCAATTCGTCCCGCAATTCACATTGCCTTTTGCCGTGCGCCTGCCACGATGCGCAGCAACCAGCCGGTTCCCCGACAGTTCGAAGTCAAAAGGCCCCCATGTCCCGCCTCATGCCCCTTGTGGTTCTTCTTCTTTCCGTCCTGACCGCACCGCTTCTGGCCGAGTGTCAGGGCAAGAACCTCTTCACCGGCATGGCACCGGACCGTCTGGCCGCACTGACCGCCGCCACCGAGGCCGTGCCCTTTCCGCGCGGCAACCACTGGCGGGCCACCCGCGGGGATGAGGTCATCACCCTCATCGGCACCTATCACTTCGACGACCCCCGCCATGCCCCGACCCTTGCCGCGATCACCCCCGAGATCACCGCCGCGACCACCGTCCTGGTCGAAGCCGGGCCGGACGAGGAAAAGGCGCTGATGGATCTCATCGGCCGCGATCCCGGCAAGATGATGATCATGGACGGCCCATCGCTTCTGGAACGCCTGCCGCCCGATGTCTGGTCGCAACTCAGCGACGCGCTGGCCGCACGTGGGGTTCCGGGCTTCATGGCGGCCAAGCTGCAGCC
>JAPLPF010000106.1 GCA_026400325.1 Rhodobacterales bacterium
GATAATGCGAGTTTCTTCGGAAGCGACTCGCATATAATCCTCTGCTTTGGTTCCTGTGCAACCGCAATCTGTGGCTCGATAGCCACACATGTCGCAGAAACCATCAAGAACGAGATAATCTTTTTCATAGTTACTCCTCAGTGGGGGCGGTTGCCTGCGTTCCACAGACAGCACACTCCATATCTAGGAAATAGGTTCCGATAGTGTTATCGTCATCCCAAATTACCAAAACTCTCCAAAGTTCTGACCCACATGGACAGACTTTGGTTGGCTCACCTCTTATATCCATTGACTGGCTATAGTCTGGTTTGAGTTCGGTAATGTGTTTCATGTTCTTTCCGGTATATCAGACACTTCCATCACTTCTGGATTGAAGTGAAGCCAGTGTGCTGTTTCTCCCGTCGGGTCTGCCTTACCATAGCGGTTCTTGACTGGCGCTACAGCAATATACCCACTTGCGTTAGACCCTATAGTACAAATCAATGCCGGTAATTGAGCGACCATGCCCTGCAAAGCAGCGCGTGGTTGGCAAGGATTTCCACCAGCGCCTCGTCGATGCGTTGCTGAAGGTTGTCAGCCCCTTTCAGGTCCATCACCTGCGCCACCTCGTCGAAGTACAAAAGCGGCAGCGCGCGGCTGGTCATCTGTTCGGTGCAGCCATAGGGATAGCGGTCGAGCGCCGCCAGCAGCCCCGGCGCGTTCAGCCGCGCGAGGGGGCCGATGGCCATGGTCGCCTTGCCGGAACCGTCAACCAGCCCGGCGAAGACATCGCTGTCGAAGGTGAAGCTTTGGCCCTTGGCAAGGTCCAGCCGCGAGACGCGGGAAATCTCGGGGTCGTTCACCTGCACGGGGATGGTCAGCGTCTTCTTCAGCACCTTGCCGTCCGGCGTGGTCAGGCTGATGTCGATGGTCTGCACCCCGACCGCGCCCGCCGTCACCGGAACCTCGAACACCGCCTTGGCCTTGTCGCCAAGGTCAAAGCCCGAGGGCACCGCGCCGAGCGTCAGGCCTTTGGCGCTGACATCCAGGCTCATCCGGCCCGAGGGGCCAGTGGCGTGGACGATCTCAAGCAACAGACGCGAGGTGTCGCCGGGCGACAGAAAGCGCGGCAGGCTGGCGGTCACGACCACCGGGTCACGCACCAGCACGTCGGCGGAGGCTTGTCCCACGCCGGTCTTGGTCCACGCGACCGCCATCACCTTTACGGTGC
The DNA here is from genome assembly GCA_026400325.1 of Rhodobacterales bacterium. Taxonomy (GTDB): domain Bacteria; phylum Pseudomonadota; class Alphaproteobacteria; order Rhodobacterales; family Rhodobacteraceae; genus Tabrizicola. The sequence goes on from JAPLPF010000106.1 coordinate 1,211, forward strand.
CGTTGAAGCTGGGCAGATCGAAGGTGGCCCGGGCGTATCCATCCGCCCCAACTGTCACCGGGCCGGTGAAGTAGGCCACCAGCTCTTCCGTGGGCGGCGGGGCCTGCAGTCTGGATTGCGCGCCTGCATCGCCGCCCGAGCGGACCTCGCCCATGGCCCCGTTCATTCCGTCGATCAGGCGGCCATAGATGTCGCGGATGCCGACACCCAGACGGCGCTGGCCGAAGTAATAGCCCTGTGGATCAGGGGCCTTGAACGCGGTCAGGTTCAGGATGCCGACGTCCACGGCGGCGATGGTGACATAGGCCGTCTCGCCCGCCGTCACCCCATCCACCTGGACCGCCACATCCAGCGGGCCGCGCGGGGCGGCCTCGGCGGCGACCTCGACCACCGCGGACAAGGCCCGGGCGCCCGGGTCGATCTTTGCATGGGTCAGGCCCAGCGCCCGTGCAGGGTTCCGCCCTGCCGCCACATCCATCGGCCGCAGGACCGAGGCGGTAACATAGACGCCGGTGCCCCATTCGTCGGTGACGGGAAGCTGGATCAGGTTCTCGCCCTCTTTCACCTCTACCGCCTGCA
>JAPLPF010000062.1 GCA_026400325.1 Rhodobacterales bacterium
CCGAAGATCGAGGCGATCCTGCAGACCTGCCGCGAACGGGCGCGCCCCGTGGTGCTGACCGCGCTGACGGCGATCCTGGGCGTGCTGCCCATCGCCTTTGGCCTGAACCTTGAGCTTCTGAACCATGAGGTGACCATCGGCGCGCCGTCGACCCAGTGGTGGATCGCCCTGTCCAGCGCCATCGTCTACGGTCTTGCGTTCTCGACCTGTCTGACACTGGTCATCATTCCGTCGATGCTGATGCTGGTCAGCCGGGCGGACCGTCCGAAACCCTGGTTCTGGCAACGCGAAAAGCGGCGTGCGTGGAAGGCGGCAAACCCGCGCGGCCACGGCCAACCGGCTGAATAGGGCCGAAAGAGACCGCCGCATCTGATGCGGGCCGATCGCGGGTTTGCCTGCGATCTGGCCCGAGCTTTCACTTGGGCGGCCCGGTGACGATCCGTCCAAGTCTTGCAGCGCATTCGGCCCAGGTCAGCCATGTCATCCCCTTGGACGAGGGGGCATGTCCGGCGTGGAAGCTGGAAAGCCAGTCCTCGATGGCCAGGGCAAGCTGATCGGGCGTCCGGGCGCTGAAGTAGGCCGCGTTCGGGCCGGCAACCTCGCGGAAGACCGCCAGGTCGCGCGCAAGAATCGGCAATCCGGCTTGTGCCGCCTCGATCAGCGGCAGGCCAAAGCCCTCGCCTTCCGAGGCGGCAAGCAGGCACGTCGTTGCCGCATAGACACGCGCAAGGTATTCGTCCGAAATCCCCGAAAGCCAGAAAAGCCTTTTGCCGTTTTCGGGATGGTTCAGCAGGCGTTCGACCAGGGTTTCGACCTTCCAGCCTTCCTTGCCGACCACCACAAGGGTCACATCCACGCCGCGCGCCCATAGCGCCTCGAAGGCGTCCAGGACCTGGGCATAGCCCTTGCGCGGTTCGATGGTCCCGACCGCGAGAAAACTTCTGCCACCGGCGATCCGGGCAAGCACGGCCTCGGCGTTCGGGGGCAGCCCGGTTGTCGGGACCGAGTTCTCGATGTCCGCGCCAAGATGGACATGGTCATGGCTGAAGGGGCCTTCGCCAACCATCCCCCGCTTTTCCTGCCAGCTGCAAAAGGCGTCTACGGTGGCCTGACTTATTCCCACGATCCCGTCTGACGCGGCCCTCACGTCCAGCCAGGGTTCGAAATGGGCCCAGGTATGTTCCGGGAAGAAATCCGGCCACTGCACCGGCAATAGATCGTACACCAGAAACCGTGTCCGCACCCCCCTGCGCCGCAGCTGCTGCAGGTAGGTCTTCTGCGAGGCAACAATTCTAGGTTGCAGATCCAGCCCGAAGAACACATCGCCGCTGGCATAGTCGATCGGGGCATCCACCTCGGGCGAGGGTTTCCCTGTCAGTCTGGACAGGAAATGGTGCGCAGAGAAGTAGCCAAGCCATTCCGATGAGGCGTAGACCGGCATGACCTGAAAACCGTCAGGCGGCGTGGCAAGCCAGGCCTGCAGCACGCTTCTGGTGACGCGCTGAATTCCGGTTCGGCTATCTATCACGCGCAATTCCGACACATCCACGAAAAGATGCGGTTTGCGACCGGGCTGCGGAAAGCTGAAGGCCAGCGCCTGGCAAAGGTCGGCACGTTCCGGTCCTGTCGTCTGCGAGGCTGCAATCGCATCAAGGCAGGCCTCCAGCGCGGGGCGCCTTGCGACACGGGGTGCCGCTTTTGCGGCCACGAGGTCCGTCATCGCGGCCATCGCGGTCTGCGCCGTCCTTTCCCAGGAGAACGCCGCCGCGCGCTCTGCGGCATTCGCCTTCAGTCTGACACGGAACGCGTCGTCCTCCAGTCCGCGCCGGACCAGGGCCGCCATCGCATCGACATCACGCGGATCGAACTGCGCTTCGGCCAGACCGATGACCTCGGGAAGGCTGGTGGCATTGGAGCTGAGGGTCGGTGTGCCACAGGACATCGCCTCAAGCGGGGGAAGACCAAAGCCTTCGTCCAGCGATGGAAAGACCATGAGGGCAGCATCGGTGTAAAGCGCCACAAGCTCGTCGTCACTTACATAGCCGGTGATGACGAAATCCGCCCAGGACACCCCCGCATCAGCGCACATCCTGCGGAAGGCCGACTTCTGACTTTCGCTGACATGGCCGACAAGCACGACCCGGTAGGTCTTGCGCAACGGATCGGGCAGCCGGGCGTAGGCTGCAAGCAGGGCGGACAGGTTCTTGCGCGGCTCTGTCGTGCCCGAGGTGACGAGATAGGGCCGGTCGATCCCGAGACGCGCCCGCAACCGTGCCCGGGCATCCTGTGGCATGGTGGACGGCCTGAAGATGCCGGCACTTGCCCCGGAGATGTTCACGATCCGTCGGCCAGGGCTGGCGGGGTCAAGGTATCTTGCGGCGTCGGAGGCCGTGAACTCTGATATGGCAAGCAGGAGGTCGGCCCCGGCAAGCGTGGAAAGTCGCCTGCGGTAGAACTGCTCCCATCGCGGATGGCCCCGGAACTGGCGCTCGGGTTCGTGCAAGGGAATGAAATCATACAGGATGACGGCGACCGGCACCCCAAGATTCAGGTGCCCGATGGAAGTGACCACATCGTCGCCATACCCTTCAAGCAGCGACGCCACCAGGATCAGGTCAGGGTCAAAGCTGGCAAGAAACGCCTCGTAAATCGCTTCGGCCCTGGTGCGGCGCGCATCGTTGTCAGGGGCGTGGCCCGCGACTGGCATCGGCGCGCTCCAGACCCGCACATTCCCGGTGCCGACAAGCGGTTCCAGTCTGGCGCGCAGGGGGACCAGGGTCTCGGGGAACGCATCGCTCAACGTCACGATGATCTCGTGCCCACCCGGCAACCGCGCCAGGGCCTCTACCAGATCAAGACTGTACCGACCGATCCCGCGCAGCCGACTTTGGTTCTGCGCACATTGCAGGTCGACAACAAGTCTCATGGTTTACTGCACTCCGTTGAAGGCGTCTTGCGACCGACGCTCCAGGCTTTCCAGAAGGTCGCACGCTCTGGGTGTCAGGCCCGCACCGGGCGGTGACACACCACTGTCCGCGCCTGCCGAACCTGGGTCACCGGGCGGGACGGCTGCAGGGAGTTGCCGATAGTCCGTGCTTGCCATCCAGGTACGAAATCGCTTGTGCAGAAGGCCGTCGGTCCTGAGGAGGAGGTTGCGAAACTCGTCCCGCGGTTTTCCGTCTTCATGGAAAAACGCCCGGCGGGTAAGGCTTCTCGGGTGCCCGTTGCTGCGGAAGGCCAGCCTTTCCCACAGAGTCTGCGTTGCGTTTGCGGGGTGGCGCGCGTCCGGGCCGCGGAACCCTTCTTCAAGCTGGCCGAGTCTTCGGCGCAGGCGGTAGTCTGTCAGCCCCGCGTCCTCAAGCTGCCGATGCAAACGCAACAGAGTTTCGTTCGCGGCGGCAATCTCGCGTTGCAGGTTACGCTCGACCAATTCGGCATGAAATGGCTTGAAATTGTCGACCGCCGGATTGGCCGGTCGGTCAAACGCCGCCAGAAGCTCGGCTTTTTCCGTGGCGACGTAATAGCGGTTCAGGCCGTCGAAGTAGGCAAAAAGATAGCCCGCCGCCAGCACATCCGGTTCCCATGCCGCATGCGATGCGGTCGTGGTGCGGGGAAGCGTCGCCTCGATCACCAGGATCCAGGGGCGGTGCCGTTTCCAGTCAGCCCCGGAGATGACCTTGTGCTCGGCGCCTTCGACGTCGATCTTGAGAAAATGCACCTCTTGTCCCGCGGGCACCCAGGTTGCCCAAAGCGCGGCAAGCGTCTCGGTCTGGACCGAAATCGTGCGAACAGGAAACTGTCCGGCCGCGCTTTGACGCGCCTGGTCGGGGTGGAGCGTGGAAAGCCCGGTGTCCCCGACGACATTGAAGTCTGCCAGTCCCGCATGATCACTGACCGCAACCCCAAGGTTGCTGTCACGCGGGCGATCCTGTTGAAGGCGGTCCAGAAAAACCGGGTTCGGCTCGATGTTCAGCCCGGACCACCCGCGATCGTAAAAGACTTTCGTCACCGATTCCATGACCGGATCATAGGCGCCCACGTCAATGTAGAACCCGACGTTCACCTGCGAAAGGGCGCGGAGCAAAAGCACATCCTCGCAACTGTGGGTAAAGGACGTGAGCCTGTCTTGGGTCATGGCAAGATCACTACTCGTCATGCTGGAGGGCACCTGTAAGAAGACGGTCCGTGCGGCCGCAAACCTGCGAAATCATCCCCGCCAGTCATCGTAATCCGACGTCGCCATGAGTTCTGCCAGTTCACGGATTGCCATTCTGGGTTCCCACCCAAGCCTGGTTCGGGCCTTGGTCGCGTCGCCGATCAGAAGGTCAACTTCGGCCGGCCGATAGAAGCGGGGGTTCACCCTTATGGCGACCTTCCCGCTCTTGCGGTCAATGGCCTGTTCGGTCTCGGCAGAACCTGACCACTCCAGCTCCAGACCGATGGCAGCCGCCGCGTAGGTCACGAAATCCCGGATCGGCGTCGTCACACCCGTGGCAAGGACGTAATCATCGGCCGCGTCCTGTTGCAGCATCCGCCACATCCCTTCGACATAATCCCCGGCAAACCCCCAGTCGCGCTTGGCATCAAGGTTCCCAAGTTCGACGGCAGCACGGTCGCCCCGGGCGAAGCGGGCCAGGCCCAGCGTGATCTTGCGGGTCACGAACTCCGGTCCCCGCAAGGGACTTTCGTGGTTGAAGAGAATCCCCGAAGACGCGTGAAGGCCAAAGGATTCGCGGTAGTTCACCGTAATGTAATGGCCATAGACCTTGGCAACGCCGTAAGGCGAGCGCGGGTGGAACGGGGTCTCTTCGTTCTGAGGGACCGCGCGGACAAGGCCGAACATTTCCGACGTCGAGGCCTGATAGAACCGGGTCTGCGGCGAATAGGTGCGAATGGCATCAAGAACCCGCACGACACCAAGGCCGTTGACGTCGCCGGTGTAGATCGGCTGATCCCAGGACGACCCGACAAAGCTTTGGGCTGCAAGGTTGTAGACCTCGTCAAAAGCCGTCTCGCGGATAAGCCGGTTGATGTTGTTGATCTCGCTCAGATCGAAATCGACCAGCCGCACGGCATCGGCAATGCCCAGTTTCTGCAACCTGACCGTCTCGATCTGGGAATTCCGGCGGATCGCCCCGGTGACGTCATAGCCCTTGTCGAGCAAGAGCTTGGCCAGATAGCCGCCGTCCTGCCCGGTGACCCCGGTGATCAACGCCTTCTTCATTCCCGGTTCTCCCTGCACGATCCTTGACGCCTCGCGTTCGCTGAACCGAGTTTCATTTCCCCGGTGATCTTTCAAGGGGCCAGAGACAGAAATTGGGTTGCTGCGCGTGGCTTTTCCAGCCCTGTTGTCCTTGTTTTTCCATATTCGACCGGCCGGATGTTTCCGGTGCCACGGTCGGTCTGGCGAGGGTTCTTGCCCGCTGGGCCAGACCATGCGCCGTCATTCGGCATGGCTCAAGGTCAGGCACGACGCCTCGATCCGAGTTTCAGATTCGAACCGCCCGCGATTGCCTTGAAGGCGCAGCCCTGCTTCAAGTTTACCGGTTCGATCGGGTGCCAGCCATGCGTCTGAACGTTGCGCGACTGCCGTCGCCGGGTCGGCCTCAATACATCGACGTGCGATAGTCTTCCTCCAGCCCGGCGTCGATCCTGGTCATCTCGGCCTGGTCGGACGGGATGCCCGTGGTCTGGTCCAGAATCATGGCCATGAGCGAGGGCATGTCCCGCCGGTTCTGGAATTGCGCCGGATCCCACAGCCGCGAGCGGCGAAAGGCCTTGGCGCAGTGCAGGAAGACTTCGGTCACGCGCACCAGGATGGCAAGGGTCGGCTCCCGGTCATTGATCGCCATGAGTTGCAAAAGCCGGGGATCGGTTGACAGACTGGCCTGACCGTTGATCCGCAGCGTGTCGTCAAAGCCCGGAATGATGAACAGAAGCCCGACCGTCGGATTGGCCAGGATGTTTGACATCGTGTCCAGCCGATTGTTGCCAGGCCGGTCAGGGATGGCCAGTGTGTGCGTGTCCAGCACCTTGACGAACCCGGGCGGGTCGCCGCGCGGACTGACATCCGCGCCGCCCTGCAGCCCCTGGGTGCCGATGCACAGAAACGGCGCGCGGCGAATGAAGTCCTGTGCGTGGGCATCCAGCGTCGGAAGCGACTTGATCGCCGCAAGAGTGTGGGTCGCCGGATAGAGGCTGCGTAGCGCACCCTCGGTTGCAACAGCGTGTTCGGGCTTTGGTATCCAGGTCTGCATCTGCGCCTGCTCTCCTTGACCGGCGGTGGCGTGGTCACAGATGGTTAGCGCTGTCCAGGGTGTCGGTCTACTGCCATGAACGGGAAATGAAAAAGGGACGGCAATGCCGTCCCGCTTTCAGTTTCTCTTTGGTGGAGCCAGGGAGGATCGAACTCCCGACCTCTTGAATGCCATTCAAGCGCTCTCCCATCTGAGCTATGACCCCGCCGTAGAAAACCGCGCCATGGGCGGCGCGATGCCGGGTGTTTATGCAAGCCCGTCCGGGGGTGCAAGCGGAATTTTCCGCAGGCTGAACCCGGCGTGGCGGCCTTAGACCTCTTCTTCGTCCCCGGCCACATCGGCCAGGTCGTCCAGCGACACGTTGTCGTCCGCGTCGTCTTCCAGAAGGTCATCGTCCAGTTCGGTGTCTTCGGTCACGGCGGTTTCAAGGAGGTCATCTTCGGCCTCCAGATCCTCGACCAGGACTTCTTCGTCCTTCTCTGGCACAGCGCGCGAGATGACGCTGGCGGCCATCTTGCGGCGGACGGATTCGATATCAACGACCTCGCCCGTGTAGGGGCTGACGATCGGGCTGCGGTTCAGGTCGTAAAAGCGTTTGCCGGTTGTCGGGCAAGTGCGCTTCGTGCCCCATTCTGCCTTGGGCATGGTCATCCCTTTGATCGGTGGGTAACGGGAAAACAGCCGCTTGCCACAGGTGCAGGCGACTGTCAAAGCCTTTCGTGTGGTGCAGGAAGTGGCTATCCTGCGCAAAGGTTGCAAGAGGTTTTCATGCCGGTTCTTCCAGGCCCGCCCCCGGTCGAGGTGCATCTGAAGCGTTCGGCCCGGACGCGGCGCTTTTCGCTGCGGGTGTCGCGGCTGGATGGCAAGGTCACGCTGTCGATGCCCGCCCGCGCCCGTGAGGGCGAGGCGCTGGCCTTTCTGCGCGGCCACGAAGGCTGGCTGCGCGACACGTTGCAGGCCATGCCCGACTCGGCGGTGCGGCCGGTGGGCATCGGATCGGTCATTCCCGTCGAGGGGCGCACCCTTGTGCTGGCGCCCGGCACCGGACGCGGCCTGCGGGTGGAAGATGACCGCCTTCTTGTGCCGGGCAATCCCGCCACGGCCGGCCCCCGCGTTGCGGCCTGGCTGAAGGTGCTTGCCCGCGACCGGCTTGCCCGCGCCTCGGCCCATTATGCCGGGCTTGTGGGGCGGCAGGTCACGACGCTTGCCCTGCGCGACACGCGGTCACGCTGGGGGTCGTGTTCGCCCGACGGCCGGCTGATGTATTCCTGGCGGCTGATCATGGCGCCGCCGGCCGTGCTGGACTATGTCGCAGCACATGAGGTTGCGCATCTGGTGGAGTTGAACCATTCGCCCGCCTATTGGGCCGTGGTCAGCCGCATCTGCCCCGACTGGCAGGCCCAGCGTGGCTGGCTTCATGCCGAGGGGCAGTCGCTGCACCGCCTGCGCTTTCAGGATTGACCCATGGCGCGGCGGGGTGTTCCCTCGCGCGCATGTCGATCCACCGGCCCAGCGACCCCAATGCCTCGGCGCATGAACGGCTTTACCGGTCGCTGCGCCAGCAGGTCATGCATGGCGAGATGGACCCGGGACAGGCGCTGACCCTGCGGGGGCTTGGCAAAACCTATGGTGTGTCGATGACCCCCGCGCGCGAAGCGGTCCGACGGCTGGTGGCCGAAGGGGCTTTCACGCTGTCATCGTCTGGCCGGATTTCGACCCCCGAGCTGACACCGGAACGGATCGAAGAGCTGGCCGCGATCCGCGCCCTGCTGGAGCCCGAGATGGCTGCCCGCGCGCTACCGCGCGCCCATTTCGCGTTGATCGAACGGCTGTCGGCGATCAACGCCCTGAATGGCGAGGCGGCGGTGAATGGTGATGCGGTTGCTTACGTCCGCACCAACCTGGAGTTTCACCGCACCCTTTACCTGCGCGCCCAGACCCCGGCGATGCTGGCGCTGTGCGAGACGGTCTGGCTCCAGCTTGGCCCCACGATGCGCAGGGTCTATGCGCGGATCAAACGGCGCGAGCCGCCGCAGCACCACCGGATGATCCTTGCCGCCCTGAAGGCAGGGGATGAACCCGGGCTGCGGCTGGCGGTGCGGACCGACGTGACGCAAGGGCTGCGGCATCTGGCGGGGTAGGGTTTGCAGGGGGTGTGCTTGGCGACGTCTGCACCTGTCACGGGTTTGCTCCGGTCAAGCAATTCCGTTCGAAGGCCCACCAAAAAGAAGCCACGATGCCTTTGAAGGGAGCGCCGAAAGGGCAATGCCTGACCGCCGGGTGGGCAGGCAACGGCAGTTCTAGGCACTTTATGGATCAGCCACTCCAACAGAATTTCTGCTGGTAAGCGTGCAGAATGCCCGCCCGAGGGGGGTGATGAGCGATCACAAATCGTCCAGCGGACGATTTCCGCGAAGAACGCCCGGCCCGTGGCCGGGCCGGGAGGCGGGCATTGCCCGGCGCGCTTTGCGCTTGATTCCGGGAAGAAGAAACAGAGTACTGCTCCTTGGCCCAAAACCTTGTGTCACATCCGCCTTTGTCCACCCCATCCGGCGGTCAGACCCTGCCCCGCGTCTTCCCACCCGTCAGAAATCGGTCGGCGCGCCGCCTTCCTGTTTGCGCCGGGCAACAAAGCGGCGCAGGTCTTCCTGATGGTCACCGTTCATCGCCGGGGGTTCGAACTCGGCCAGGATCTGCTTGTAGATCCGGTGCGCGCGTTCCTGCGTCCAGACCGACCCGTCGATCTGCCAGGCCTCATAGTTCCGCCAGTCAGAGCAGATCGGCGCATAGAAGGCGTGCTGATAGCGGTCTTGCGTATGCTGGACGCCAAAGTAATGTCCGTTCGGCCCGACCTCCTTGATCGTGTCGAAGGCAAGGTCATCGTCCGTGGTGGCAAAGGTCGCTTCCTCGAAGTAACGCTGGATCATCTGCAGGACTTCGCAGTCCATGATGAACTTTTCCGGGCTGGCGATCAGCCCACCCTCCAGCCAACCCGCCGCGTGGTAGACCATGTTGGTCCCCGACTGGACCGCAGACCAGAGCGAATTCGACGTCTCCCACATCGCCTGTCCGTCGGGAACGTTGGCAGCACAGACGCCGCTTGCGCGCATCGGCACGCCGTAAAACCGCACCAGTTGCCCGGTCATCTGCGTCGCGCGCATGTATTCGGGCGTGCCGAAGGCGGGCGCGCCCGACTTCATGTCGACGTTGGAGGTGAATGTGCCGATCGCCACCGGGCAGCCGGGGTTGATGTATTGCAGCAAGACGACGGCTGCCAAAGCCTCGGCAATCGACAGTGCGACCGCGCCGGACATGGTGACAGGGGCCATTGCGCCGGCCAGAGTGAAGGGCGTGATGACCACTGGCTGGCCACGCCGCGCCATGCGCATCGCCCCGTCCAGCATCGGAAAGTCATGTTTCAGGGGGGAAACCGAATTGATGTTGGTATACATCCGCGGCTTGGCCTGAAACTCTTCCTCGGTCAGCCCGCCTGCGATGCGGACCATCTCCATCACATCCTCGACCCGTTCGGTGCCCAGCGAATAGGCGTGAACGACCTTGTCGGTCAGCGTCAGCTTTTCATAGAGGCAATCCAGATGCCGGACCGAGGGGTGAATGTCGATGGGTTCAACCGGATAGCCACCCGCCACATGGATGCAGTTGAAATACTGCGTCAGCTTCATGAATTCCTTGAACGTCTCGAAATCGCCCGAGCGTTTGCCCCGCTCCATGTCCCAGGCGTTGGGGGGGGACGAGACGTTCACGAACACCATGTGCTTGCCGCCCATGATGATTTCGCGTTCGGGGTTGCGCGGGGTGATGGTGAAGGTGGACGGCGCGTGGCCGACCATCTCCATCACGAAATCCTCGTCCATACGGACGTTGGTGCCGGTCACCTTGCAACCGGCCTGTTTCAGGATGGTCACGGCCTCGGGGTTCAGAAACTCGATTCCGATGTCGCGCAGGATACGCATTGCGGTCTTGTGGACACGCTGGACGGCATCGGCATCCAGGGGTTCGGTCGGCCTGTCCGGGTTGACCGGGATCCGCCAGGGCATCTGGTCGATGGCCGATGTCCCGGCGCGGACCTGCATGCCGGCGCGTCCGCCGGCACGTTTTCTACGGGGTGGCTCTTCGGTCATCGTCGTTCTCCGTATCCTTTTGCAAGGATGACGGAAGGCTGTGCGGATCGGGCCCTTCATCAGCGACGCAAAAGCGTCGTTTTTTCGCGTCGATCCCTGGCGCGGGGTCAGTTTCGGGCGGATCGCCGCCTTCAATCAGCCAAGCTGGTCCAGCCAACCGGGAAGGGCGCCAATGTCGGGCAGGACAGCATCAGCCAGCGGGGCCAGGTCGGCGGCAGTGGCGATGCCGGTCAGCACCGCGATGGTGCGCATTCCGGCCGCGCGCCCGGCCTGAAGGTCGTGACGGCTGTCGCCGATCATGGCCACGCGCGATGGCTGCAAGCCCTGCGATGCGGCGAAGGCAAGGCACATCCCGGGTCCGGGTTTTGCACCATGGCCGGAATCATAGCCTGCGATGAAGTCAAAGCAGTCGGTGATGCCATGGCTGGCAAGGTGCTGGCGGGCAGGGACCTCGGTATCATTGGTCGCCACACCCAGCCGCAGCCCGCGGGCGCGAAGACCCTCAAGCAGCGGGCGCAGGGGCACGGCCTCGGACATCGGCGCCGACCCTGCGGTTTCGTTGATCCGGTCGGTCAGGTCGTCAAGGCTGATCCCGTCCAGATGCGGGGCAAGGGCCGCCGCAATGTCGGCGGCGGTTGCTGCAATCACCGGGCTGTCCGGGGCGAAGGTCAGCGTGGCGGAATTGAACCCGATGGCCGACCCCAGACGGCTGGCATGGTCGCCATCCCGCGCCAAAGTGGCAAGAAAGCCGGCCGCCCAACCGCCCCAACTGATGCGGAAGTCAAACAGCGTGCCGTCCTTGTCGAAAAGCAGTCCGTCAATCATGGGTGGCTCGTTTCCTTGGCGGGTAGGCGGTGGCAGAGGGGCAAGGTCGGATTGGCAGGAAAGGCTCAGGTCCAGTGCCAGGCCTGGCCGCCCGGAAGGGCCGATCGCGCGGCCTGGGGGGCCGTATAGGGCAGACCGGTTTCATTGCAAAAGTCCATCACGGTCTGGTCGTCCTGCAGAAGGTGGTCCAGCACCGCGCCCAGAAACTCGGGGTCTGCGGCCTGGGCGGCCAATGTTGTCGGATCCACCCCACTGGACGCAAGGAAGCCATGCAGACGGTCGGGGTCGGCGGCAAGCCATGCCAGCGCCTGTAGACCCAGTACGTAGGCGGATTCTTGCTGCATTGCCGGCCTTTCAGGCAGTTGGACCCGTCCAGGTCGCGAGGAAGTGAGGAGCAAAGGCAATTCCGAGGAAGTTCGCGGCATTTCCGAAAGGATTTCTTAACCAACTCGGTAACACACTCGCCAAGGTCTGGGAAAGGATGCGCGGAAGCACAAGATGAGCGGACGGATCCTGATAGTTGATGATGTTGCGACGAACCGGATCGTTTACCGGGCGCGGCTGGCGGCTGCCTTTTACGAGCCTGTGACGGCATCGGACGGCGCAAGTTGCCTTGCCATGGCGGCTGACCTGCGACCGGACCTGATCCTTCTGGACCTGAACCTGCCCGACATTCCCGGACATGAGGTGCTTCGCCGTCTGCGGGCAGGGGCGCGGACGCGCGACATTCCCGTGATCGTGCTGACAGCGGCCAGCGAAAGCGATGTCCGTCTTGCGGCATTCTCGGCCGGGGCGGATGATGTGATGGTGAAGCCTGCAGATGACGCGATGTTGCTGGCCCGGGTGCGCAATCTGTTGCGGGCGCGGTCCGGGGTCGATTTTTCGGTGGAAGCTGGTCTTGAGGTTGGCTGCACGGCGCACGGCTTTGCCGAGCAGGCGACAGGATTCGAGCCAAGCGCGATCGTGGCCGTCGTGGCGGGCCAGATCGACGCCGCGCGGCGGTTGAAGCACGACCTCGCCGGCGTGTTGCGCGACCGGCTGGTGGCCTTGTCGCGCCAGCAGGCCCTTGCCGAAGCGACACAGCTTGCGCCCGGCGGGGCAGGGGTGCCGGACGTCTTCATCGTGCAGGATGACGGCAGCGACGCGGCGGGGGTACTTCGCCTGCTGTCCGAGTTGAAAAGTCACCAGGCCACCCGTCATTCGGCCGTCTGCGTCCTGGGCAGGTCGGGCGACGGCGATGACGCAGCCACCGCGTTCGATCTTGGCGCCGATGACGTGGTTGGGCACGATGTCTCGGCGGCGGAACTGGCATTGCGCACCCGCAGTCTCTTGCGCCGCAAGCGGCAGGGCGACCGGCAGCGCGCCCGGATCGAAGACAGCCTGCGTCTGGCGATGATCGACCCGCTGACCGGGCTTTACAACCGGCGCTTTGCGGGCCCGCAGATGGCCACGATTGCTGCCCGCGCGGTCGAGAGTGGCACCAGCTTTGCCGTCATGGTGATCGACCTTGACCGGTTCAAGCTGGTCAACGACCGGCATGGCCATGCTGCGGGGGATCAGGTTCTGGTCGAAGTGTCGCGGCGGCTGACGGCGGACCTTCGCGCCAGCGATCTTCTGGCGCGGATCGGCGGCGAGGAGTTTCTGGTTGTGCTGCCGGATGCCACGATGGCCGATGCGCGTCGCGTCGCCGAGCGGCTGTGCCAGGCGGTCGAGGAACGCCCCGTCCGCCTGAACTCGGGGCTGGCGCTGTCGGTCACGGTGTCGATCGGGGTTGCAGTTGCGGGCGGGGACAGCTGTCAGCCGATATCTGTCGACCAGGTGGTCGAGGCCGCGGACCTTGCGCTTCTCGACTCCAAGGGGTCTGGTCGCAACCAGGTTACCTTCAGGCTCAGCGCGGCGTAGGCGTCACTCCCGCCGTCGCAACCCCTTTTCCAGCCGCTCGGCAAAGGCCAGCCGCTCGTCCTCGGTCATCTGAAGGATGCGCGCCTCGATCAGACTGCGGCCAAGTTCCAGCCGGTCGGCGTTCCGGGTCTCGATTGCGGCCAGGGCCGACTGCAGAGCTGCCCCGTCAAAGGGGCTGGCGCGCAGTGCGTCCAGAAGGGTTGCGAATTCGGCCCTGGCTTCGGCGCGCGACTCCCGGAAGGATGGCATGCGGTCCATCAGGGCCATGCGCAGCGCGCGGCGGTCGTCGCCATCCAGCGCGTCGCTGAACGGTCCGAACGACAGATCGTGCGGCATCCCGCGCCCAGGTCCGCCCTTCAGGAATGCCCCCACTGCCAGACCTGCGACCGCGAGGTTCAGCGCGACCGACACGGCAAGGGCTGTCCTGATCCACTTTGGCCCGGAAGGCGCTGGCGCGGTTCCCGTCGGCTCGGGTGACCGAATGGTTGCGGCATCGTCTGTCGGGGGGATGGGGGAATGGGGTTCGGTCATGTCTCAGCCCTCGGTCGCAAGGAAATCGGTCGTGGGGAACAGCTCCAGCGTGCCGGTCTCGGCCCCGGTCAACCCGCTGGTCAGATAGTCAAGCGCAGAGGGGTTCAGATAGCCGACGGCAAGGCCAACCACCATTGACGCGCAGACCCCGGCAAGGACGGGCGCCCCGCCGAAGGCCGCTGCCAGTCTGGCAAGCCAGCCCGGCCTTTCCCCCTGTCTTGCCATGGCAGTGGCGCGCCACGGCGGCGCCGCCCCGGGTTGAAGCGCAAGCGCGTCGGCCAGCACCCGGTCCATCAGATCGGTCGAGGGCGTGGGCCGTGCGCGTGCCGCCAGACCCAGAAGGCCGTCCAGATCGCTATCCTGCATCTTGGTCATCCTCATATCCAAGGGCCGCCTTCTGCCCCGACAACAGCTCGGCCAACGCCCGCTTTCCCCGCGCGGTCAGGCTTTCGACGGCCTCGACCCCGATCTCCATCACGGCGGCGATCTCGGGGTTGGTCAGCCCCTCGATGTGGCGCAGCACCCCCGCCTGGCGCTGGCGGTCCGGCAAGGTCGCAAGCGCCGCCTCAAGCGCCGCCATCCGGCCGGCCTCTTGCAGACGGCCCTCGGCGCTGATCGCGCC
>JAPLPF010000005.1 GCA_026400325.1 Rhodobacterales bacterium
CGCCAAGGATCAGGAGGGCAACCTTGTGCCCTTCTCGCCCCGCAACGTCCTGCGGCGGATCATGGTCCTTTACGCCGCCCGAGGCTGGAAGCCCGTCGTCGCGCCCGAGATGGAGTTTTTCCTGACCGCCCGCAACATCGACCCGAACCAGCCGGTGATCCCGCCGATGGGCCGCACGGGCCGCCGGGCTGCCGGCAAGCAGGCCTATAGCCTGTCGGCCATCGACGAATACGGCAAGGTGATCGACGACATCTACGACTACGCCGAAGCGCAGGGGCTGGAGATCGACGGCATCCTGCAGGAAGGCGGCGCGGGCCAGATCGAGCTGAACCTTGCCCACGGCGACCCGATTCGCCTGGCCGATGAGGTGTTCTTCTTCAAGCGCCTGATCCGCGAAGCCGCGCTCCGCCACGATTGCTTTGCCACATTCATGGCCAAGCCGATCGCGGGCGAGCCGGGGTCAGCCATGCACATCCACACCTCGGTCGTGGACACCAAAACCGGAAAAAACATCTTTGCCGGACCGAAGGGCGTGGAGACCGAAGCGTTCCTGCACTTCATCGGCGGATTGCAAAAGCACCTTGGCGCGGCCGTGGCTCTGTTCGCGCCCTATGTGAACAGTTATCGCCGCTATGTCCCCGACTTTGCCGCACCGATCAACCTGGAATGGGGCCGCGACAACCGTACCACCGGCCTGCGCATCCCGATTTCCAGCGCCGCCGCGCGTCGGGTGGAAAACCGTCTGCCGGGCATGGACTGCAATCCCTATCTCGGGATCGCCTCGACCCTTGCCTGCGGCTATCTTGGCCTGATGAACAAGACCCAGTCGCGGCCGGAATTCAGCGGCTCGGCCTATATCGACAACGAGGATATCCCGGTGAACCTTGGCGATGCGCTGGATCTTCTGGAAGAGGACGCGGCCCTGCAAGAGGTGATGGGCGTCGATTTCTGCAAGGTCTACGATTCGGTAAAGCGGAACGAATACAAGGAGTTCCTGCAAGTCATCAGCCCGTGGGAGCGGGAGCATCTCCTGTTGAACGTTTGATGCGCCTGAACCTTCTGCACGCCAACGACGGCCAAAGCGAATACCCCGCCAGCTACTACGCCGCGACCCGGACGCCACTTGACCCGTTTCCCGCCCTGAAGGGCGAGGGGCGGGCCGATGTGGCCGTGGTCGGCGGCGGTTACATGGGCCTTTCGGCAGCCCTTCACCTGGCCGAAAAAGGCTTGTCCGTCGTCGTGCTGGAAGCGCACCGGGTGGGCTTCGGTGCGTCCGGGCGCAATGGCGGGCAGGTCGGGTCCGGGCAGAAGCAGGGATCGAAAAGGCCGTCGGGCGTGACCATGCCCGCCGCCTTTGGGACATGGCCGAGGATGCCAAGACCCTCGTCCGCGACCTGATCGACCACCACAAGATGCCGGTCACCTTCCGCCCCGGCGTCGCTCATGCCTGTTACTCGGACAGCGAGGTCGACCATGCGCGTGCCTATGCCGACCACCTCGCCACCCAGTACAACTACACGCAGACCGAGGTGCTCGACCGCCCCGGCATCCGCCGGCTGATCGGGTCCGACCGCTTTGTCGGGGGTGCCCTCGACCATGGCGCGGGCCATATCCACCCCTTGAACTTTGCCATCGGCCTTGCAAAAGCCGCTGCCGCCGCCGGCGCGCGCATCCATGAAGACAGCGAGGTCCTGACCTTCACCCCCGGCCCGAAAGCAACGCTGAAAACCGCGCAAGGCAGCATCACGGCCGACCACGTCATCCTTGCCGGCAACGGCTATATCGGCGGACTGGAGCCGAGCTATCCGTCGCGCGTCATGCCGATCAACAACTTCATCGTCGCAACCGAACCGCTGGGCGACCGGGCCAGGGACATCCTTTCCCAACCCGTCGCGGTTGCAGACAGCAAGTTCGTGGTGAACTACTGGCGCCTCTCGGACGACAACCGCCTCCTCTTTGGCGGGGGCGAAAGCTACGGCTACCGCTTCCCGGATATCCTCAAGACCGTCCGCGCACCGATGCTGAAGATCTACCCGCAACTCGCCGACGCGAAGATCACCCACGCCTGGGGCGGCACCCTTGCCATCACGATGAACCGGATGCCCGCGCTCATGCGCCCGCACCCGAATGTGCTGGCAGGCTCGGCCTGTTCAGGCCATGGCGTCGCCCTGTCCACGCTGACCGGCAAGCTTCTGGCCGAGGCCATTGTCGGCGATGCCTCAGGTTTCGACCTTCTCGCATCGGTCCCCCAACCCCGCTTTCCCGGCGGCGCCACCTTGCGCTGGCCGCTTCTGGTGCTGGCGATGACCTGGTACTCGATGCGGGACCGGCTGGGTCTTTGACCGACGGAAGCGGGGGTTTCACCCCCCAGTCCATCGGTTTCTCGAACCGATGGCGAACCCGCTGGACTACCCCGTGGGATACTTGAGCCAGAATGAACGCCTGTATTCCCTTGGTCTTTCATTCTGGCTCAAATATCCTCTGGGGGTCCGGGGGGCGAAGCGCCCCCGGGGTGTCCCGCAAGAAAGCTGGCCCATAGCAATGTCCCTGCCCACCGGATTCCTTGACGAGCTGCGTACCCGGATCACGCTTTCTTCCATCGTGGGAAAGAAGGTCACCTGGGACATGCGCAAGTCCAACATGGCCAAGGGCGATTTCTGGGCGCCCTGCCCGTTCCACCAGGAGAAATCCGCCAGTTTCCACGTCGATGACCGCAAGGGGTTCTAATACTGCTTTGGCTGTCATGCGAAGGGTGATGCGGTTACCTTCGTGAAGGAGTCGGAAAACCTCGGCTTCATGGAGGCGGTCGAAACGCTTGCCCGCGAGGCCGGAATGCAGATGCCGGCCCGCGACCCGCGCGCGGCCGAAAAGGCGGACCGGCGGACCGACCTCGCGCAGGTGATGGATGAGGCGGTAAGGTTCTACCGCCTGCAGTTGAAGACCGGCGCCGGGGCCGCCGCGCGCACCTACCTGTCGCAAAAGCGCCGCCTGAACGAGGCGGCCTGGGACCGCTGGGACATCGGCTGGTCGCCTGACAATGCGCAGGCCCTGGTGGACGCGCTGGCCGCGAAAGGCATTTCGCCCGATCTGATGGTCGCCTCCGGCGTCGTTGCCAGGTCCGACAACGGGCGGCTTTATGACCGCTTTCATGCCCGCATCATCTTTCCGATCCGTGACGGGCGGGGGCGGGTGATCTCGCTTGGGGGACGCTCTCTCGACCCGAATGCGCGCGCGAAGTACCTCAACGGCCCCGAGACCGAGCTGTTCGACAAGGGGCGCAACCTCTTCAACCAGTCCCCGGCGCGGGAAGCGGCGGGCAAGGGCAAGCCCCTGATCGTGGCCGAAGGCTACATGGACGTGATCGCCCTTTCCGAGGCCGGGTTCACCGCGGCCGTGGCCCCCCTTGGCACCGCCGTCACCGAAGACCAGTTGCGCCTGATCTGGCGGATCAGCGACGAGCCTATCCTGGCACTGGATGGCGACACCGCCGGCATCCGGGCGGCCTTGCGCGTGGTCGATCTGGCATTGCCGATGCTGGAGGCGGGAAAGGCGATCCGCTTTGCCATCCTGCCCGGCGGAATGGACCCCGACGACCTGATCAAGGCGCAAGGGGCTGCGGCCATGCAGGCGGTCCTCGACAGCGCGCAGCCCATGGTCCGGCTTTTGTGGCAGCGCGAAACCGAGGGGCGCAGCTTTGACAGCCCCGAGCGTCGCGCCGCTCTGGACAAGACCCTGCGCGGTCATCTCGCGCGGATCACCGACCCCTCGATCCGCGCCCACTACACCGAGGAGGTGAAGCGCCTGCGGGCCGAACTGTTCGGCACCGGTCAGATCCGACCGTTCCAGCCCGGCCCCTGGCGCAAGGGTGGCAAGAACGCCCCGCCGGGTGGCGCCTTGGCCAGCACGAGGTCTTCGCTTCTGGCACAGGGCACTGGCCCGATCGACGAAATCCTGCGCGAGGCGGTGATCCTGGCCACGCTTGTCCTGCATCCCGTGCTGATCCATCGGTTTGAATCCGCGCTGGAGCGGCTGGACCTGACCGGCGATGACCACGATACCCTGCGCCAGATGATTCTTGCCGGTGCAGATATGACCGACCTGCATCACCGGATCGCGCAATCCGCGCCTGCTGCCCTTGACGCGCTTATGTCGCGGCCCCATGTCGCGATTGCGCCTCCGGTCCGCAACACCGCCGATCACGAGCTTGCGGCCCTGTGCCTGGCCGAGGAACTGGCCAAGCTTGAGGCCCGCCGCGGCGCACGACGTGAAATCGAGGACGCGATGGAGGATATGGACGGCCTTCCCGACGAGGGCCTGACCTGGCGACTGTCACAGGCCGCCGAAGCCCGCCACCGGTCCGAAAGATCGGGCCAAAATGACAGCGCCGACCTGGGAGAAGACCGCACCGCCCTGTCAAGACATCTGCAAGGCCTGATCGATAGCCAGGTCTGGATCAAGAAAAACCGCTGATTCGGCCTTTCCCCCGGCCTGATTCGCGTTATTGATTCGTCAGCATCGAACCGATTCGCCCCTCAGGAGACCACATGGCCCTCAAGGACACCGACGACGCCAAACCCGAAGCCGATGAGGCTGATGTCTCGCTCGACATGAGCCAGGCTGCCGTCAAGAAGATGATCGCCGACGCAAAGGAGCGCGGCTACATCACCTATGACCAGCTGAACACGGTTCTGCCACCCGAACAGGTCGCGTCCGAGCAGATCGAAGACGTGATGTCGATGCTGTCCGAGATGGGCATCAACATCATCGAGGACGAAGAGGTTGAGGAAGGCGAGGCCCCGGTGGGCGAGTTGGTCGAAACCTCGACCAGCCGCGAAGTCGCCGTGTCCGGGGTGCAATCGGAAACGCTGGACCGCACCGATGACCCGGTGCGCATGTACCTGCGCGAGATGGGGTCGGTCGAACTTCTCAGCCGCGAGGGCGAGATTGCCATCGCCAAGCGCATCGAGGCCGGCCGCAACACGATGATCGCCGGGCTTTGCGAAAGCCCGCTGACCTTTCAGGCCATCATCATCTGGCGCGATGAACTTCTGTCGGAAGAAATTCTTCTGCGCGACGTCATCGACCTTGAAACCACCTTCGGCCGCAGTCTTGACGGCGAGGAAGACCTGGACGGCCCGCCCCTTGACGAGGTTGGCGTGGGCGAAGCCCCGAGGCGCAGCGGCGAGGCCGAGCCCGAGCTTGACGCCGACGGCAACCCGATCCTGCGCGAGATCGACGAGGACGAGGACGACGAAACCGCGAACATGTCGCTGGCTGCAATGGAAGCCGCGCTGAAGCCGCGCGTCCTTGAAACGCTGGACCTCATCGCCCGCGACTATGACACCCTTGCCGACATGCAGCAGTCGCGGATGACCGCCACGTTGTCGTCCAGCCAGCGGTTTTCCACCGCGGATGAGGCCGCTTACCAGAAGCTGCGGTCGGAAATCGTGCTGCTGGTGAACGAACTCCATCTGAACAACAGCCGGATCGAAGCCCTGATCGACCAGCTTTACGGCATCAACAAGCGCATCATGGCAATCAACTCGGGCATGGTGAAGCTGGCCGATGCCGCCCGGATCAACCGGCAGGAATTCATCCAGGAATACCAGGGGTATGAGCTTGATCCGACCTGGCTTGACCGCATGGGCCAGAAGGCCGGGCGTGGCTGGCAGGCGCTGATCGAACGCAGCCGCGACAAGGTGGAAGAACTGCGCGCCGAAATGGCCGGGGTCGGCCAGTATGTCGGCGTGGACATCAGCGAATTCCGCCGCATCGTGAACCAGGTCCAGAAGGGCGAGAAAGAGGCGCGTCAGGCCAAGAAGGAAATGGTCGAGGCGAACCTGCGTCTGGTGATCTCGATCGCCAAGAAATACACCAACCGTGGCCTGCAATTCCTTGATCTCATTCAGGAAGGCAACATCGGCCTGATGAAGGCCGTAGACAAGTTCGAATACCGCCGGGGCTACAAGTTTTCGACCTACGCGACCTGGTGGATCCGTCAGGCGATCACGCGCAGCATTGCCGACCAGGCCCGCACGATCCGCATCCCGGTCCACATGATCGAGACGATCAACAAGCTGGTGCGCACCGGCCGCCAGATGCTGCACGAAA
>JAPLPF010000133.1 GCA_026400325.1 Rhodobacterales bacterium
CCTTCAGCCGCAAGCCGATCTTCGGCTATCTGCCGATGGTTTATGCAATGGTGGCAATCGGGGTTCTGGGCTTCGTCGTCTGGGCGCACCACATGTACACCGTGGGCATGAGCCTGAGCCAGCAGTCCTATTTCATGCTGGCGACCATGGTCATCGCCGTGCCGACCGGCATCAAGATCTTCTCGTGGATCGCCACGATGTGGGGCGGATCGGTCACCTTCGAGACGCCGATGCTGTTCGCCTTCGGCTTCCTGTTCCTCTTCACCGCCGGTGGCGTGACCGGGATCGTGCTGTCGCAGGCTGCCGTCGACCGCGCCTATCATGACACTTACTATGTGGTCGCGCACTTCCACTATGTGATGTCGCTTGTCGTCTTCACGGGTTTCGTGGGCTTGGCGTTGGCGCCGGGCCATCTATCTTCGCCGGTGTCTACTTCTGGATCGGCAAGATGTCGGGCCGGCAGTACCCGGAATGGGCGGGCAAGCTGCACTTCTGGGCGATGTTCATCGGGTCGAACCTTACCTTCTTCCCGCAGCATTTCCTGGGCCGTCAGGGTATGCCGCGCCGTTACATCGACTATCCCGAGGCGTTTGCCTACTGGAACTGGTTCTCATCGGTCGGCGCATTCATCTCGTTCGCCTCGTTCGTGTTCTTCATCGGCATCGTGTTCTACACGCTGCTCTGGGGTCGCCGGGTGACCGAGAACAACTACTGGAACGAATACGCCGACACGCTGGAATGGACCCTGCCTTCGCCGCCGCCCGAACACACGTTCGAGCAGCTGCCAAAGCGCGAAGACTGGGACAAGAGCCACGCGCACTAAGCGGGTCGACATCGAAAGGCACCGGGCGGACAGACCCGGTGCCTTTTTCCATTTCTGGCTGTGGGAGTGTCCTTCATGCGGGTGGCCCTGTTTCTGCTCTCGCTCGTCGCGCTCACCCTTGCCGGGTATCTGGTGATCGGTGGCTGGTTCCTCGCCCTTTCGGCGGCTGACGTCCTGCGGGTCGGCGCGAGTGCCACTGCGCAGCGGGAAAGCGTGCCGCAGACCGACCCGCTGACCATCGGCTATCGCGGCAATCCGATGCAGGCGCTGAACCTGCCCTTCACAATCAAGCCGATCCAGACGCCGCTTGGTCCTGCCGAGGCCTGGCTTGTCCCCGCCACCGGGGCGGAAACCGGGCGGGCCATCTTTGTCCACGGGATCGCTGGTCTGCGGGAAGATGGCTACCGCCAGCTTGTCACTCTGCACGAAGCCGGCTGGTCGGTTCTTCTCATCGGGTATCGCAACGATCTCCAGGCCCCCTCAGCACCCGGAAACTACTATGGAATGGGCCTTCTGGAATGGCCCGACCTTGAAGCCGCGGTCGCCGCGTTCTCGCCCGGGCCAGACGGTCTTGACATTCTGATCTCGGCAGACTCGATGGGCAGCGCGATCCTTGGCCAGTTCCTGGCACAAAGCGACCTCGCCGACCGGGTGGGATCAGTTGTGCTTGACAGCCCGGCACTCAGCTTTTCCGCAGTCGTGGACCATCTCGCCAACCAGGGCGGCGGACCCTTGCCGGCCGGCCGGGCCTGGGTAGCACTTCACCTTTTGCCACGCTTGACCGGTCTGCCGCTGGATGAGGCCGAGGTGGCCAATGCTTTTGTCACCTTCCCCGGCCCGCTTTTCATTGCGCAGGGGTCGGACGACAGGACGACGCCGATTGGCCCTTCGCAAGCCATGGCAGCGGCAAGGACCGGCAGCACAGCAACGCTTTGGACAAAGGCAGGCCATCTCATGTCCTACAGCGAAGACCCCGGGGCCTATCGCGCTGCCTTTGGCAAGTTCCTGAGTGGTCTCGGCTCCTGAACACCGCCGTCTGCGACAGGCGGTCGCTTTTCTTTCCCCGGCAATGCCATATGCTTGTGCCATGCCGTATGAATGGTTGCCTTCCGACGAAAACGAGCACCGGCTGCACGCCTGGCCGCATCGATCGCTGACCCAGCGTGGCTTTGTGTGGTTTGTGGGCCTGACGGCGGCTCTCATCGCCTTGCCGCTTCTTGCCATTCTTGGCAGCCCGGTGGTCTGGATTCTGATGCCGTTCCTGCTGGCGGCGATTGCCGGGATCTGGCTGGCCCTGCGCAAGAATGGACGCGACCGCGACATCCTTGAGGATCTGCGTCTGGAGCCTGGCAAGGCGACGCTGACCCGACACGGACCTAAAGTCCGGCGTGACTGGGTTGCCAACATGCACTGGCTGCGCGTGACGCTGCATGAAACCGGCGGGCCGGTGCCCAACTATCTGACCCTGAAGGGCGAAAACCGCGAAGTCGAGCTGGGCGCCTTTCTGTCCGAAGAAGAACGGATAGACCTTTACCGAGAGCTTTCTGCCCGCATCGCCCTGATGAAATAGGCAAAGCTGGCGGCCAGAAGCGAAGCGGCAGACCGGGTTAGCCCAGCCGCGCCTTGACCAGCGCGCCGACCGCTCCGAAATCCATCTGGCCAGTGTAACGGCCTTTCAGCGCGGCCATCACCTTGCCCACATCGCGAATGGTCGCCGCCCCGGTTTCAGCGACGGCCGCATCAAGGGCGGCGGCGATTTCCTCGGTCGAAAGCTGGCGCGGCAGAAACTCCTGGATCACCCCGATCTCGGCCAGTTCCTTTTCGGCCAGTTCCAGACGCCCGCCCTCCTCATAGGCCTTCGCCGATTCCAGGCGTTGCTTGACCATCTTGCCCATGATCTGCAGGATTTCCGGCTCACCCACTTCGCCAGGGCCATCCTCGCCACGCAGGGCAATCTCGCGGTCCTTGATCGCTGCGTTGATCAGGCGAAGCGTTGAAAGGCGATCGGCCTCTCTGGCTTTCATGGCCTCCTTGAGGGCCGTCTGCAGACGGTCACGCAAAAGCATGGTTCGGTATCCTGTTGGTTTCCCCAGTTTGCCACCTTACCGGGATCACGGACAAACCGCAATCAGGACCGATTTTGTCAAGCCATTGATAGAATTTGGAAATCCTTTTCTTTCCTGGGCTTGACCCTTGCCCCCCCTGCCCGTAGGTTCCGGCCAATCTGCCGATAGGAGAGTCGCCATGCCCGCCCCGCGCGATGCTACCGCTTGCCTCGCTCTGGCGGATGGCACGCTCTTTTATGGCCGCGGCTTCGGCGCCACGGGCGAGACGGTGGCAGAACTTGTCTTCAACACCGCCATGACCGGCTATCAGGAGATCATGACCGACCCGTCCTATGCAGGACAGGTCGTGACCTTCACCTTTCCCCATGTCGGCAATGTGGGCGTGACACCCGAAGATGACGAGACGGCCATCCCCTCTGCCGCCGGGATGGTGGTGAAGTGGGACCCGACCGAACCGTCGAACTGGCGCGCGACCGGCGATCTGACCGCCTGGCTGTCAAGGATCGGCCGCATCGGCATGGGATCGGTCGACACCCGTCGCCTGACGCGGGCCATCCGCCAGCAGGGCGCTCCACATGTGGCTCTGGCCCATGATCCCGAGGGGCGCTTCGACATCGAGCGTCTTGTCGCGAAGGCCCGCGCCTGGAAAGGGCTGGTCGGCCTTGATCTGGCCAAGGACGTGACCTGCGCCCAAAGCTACCGCTGGGACGAAATGCGTTGGGCCTGGCCCGAGGGGTATGTCCGCCGGACCGGCCCGGGCCTGCGCGTTGTCGCCATCGACTACGGGGCCAAGCGCAACATCCTGCGCTGTCTGGCGTCTGTCGGTTGCGAAGTCACGGTTCTGCCTGCCTCGGCCACGGCAGAGGACGTTCTGGCCCTGAACCCCGATGGGGTGTTCCTGTCGAACGGGCCAGGCGACCCGGCGGCCACTGGTGCCTATGCCGTGCCGATGATCCAGGGCGTGCTGGCGCGCGACCTGCCCTTGTTCGGCATCTGCCTTGGGCATCAGATGCTTGCGCTGGCTCTGGGGGCCAAGACGCGCAAGATGAACCACGGCCACCACGGCGCGAACCATCCGGTCAAGGACCTGACCACTGGCAAGGTCGAGATTACCAGCATGAACCACGGCTTCACTGTGGACGCAGACACCCTGCCCAAGGGCGTCAGTGAAACGCATGTCAGCCTCTTTGATGGCACGAACTGCGGCATCGCGGTTGATGGCAAGCCAGTGTTTTCGGTCCAGTACCATCCCGAGGCCTCGCCAGGGCCGCAGGACAGCTTCTACCTCTTCGAACGCTTCGCCCAGGCGATGCACTCCCGCCGCGCGGCCTGATCCGGGTCTCAAGGCGCATTAACGACCTGTTAACTGACCGGGCGCAACGTGGGCCTTGGCGTTTGGCAGGGTCGGATGGGACAGGAACAGCACAGGTTTGACGTAAAGGCAGGCGTCGCACCACCCTTGCCACGCGGCGGGCCGGTCGCGGCCCGCCTGCTGCGCAACGGCACTGTGTCGTCGGATGATATCCTGCGCGTGCTTGCCGATCGCGGGCGCGAATCCGGCCGGCTGGAGGATGTCCTTCTTGCACGCGGGCTGGTAGAGGAACCTGCGCTCCGCCTGGCCGAGGCGCAAGCCTGGGGTATTCGTCAGATCGACATTTCCAGCCTGCCGCCTGACCCCCGTCTCATCGACGCGGTCGGCGCGACCGAATGTTTGCATCATAGCCTGGTTCCGTGGCGCAGGGTGGGCGATGTGACCGTTGTGGCCCTGTCGCGGCCAGAGGAATTTCACCTTGTTCGCCCGATGCTTGAGGCCCGGCTTGGCCCGATCTGTGCGGGGCTTGCCCCCTCCCGGGCAGTGGCAGCGGCGGTCCATGCGCAGCATGGCCCCGGCCTTGCCAGACTGGCCGAGAACCGGGTCCCTCTGGCGGAAAGCTGCCGCAACTGGCCCAGGCTGCACCGTGCGCCCCGGGTGCTTTCGGCTTTGGCACTTGCCTTGACGGCGGTTATTGCCGCCCCGCTGGCCAGCGGCCTTGCTGTTCTGGGCTTTGCCGTCCTGTCGCTTGCCCTCCTTGTCGGGTTGAAATTTGCCGCGATGATCGCCGCGCTGCGGTTGCCGGCTGTCGGGGATCCTTCCCCTGGGGATGGGATGGACCCAACGGTCTCGGTCATCGTCGCCTTGTACCGGGAAAGCGACATTGCCGGCCGCCTGGTTCGCCGCCTTGCCCGTCTCGACTATGCCGAGAACCGGCTTGACGTCATACTTGCGGTCGAGGCCGGGGACCTGTTGACCCAGGATGCTTTGGCAAGGTCCCGGCTTCCGCCCTGGATGCGGATCATCATCGTCCCCGAAGGCCAGGTAAAGACCAAGCCGCGCGCGCTGAATCACGCGCTTCACTATGCCCGGGGCACGATCATCGGGGTCTATGACGCCGAGGATGCGCCGGAACCGGATCAGATCCGCAAAGTGGTGGCCCGGTTCCGCCGATCCGGGCCGGAAGTTGCCTGCCTTCAGGGGGTGCTGGACTATTACAATCCACGAACGAACTGGCTAAGCCGCTGTTTTACAGTCGAATATGCTGGTTGGTTCAGGCTGATCCTGCCCGGCATCGCCCGACTTGGCCTTGTGGTACCGCTGGGCGGGACGACGCTGTTCTTTCGCCGCAACGCGCTGGATACCTTGGGCGGATGGGATGCGCATAACGTGACCGAGGACGCCGATCTGGGCATCCGCCTTGTGCGGCACGGCTATCGTACGGAACTGATCGACACCGTGACCATGGAAGAGGCGAACTGTCGCCCGCTGCCCTGGATCAAGCAACGCTCGCGCTGGATCAAGGGCTACATGATGACCTGGGCCGTCCACATGCGCAGCCCGCGCCTTCTGTGGCGGCAACTCGGGGCACGGGCCTTCATCGGATTTCAGGTCATGTTTCTTGGCACCATCGCGCAATTCCTGCTTGCGCCGATCTTGTGGTCCTTCTTGCTTGTGCCCTTCGGCTTTTCCCACCCGCTATTCGAGGCCCTGCCGCCGGCCCTTGTGTGGACCATCACCGTAGTGTTTGCGCTGTCTGAACTGGCGAACCTGACGATCGGAATCATCGGCTTGCGTCGCACCGGGCATGGCCTGAGCCTGTGGTGGGTGCCGACGATGAAGCTTTACTTTCCGCTGGCCTCGATCGCCGGATACAAGGCGCTGATCGAACTCGTGACCCGGCCGTTCTATTGGGACAAGACCACGCATGGTCTTTTCGACAAAGGGCCGGACAGCAAGGAGTGATCGCGCTGCCCAACCAGCGGAAGGCGACGCGCCGGACAGGCCCTTCCGCGCCTCAACGCAACCGCAACTCGCCCGCCTCTACCCGCAGCCGCGTCTCAAAGGCACGGCTGATATGTGTTTTCAACGCCTGGTATGCCGCTTCACCATCACCAGCCTCGATTGCCGCGACGATCTGCTCATGCTCTTCCAGCGCCACCTCGTCGCGCCCCTGGGCCGCGAATGAGGTATTGGCCATCAGCGCCATGCTGCGATGCACAAGGTCAAGCTGCTTGACCAGGAAACGGTTGTGGCCAGCCAGGTGGATCTGCTTGTGAAACCGCTTGTTCGCCCGGGACAGGGCGCGCGGGTCGCCCCCCAGCAAGGTCCGATCCTCGGCCACCATGCTGCGCAGCACCCGCACCTCTTCCGGCGTTGCGTGTCGCGCGGCAAGACGGGCGGCAAGACACTCAAGTTCGGTGCGCACCGCGCAAAGCTCGGCCAGCTGGTTGTGGTCAAGCGAGGCCACGATCAGACTGCGCCCTTCCCGCATCAGCATCGCCTGCGTCTCAAGTCGCTGCAGTGCCTCGCGCACAGGCGTGCGACTGACACCCAGCCGTTCCGCCAGTTCGCTTTCCACCAGCCGGTCCCCGGGTTTGTATAGCCCGGCTTCGATGGCTTCGAGGATCAGGGTATAGGCATCCTTTTGCACGGGATCATGCCTTTCAATGCGTTGCGTCGGACCCTACCCCGCGCCAGCCCCCGCAATCAACCCTTCCAAAACCGGCATTCAGGGACTAGACCGACCTCATGCCAAATCCTGATTTCTCGCAGGTCACAACCTGGGTCTTTGACCTCGACAACACGCTATACCCGCCGCACATGCGGCTTTTTGACCAGATCGAAGTGAAGATGACCGATTGGGTCATGCGCGCCCTTCAGGTTGACCGGGCGCGGGCCGACCATCTGCGCGCCCATTACTGGCAGACCTACGGCACCACCCTGGCCGGCCTGATGTCCGAGCATGACGTCGACCCCGGCCCCTATCTGACGGATGTGCACGACATCGACTTTTCGGTTCTTGCCCCCGATCCCGACCTTGCGGGCGCGCTGGCAGCCTTGCCGGGGCGCAAGATCGTCTTTACCAACGCCTGCGCCCCTTACGCAGAAAAGGTGCTTTCGGCGCGGGGATTTGCGGGCCTTTTCGATGCTGTCTACGGTGTCGAGCATGCGGCCTTCCACCCCAAGCCGCACGCCCGCGCCTTCGAAACCGTCTTCGCCCTTGACGGGGTGTCGCCGGCCCGGGCGGCGATGTTCGAAGATGACCCCCGCAACCTCGCGGTGCCGCATGACCTTGGGATGCGGACCGTTCACGTGGCACCGATCCCGGCGCCCGCGCCGCACATCCACCACCACACCGATGACCTGGCCGGGTTCCTGCAACGCCTGACCCGGTGACCAAACGTCACAGGTCCTTATTCCGCGCCGTCCCGGCCCTAACTCTGGCAAAACTCATAGGGAGTATCCGAATGACTGCGCAAGCCATCAACGCCCCCTCACCCGTCCGCAGCCCGGTGTCGCGGTTCTTTCGTGCCTTGCCCGTCCTAGGTCGCGTGATCCGCGACATAGAGCGGGACATCGACACGGTCTTCTACTTTCTGGTCATCGCGGTGACAGCCCTGGTTCTTGCGGTGCAGGCCTGGGGTCTTGCGGCCCTGGTCGTGACGGCAGTGGCTTTGGTTCCGGTGATGTTCGTGTTGCTGATCTGGGTCACGCTGCCCTGACAGCCTCCGGGACCAGCTGCCCACTGGCCTTCGCCCGCTGCCAGCCCTATCGTTCCCTGCGGAGGACAAGATGCGCCAGACGGTCGATATCCTGATTTCCGGCGGCGGGGTCGCCGGGCTGGCTTCAGCCTGCGTGTTCGGCGCGCAGGGTTTTCGTGTGGTCTGCGTCGAGCCCACCATCCCGGTGACCGAGGCTGAGGCAGATGGTGCAGATCTGCGAACGACAGCCATCCTGCAGCCATCGGTCCGGGTCCTGGCCGATGCGGGCCTGTGGGCTCGGTTGGCCCCCCATGCCGCAGCTTTGCAAGTGATGCGGATCGTCGATGCCGGTGGTGATGCACCCGTCGCCCGCAAGACCAAGGACTTTGACGCCGCCGACATTTCCGATGCACCCTTTGGCTGGAACCTGCCCAACTGGCTTTTGCGGCGCGAGATGATGGCCCGGCTGACCGAACTGCCCGACGTCAGCTTTCGCCCCGGAGTCGGGTTTTCCCGCATGCTGGTGCGCGATGACGCGGCGCTTGTCACCCTGACCGATGGCACCCAGGTTGCAGCGCGTCTGGTGATTGGCGCCGATGGCCGCAACTCTCCCCTCCGCGAAGCGCTGGGAATCGGCGTCCGCACGTTCCGCTATGGTCAGAAGGCGCTGGCCTTTGCCGTGGCGCACGACCCCGCCCATGAAAACGTTTCGACCGAGGTGCACCGCTCCGGTGGTCCGTTCACGCTGGTGCCCCTGCCCGACCGCGACGGCACACCCGCCTCGGCCGTGGTCTGGATGGAGACCGGACCCGAGGTGGACCGCCTGCTTGCCCTGCCCGTCCCCGCCTTCGAGGCCGAGATGACCACCCGCTCGGCCGGAATTCTGGGGCCGTTGCGGTTGATCAGCCGACGCTCGGTCTGGCCCATCATCAGCCAGATTGCAGACCGGATGTCGGGTAGGCGCTCCGTCCTGATGGCTGAGGCGGCACATGTCGTGCCACCCATCGGTGCGCAAGGCCTGAACATGAGCCTGGCCGATCTTGACTGCCTTTCGGACCTTGTGGCGCAGCATCGCGACGACCCGGGGGCGCAAAGCGTCACCGACGGTTACCACCGCAAGCGGCATCTTGACGTGCAGGCCCGGGTCACGGGAATCGACCTTTTGAACCGCGCCTCGATGACGGGGCTTCCGGCCTTGCGCGACCTTCGGGCAGGGGCACTCGATGCGCTTTATTCTGCAGGACCAGTGCGGAAACTGCTGATGCGCGCCGGACTTGGTGCACAGTAAGGCCTGCAGGCAACCGACGACCCCGCCTAGAATTGTGCATTTTCGCACAGTGGCGAGGCAACGACACTTTCCGTCGTGAGAGTCCTGAAACATGTGAAGCGCAAACGTCAGAATCTGCCCTGACGCCGGGGAAATCCACTGTGCGGCAGCGCAAGGCACACAGCTGATCACGTCTTGACGAGGCGCGTTTATCAATCCGTGATTTCACATTCTGCCCCCGATGCACAAAATCAGCTTCACCGCCCCACGAAAGGGGTGGGTGAAAACAAATGTAAGGATTACAATATGAAACGCATCGCTCTTGCCTCGGCTCTTGTTGCCTTGTCGGCTCTTGGCGCAATCGCCCAGAACGCTCCGGTCCCGCTGTCCGCAGCAATTCAATCGCAGATCCTGATGCTGGTTCCCGGCGCCGATCTGTCCAGCCTGACCAACGTGCAATATGCCCAGTTGGTGTCGCTGTTCTCGAACTCCGACAACGTCAGTGCGGGTGCAAACCCTGTGGGTGCCGTCAAGGCGATCCTGAACGCGCAGTGACCAGCACAGATCACCGCAAAATAGCACAGGCCGGAGAACTCCCCTCCGGCCTGTCTTTCTAAAGAACCGCCGCGACTGCCTTGTGCAGTCGCGCCACGGTTCCCGCTACATCCTTCAGCTTGTCGAGACCGAAAAGACCGATCCGGAAGGTGCGGAACTCTGGCCCCTCGCCAACCTGCAAAGGAACACCGGCGGCAATCTGCAACCCTTCGGCCCTGAACTTCGATCCGTTCTGCACGTCGCCATCGGCGGTATAGCTGACCACCACCCCCGGCGCCTGGAACCCCTCTGCTGCGACAGACAGCACGCCCTTCTCCGCCATCAGCCCGCGCACCGCCCGGCCCAACGCCCATTGCGCGGCCTTGGCCTCCGCAAAGCCCATCGCCTTCGTCTCCAGCATCGCGTCGCGGAAGCCGACGATCGCATCGGTCGGCATCGTGGCGTGATAGGCATGGCCGCCGCCCTCATAGGCCGCCATGATCGCGCGCCATTTCTTCAGGTCGATGGCAAAGCTGTTGGATGTGGTCTCCGCCAGCCTCGCCTCGGCAAGCGGACTTAGAACGACCACCCCGGCAGAGGGCGAGGCAGACCACCCCTTCTGTGGGGCCGAGATCAGCACATCGACGCCGGTCGCCTCCATGTCCACCCAGATGCAGCCCGACGCGATGCAGTCGAGCACCATCAGCGCCCCCACCTCATGCGCCGCAGCGGCCACCTGCGCGATATAGTCGTCCGGCAGGATGATCCCTGCGCTTGTCTCCACATGCGGGGCAAAGACCGCCTCCGGCTTCATCTCGCGGATCTTGGCGACGACCTCTTCGACCGGCGGCGGGGCATAGGGTGCCCGGGCATCGTTGCCGGTCTGCCGGGCCATCACAACCGTCGTCTCGCCGGCAAAACCGCCCGCGTCGAAGATCTGGCTCCAGCGGAAACTGAACCAGCCGTTGCGGATGATCAGCACCCGGCCCTGCCCGAACTGGCGCGCAACCGCCTCCATCGCATAGGTCCCGCCACCCGGCACCAATGCCACGGCGCTGCCATGGTAGACCTCTTTCAGCATGCCCGAGACTTCGCGCATCACGCCCTGAAAGCGCGCCGACATGTGATTGAGCGAACGGTCGGTGAAGACGACCGAGAACTCCTCCAGCCCCTCGGGGTCGATATGGGCATGCAGTCCGGGCATCTTCAGGTCCTTTCAGAAACGCGGTGGCGGGCCTTTGCCAGCCAGTCAGGGTTGATCTCGACGCCCCAGCCGGGCGCATCCGTTACTGTGGCATGGCCGCCGTCGATCCGGTAGGGGTCGCCCAGAAACAGCCCGTCCTGCCACGGATAGTAGTCTAGACCCTCGATCGAGAATTCAAGGTATTTGCCGGGGTTCGGGATCGCCCGCAGCAGATGCATCGTGCAGATCGTGACCAGCCCCAGGTTCGCGGCATGCGGCGTGATCGGCAGACCTGCCGCAGCACCCATCCGGCAGACCTCAAGCGTGCGGCAGATCCCGCCCATGTACATGATGTCGGGTTGCAGGATGTCCACCGCCTTGTGCTCGATGGCCAGTTGCCAGGCGGTCAGCTCGCAATCCTGCTCACCCCCCGCCACGTCCAGCGAAAGGGCCGCGCGAACCTCGGCGGTCTGGTCAACCTCCCAGTAAGGGCACGGCTCCTCGAAATGGCCGATGCCGTGGTCTTGCAGCATCCGGCCCACCTCGATCGCCCGGCGCGGGGAATAGCAGGAATTGCCATCAACCAGTTTCTCAACACCGTCGCCGAGTGCCTTGTAAACAATGGGAATAACCGCTTCCGTCCGCCCCGGCCATTCGTCCCTGTCGCGCCCGCATTCCGCGCCGACGCGCCACTTGAAGGCGTCAAAGCCGAACTCATCCCGCAGCTTCACAAAACGCGCCGCCTCGTCCTCGGGCGTGATGTCGCGCTTCATCGAACTGGCATAGGCCCGCACCCGCCCAGGGCTGCCCCCCAGAAGCGAGGCCACCGGCTTGCCCGCCACCTTCCCCCGCAAATCCCAGATCGCGGTATCAAGCCCCGCCTGCGCCCGCCGCAGGTAGCTGCCGGGAAACTTGTGCTCGCGCTCCTGGATCAGGCGAAGCGTGTCCTCCAGATCGGCAACCTCGGTTCCCAAGGCATGAGGCGCGACCTGGCGGTGAAACACCTCGGTGGTGATGTCGGCGTAGTAGGTCGAGGTCTGGCCCCAGCCGGTATCCCCGGTGTCTGCCGTGACCTTCACGAAGGACACGAACGCGGTGTCGAACGTCTCCAGCTTCGCAATCTTCATGCCTTCCCCCGGGCTGCTCTTCTTTCGACTTCGTCTCCTCATCGCGACGAGCGCATGCAATGCGACAAGGAGCAGCCCCGACTCTAGCCGCCGCAGATCACCCTTTCCCGACCGAATCCGCCACTCCCAAGGGCCCCGGGCGACGTTCTTCGGTCAAAAGCACGTTTGCCTCGACGTTGCCCACCCCAGGCAGCGTCATGATCCGGCGGCGCAACACGCGTTCGAAATCGGCGATGTCGCGGGCGACCACGCGCAAGCGATAGTCAAAGAGGCCCAACACATGCTGCACTACCTGCACTTCGGGGATCGCCTGCACCGCGCGCTCGAAATCCTCCAGGCTGACGCGGCCCTTGGTGGCCAGTTTCACCCCCAGAAACACCGTCACGCCGAAGCCAAGCCTTTCCCGGTCAACCTCGACCGCCAGGCCCCGCAGCACCCCCGCCTCCTCCAGCCGCTTGACGCGTCGCCATGCCGCCGGTTGCGACAATCCCAGCCGTCGCCCAAGCTCGCCTGCCGAAAGTGTTCCGTCGGCGACAAGCGCCTGCAGAACCGCCCGGTCCGTGTCATCAAGGTCGATCACAGCGGAAGGCCCCCGGTGTCCTTGATCGTCGCGACCAGCATAAGCGCCTCGACCTCGGCGATATGCGGCAGCGTCAGGATGCGGTCGCGGTAGATGCCGGTCCAGTGCCCCATGTCGCGGGCAATCACGTTCAGGCGCACGTCGACCCGGCCCAGGAAGGTCTCGATGGCGATGACCTCTGGCACCAGCCTTGCCGCCGCGATGAACTCGTCAAAGGCGCGCGGGTTGGTCTTGTCGAGCGTAAAGCGCAAGCTGACCTCCACCGCATAGCCAAGCGCCCGCCAGTCGATTGCGGCCCCCTCGTGCCGGATCACACCGCCTGTCCGCAGCCGGTCCAGCCGTCGCCACAGCGTTGCCGGCGTGACCCCCGCCCGGTCCGCAAGCACCGCGCGGTCAAGGCCCGGCTCGGCCAGCCAGTGGCGCAGGATCCGCCGGTCCGTATCGTCGATCTGCATGATCCATCCAAAATGACGCCAAAGGGCGCATGTTTCTTTGTGCCAATGGCAGGTTCCGGCAAAGAATGCACGGGGAATTGCGCAGATTTCCCTATCTTGCCGCCATCAACCAGATGGAGGACGCCATGCGCGTTTACTACGACCGCGACTGCGATGTGAACCTGATCAAGGACAAGAAGGTGGCGATCCTTGGCTACGGCAGCCAGGGCCACGCCCACGCGCTGAACCTGCGCGATTCTGGCGCGAAGAACGTCGTCGTCGCCCTGCGCCCCGGTTCGCCCTCGGCCAAGAAGTGCGAAGCCGAGGGCCTGAAGGTCATGGACATTGCCGAGGCCGCCAAGTGGTGCGACCTGATCATGTTCACCATGCCCGATGAACTGCAAGCCGCGACCTACAAGCAATACGTCCACGACAACCTGCGCGAAGGCGCGGCCATCGCCTTCGCCCACGGCCTGAACGTGCACTTCGGCCTGATCGAGCCGAAGAAGGGCGTCGACGTCATCATGATGGCGCCAAAAGGCCCCGGCCACACCGTGCGCGGCGAATACACCAAGGGCGGCGGCGTGCCCTGCCTTGTCGCAGTCCACCAGGACGCGACCGGCAAGGCGATGGAAATCGGCCTGTCCTACTGCTCGGCCATCGGTGGCGGGCGGTCCGGCATCATCGAGACCAACTTCCGCCAGGAATGCGAAACCGACCTTTTCGGCGAACAGGCGGTCCTCTGCGGTGGTCTGGTCGAACTGATCCGCATGGGCTTTGAGACCCTGGTCGAGGCCGGGTATGAGCCGGAAATGGCCTATTTCGAGTGCCTGCACGAAGTGAAGCTGATCGTGGACCTGATCTACGAAGGCGGCATCGCGAACATGGACTACTCGATCTCGAACACCGCAGAATACGGCCAGTATGTCTCGGGCCCGCGCATCCTGCCTTATGACGAGACCAAGGCACGGATGAAGGCGGTTCTGTCGGACATCCAGTCCGGCAAGTTCGTGCGCGATTTCATGCTGGAGAACGCCGTGGGCCAACCCACGATCAAGGCCTCGCGCCGGTCCAACGACGAACACCAGATCGAACTGGTCGGCAAGAAACTGCGTGACATGATGCCCTGGATTTCCAAGGGCAAGATGGTCGACAAGGCGCGGAACTGATCTGTCGGCAACGTTCGGGCGGTCAGCTGGCCCGCCCCAGAACAGGGGCGCCTCGATGAGGCGCCCCTGTTCTTTTTTGAACGTTCGCCAGTGACCTTGACGTTGCTGGACAGCAGGTCGCGATGGTGCGTGACAAGTCGGCCGCCGGGATGCAATGGTTCGAGATGCCCCGTAGGCAGAAGGTCCTATTGCGCCATGCACTTGCGCCGGTGGTAGCCTTTCGGGGCCATTTGGAACGTAGCGAGGATCACAATGCGCGTGTCGACCAGCATGAAGGTAATGGCGGTTCTACTTGGAACTGCGCTGCCGCTGCACCATCCGGCCTTTGCCCAGGAGGCTCCGGCCTCTGGCGATGCGGCGGCAGGGGCCGAAGCGGAAGCACTTTTCACCGCCGAGGAACTGGATACCCTGATGGCGCCGATCGCGCTTTATCCGGACGCACTGCTGGCGCAGGTTCTCATGGCGACAACCTATCCGGTCGATGTGCTCAAGGCTGACCGCTTTCTGACCAAGAACGCCGGACTTGATGACAAGGCACGCAGCGCGTTGGCCGCCGATGAGGAATGGGCGGATCCGGTCCGCGAATTGACGGCCGGCTTTCCCGAGCTGATCTCGAGGATGGCCGAGCATATGGACTGGACCGAGCAGACCGGAAACGCGGTCCTTGCGGCCACGAACGACGTGCTGGACTCGCTCCAGCGACTGCGGGCTCAGGCCAGCCTGAACGGCTATCTGGTCGATAACGAGGCGATGACTGTCGATGAAGATGCCGACAGCGGCAACATCACGATTAGTTCGAAAGACCCAGAAGTGGTCTATGTCCCGCAATACACCGAAACGGTTTACACCCAGCCCGCCCCGGCGACGCCGGTTTACGTCACCAATGACGACAATTGGAATGATCTTCTTGTGACCGGCGCGGTCGTCTGGGGCAGCGCAATCATCCTTGACGAGATCTTTGACGACGACGATTGGGACGGCGGCCGTGACCATTGGTATGGCGGCGGCTATGGCGGCGGCAATGGAAACGGCAACAGCATCGACTGGGATGGCGACATCAACGTCGACAACGGCATCAACATCGGGAACGGCAACGGCAACGGGATTGGCAACGGCAACGGCAACGGGATTGGCAATCGCCCGGGAAATGGCGGCGGGGTTAGCAACATTGGCGACCTGCAACGCCCGGAGACCCTGCCCGGCAAGCTGGGCGACGTCGACTCGGACCGGCTGCGCGACAGGAAGGACGGGACCTTCAAGCCGTCGGACGCCAGTCGCGACGAAGCCCGTGAAAAGATCGCCAAAAGCAAGAACCGGAAGGATGGCGTTGCAACGCTTCCGGCCGCCACCGGAAAGCGCGACCTTGGGGTGATGAAGGACGGCAAGAAACCCGCCGTAAAGCTGCCGCCGAACACCAAGGAAATCTCGCGAGGGGACCGGAAACCAGCGGTCGCCACGGACAAGATGGCGAAACCCAAAAAGCCGGCGATTCCGAACACCGACCGGGCGGTCAGGAAAACCGCAAAGGCGCCGGTCTACCTGCCCTCCACGGGGAACCGCGGCAACGCGGCCTCACTGCGCGGCAAGAAGAGCCTGAAGGGGAACCGCTGACATGACCGTCAAGATGAACATCATTGCCTCCATTGCTGTCCTGCTGGGCACTTCTGTCGCCTTTGCCGAACCGGCAGCCTACCCCACCCCGGAAGCCGCGACCGAGGCGTTCGTCGCGGCACTGCAAGCGCGGGACCGCGCGGCGTTGCTGGCAATCTTCGGACCCGAGTCGGAAGACCTGATCAGTTCCGGCGACCCCGAGCAGGACGCCGAAGCGCGCGACAGGTTCCTCGCCGACTATGGCACGTTCCACCAGCTTGTGCCCGCCGGTGATGACCGCACCCAGCTTCAGATCGGTCGCAGCCTCTGGGTGTTTCCCGTGGCCATGGTCAACTCCGACGCCGGTTGGAGCTTTGACGCTGCAGGGGCCCGCGACGAGATCCTGGCACGGCGGATCGGGATGAATGAACTGGATGTCATCGACCTGATGCGCAAGGCGTTGGTGGTTCAGGCAGCCTACCGGCAGACCGATTACGACGGCGACGGCGTCATGGAGTTCGCATCGTCGATTCTTTCGTCCTCCGGCAAGCGGGACGGACTTTACTGGCCACCCGAGGAAGGTGCGCCCGAAAGCCCGATCGGGGCCTTCATGGCGCAAGCCGCCGCCGAAGGGGTCAGCATCGACGGGGTAGATCAGGCTCCGGTGCCCTTTCTGGGCTATTTCTTCAAGATCCTGAACCGTCAGGGTGCGGCAGCACCTGGGGGAGCATATGACTACATGGTTGGCGACAACATGGTCGCTGGCCATGCCTTGCTTGCCTATCCGGCCGAGCCGGGGGATTCCGGGATCATGAGTTTCATGGTCGGCGAGAACGGCCAGATCTATGAAGCCAACCTCGGCGAGGCAACGCTTGAGGTGGCAGGCGCGATCGACAGTTTCGATCCGGCAGAAGGCTGGTCGGCACTGGTTGAGGAGTAACCGAGGTAAGGCCACCGTCCGACGATTTGCGATCGTCCCGGTCGGTGCCGGGCTGGGACGGGTTCCCTACCCCTGCCGGGAACCAGCTTCGGGCTGAAGGGCAGCGTGAACGGCATCGACGATGTCGTTCACGATGTCCGAAAGAAGCACGTCATCTTCACATTCCGCCATCACCCGGATCAGCGGCTCGGTCCCCGATTTGCGGATCAGGATACGGCCCTTGCCTGCAATCCTCGCCTCGGCCGCCGCGATCACCTTGCGAACGGCACCGGCCTCCAGTGGCCGGGCGCCTTCGGCCAAGCGGGTTCTTCAAAAGCTGCGGCACGGAATCGAAACTGCTGGTCAGGGCGCTGGCCGGGTGGCCGGTCCGCACCATCTCGGCCAGAAACTGCAGGCCCGCGACCAGCCCGTCACCTGTTGTGGCAAAATCGGTCATCACGATATGGCCCGATTGCTCGCCGCCCAGGTTGAACCCGCCTTCGCGCATCCGTTCCACGACATGACGGTCGCCAACCGCCGTCCGCTCCAGCCGCAGGCCGCGGCCCTGCAGGAACCGTTCAAGGCCCAGGTTCGACATCACCGTCGCGACCAGCGCGCCGCCGGAAAGTCGCCCCTCTTCGGCCCAGCGCGCGGCGAGGAGGGCCATCACCTGATCGCCATCCGCCACGCGTCCGGTCTCGTCCAGGATCATCACCCGATCGGCGTCGCCGTCCAGGCTGATGCCCACATGCGCGCCATGCGCCACCACCGCCTCGGCAGCGGTTTCCGTGTGGGTGGACCCGCAGCGGTGGTTGATGTTGGTCCCGTTCGGAGCCACGCCGACCGGGATCACCTCGGCCCCAAGCTCCCACAAGACTTCTGGCGCGCATTTGTAGGCGGCCCCATTGGCGCAGTCGATCACCACCTTCAAACCATCCAGCCGCAGACCGTTGGGAAAGCTGGTCTTCACGAACTCCTGATACCTGCCGCGCCCATCCTCGATCCGCTTCGCCCGGCCGATGTTTTCGGGCCTGGCGGGAATGATCTCACCTTCGACCATCGCCTCGATCTCGGCCTCGGCGGCATCCGACAACTTGAAGCCGTCGGGTCCGAAGAACTTGATCCCGTTGTCCTGGTGCGGATTGTGGCTGGCGCTGATCATCACCCCCAGATCCGCCCGCATCGACCGCGTCAGGTAGCCGACAGCCGGGGTCGGCACCGGACCCAGCAACAGCACGTTCATGCCGGTCGAGGTCAGCCCCGCCGTCAACGCGTTTTCCAGCATGTAGCCACTTAGCCGCGTGTCCTTGCCGATCACCACCCGATGCGCGGCACTTCCGTCGCGGCGGAAGTAGCGCCCTGCGGCAGCCCCAAGCTTCAGCGCAAGCTCGGCGGTCATCGGCCAGCTGTTCGCCCGCCCCCTGACGCCATCGGTGCCGAAAAGCCTGCGGGTCATGCCATCCCCTCCAGCTGGTCGGTGTTCAGCGCCTGCCAAAGCCGCAGGGCCTGCCGCGTTTCGACCGCGTCGTGTACCCGCAGGATCTGCGCGCCCTGCGCAAGGCCGGCCAGCGCCACCGCGACGGACCCCGGCATCCGCGCTGTCGCTGCCTCGGCCCGGCCGATTGATCCGATGAACCGCTTGCGCGAGGCGCCAAGCAGGATCGGGCACCCAAGGCCGTGCAAAAGCGACAGATCCCGGATCAGTGCCAGATTGTGGTCGGCCGACTTGCCAAAGCCGATGCCGGGGTCGATCGCGATCCGCGCGCGGTCGATTCCTGCCGCTTCGGCCAGGGTCAGCCGCCGGGCCAGGTCGTCATACACATCCAGCACGACATCGCCGTAGCGCGGGTCGTCCTGCATGGTCGCAGGCAGCCCCTTGGCATGCATGAGCACCACAGGCACCCCTTCTTGCGCGACCAAGGGGCCCATCGCCGGGTCAAATTCAAGACCCGACACATCGTTGACCAGCGTGGCCCCCGCCCGAAGGGCGGCTGCAGCGACCATCGCCTTGCGCGTGTCGATCGAGATCGGACCTGGCATGCCACCGGCCCGCAGCGCCTCGATCACTGGAACGGTTCGGGCGATCTCATCGGCGACAGGAACCTCTTGCGCTCCGGGGCGCGTACTTTCGCCGCCGATGTCCACGATCTCGGCCAGCTTGGCCAGTTGCCGCCCCTGCCGGGCCGCCGCTTCGGTCGTGGCAAAGCGCCCGCCGTCGGAAAAGCTGTCGGGGGTCACGTTCAGGATGCCCATCAGCCGGGGCCTGTCCAGCGAAAGACCCGCAAAATCCGGGCGTGGCGCGGTCAGCCGGTGCAGCACATCGACAGGGCAGTCACCCGCTTCGATGATCCGCGACGGCCCGCCCCGCACGATCACCTCGACCCGGTCGAACCAGCACCAGCCCCCGGCCAGCGTAAGCGCATTGGCTGGACGGGCCTGATCCGTCATGGCAATCGGTCTGAAATACTCCATGCGTTTTTGAGTGGCCGATGCCCGTTCACTTGGCAAGAGGGAAGCGTCAGGTCCGTCGCACCGGCACGCGGCTTCCTGCCGGAACTGCAACGTCGCCGTGAACAATCAGCGCGGTGGCCGACATCGTTTCCGCCAGCCAAAGCGCCAGCGTGACCGGTGCGGACCCTTGTGGCCCGTCAACCGCATCCAGCACCAGCTTGGACGGGGCCCAGACCACCGTCTGCCCGCGTCGCATGGCCCAGTCGATTTCCGTGCGGGTTGCCACGACCACACAGCGCGGATCGCGCGCGGCCAGGGTCCAGGCATTCTGTTCGATGGCCAGAAGGTCGATCCGCCGCTGGGTTGGCCGGTGGCCGGTCACAGGGCGCGGAAGGTCGGGCAGTCCCACGGTCAGGATCACGGGCAGGCCCTGCGCAAGCAGCCCATCCAGCCGGGCCGGGAATTTCGGGTCGGCGATGGTGGCATTGTCCAGATGGACGACCAGCGGATGCACCGCACCGCTTTGCCCGGGTTCCTGCGCAAGGAGCGGACGTTCCGCGCGGGACCGGACGATCTCGACCCCCAGCGCATAGGGCCCGACATCCAGCTTTTCGATCCGCAGGAAGGCCCGCATGGCCGCAGGTTCGGCAAGAATGCGCTCGGCCACACGCTCGGCCAGGGTTTCCAGAAGATTCAGCCGTTCAGCCGCCAGTTCGGCGGCAATCGCTTCGGTGATCCGGTCATAGCTCAGGATGCGGTCAACGTCGTCCTCCAGCGGGCCCGTGACCGGGCGCACCTCGACCACCACGTTGAAGCGAAGACGCTGCTGATGGCCACGTTCCTGCTGGAAGGCGCCGATGTCGGCCTCGACCACATGGTCGCGCAAAGAGATGCGGTCGCGGGGGTCGGCTGTGGCTGACGCCTCGGCCCGATCCTCGGGATGGGCGAAAGCCAGTTCGATGTCCGTCGTTGTCATGGCCGCCTCATCTGGGATGCGCCTGTCATAGCATGCCTCGCGCCCCGACCAAGCGTGAAGGCGGCAGGGCACGGGTGCCCCGCGACATTGACCCCGGGCCGCTCTGATCAGCCCGGTTGGCGGTAGAAGGCATGCGCGCCGATCGTGGTGGTGTGGGCAAAGCGCTTGGACCACCCGGGCTTGACGCCGCGGGTATGGAAATGCGTGGCCCCTTCGGTCAGCAGACGCGGGGCGCCGTCCAGCATGGCCCGCGCAATCCGTCCGGCCAGATCGGCGGCGGTCTTGTCGCGCATCCGGTCGGTGCGGCCGTCGCAAACATAGCTGAACTGGCATCCGCCACCGCCGCGTTGCTTGACAACCTTGCAGATCGTGCGGGGATAAAGCGGGCTGTCCACCCGGTTCAGGATCACCTCGGCCACAGCGACCTGACCCTGCAGGCTTTCCCCGCGCGCCTCGAAATAAAGGGCTTCGGTCAGGCATTGCCATTCGGCGTCCCCTGCAGGCGCAGGCTGCGCCATCAGCCAGCCTTCGGTCAGACCTTCCGTCTGGGCCGCTGCCGGCAGGACCGTGGTAAAATCAGGGGCCGGGATGCGGACCAGCTTTGGCAATTGACCTTCAAGGTCTTGCCCGACCGACCCAAAGTCGGCAGTCCTGTCGCCTGGATGATAGCTGACCGGCCAAAGGGCGTCGGCCGAAGCCATTCCACCCGCGCCAAGCGCAACCCCGACCAGCGCAACCACGCGCGCCACTTTGCAAAACATCATTCTGATCTTCCGTCATTGTTTCCGAATTGGCGGAAGTACCCCCGCCTTGCAAGCAGGCGGGGAGGTAGGGGAAAGCGGCAGGACAGTCCACCACTGTTGCAAATTTAGCACGAAATTTGCGGGAAACTCGGCGAGAACTCGCCCAAAGCCTGAGTTTTTACATGAGGATTCAGGCGTAAATCAATGTTAGATAATGGATTTCCGATCCAGCAAGGCAAGATGCGCCGCGGCCAGCCGTGCCATCGGCACCCGGTACGGAGAGCATGAGACATAGTCGAACCCCGCCTTCCGGCAAAACTCGATGGATTCGGGATTGCCGCCATGTTCGCCGCAGATCGACAACGTCAGGTCCGACCTGGTCTTGCGGCCACGGTCTGCCCCGATCAGCAAAAGCTCGCCCACCCCATCGACATCCAGAATGTGGAACGGGTCTTCCGGGAAGACGCCCAGACGGACATAGGTGTTCATGAAGCGGCCGGCATCGTCGCGCGACAACCCATAGGTCATCTGGGTCAGGTCATTGGTCCCAAAGGACAAAAAGGCCGCATGCTGCGCAATCTCGCCCGCCCGCAGGGCCGCGCGCGGGGTTTCGACCATCACCCCCAGCTTGTAGTCAAAATCGGCCCCTGCCTTGGTGCGCACCATGGCGGCGACAGCGTCGATGCGCGTCTTGACCAGTTCGACCTCGCGCCGGGCGCTGACAAGGGGGATCATGATTTCGGGCACAACCGGCGCACCACGGCGGGCACTTTCCAGCGTCGCCTCGAAGATCGCCTGCGCCTGCATGTCATAGATTTCCGGCGAGACCACGCCAAGTCGCACCCCGCGCATGCCAAGCATCGGGTTGACTTCGGTCAAGGCCTCGGCGCGGCGGGTCACCTCGGACAGGGGACGGTCCAGCGCCTCGGCCAGATCACGCAGCCCCTCGCGGTCCTGCGGCAGGAATTCGTGCAAGGGCGGGTCGAACAGGCGGATGCAGACCGGCAATCCCTGCATGATCTCGAAAAGCTGGACGAAATCCTCGCGCTGCATCGGCAAAAGCCGGGTCAGGGCCGCTGCCCGGTCCTGCGGCGTGTCCGCGAAGATCATCTCGCGCATCGCGACCAGACGGTCTTCCTCGAAGAACATGTGTTCAGTCCGGCACAGGCCGATCCCTTCCGCCTCGAACTTGCGGGCGGTTTCGGCATCGGCGGGCGTGTCGGCATTGGCGCGCACACCGATGTCGCGCACTCCGTCCGCCCAGGACAGAAGCCTGCGAAAGCTGTCATCCAGCGCGGGGGGCAGCATTTCGGCGGCCCCGGCCAGCGCCTCGCCCTTGGTGCCGTCCAGCGTCACCACATCGCCTTCGCGGAACACCCGGCCATCGGCGGTGGTCAGTTTCTTGTCACGCGTATCCAGTCGCACCTCGGACGCGCCCACCACGCAGGGCAGGCCCAGCCCGCGCGCAATCACCGCCGCATGGCTTGTCATGCCGCCGCGTTCGGTCAGCACGGCCGCCGACGAATGCATGCCGCGAATATCCTCGGGCGAGGTTTCGCGCCGCACAAGGATGCACGGCTCCCCCCGCGAGGCGCTGGCCTGCGCGGCCGAGGATGAGAACACCAGCCGCCCGGTTGCCGCCCCCGGGCTGGCCGCGATGCCGCGCGCGATCACGTCTCGTGCGCCGCGCGGGTCAACCTGATGGTGCAAAAGCTCGGACAAGGCCTGCGGTTCAACCCGCAAGACCGCCTCTTCCTTGGGGATCACGCCGTCTTCGGCAAGCGCCACCGCAATGCGCAGGCCGGCCCGGACCGACCGCGCAACCTTGACCGCATCCAGCACCGCAAGGCGGCCATCCTCGATGGTGAACTCGATCTGCATCTCTTCGCGCAGGCGTTCGCGGCAGACGGCACCATGGGCAACCAGCGTTGCAAAGATCTCTGGCGAGACATCCTCCAGCGAAGCCCCGCGCGGATCGCGGGTCAGATACAGCGCCTCGGTGGTCTTCAGCGCGTCACGGCCCTGGCTTTGTCCAAGGTAGCGCCCGGTG
This sequence comes from Rhodobacterales bacterium, assembly GCA_026400325.1. Taxonomy (GTDB): domain Bacteria; phylum Pseudomonadota; class Alphaproteobacteria; order Rhodobacterales; family Rhodobacteraceae; genus Tabrizicola. Next base: position 22,929 of record JAPLPF010000133.1, read on the forward strand.
ATCTGCGGCTGGCCAGTCACTGGATCGACGAACTGGATCACGCCGCTGCCGCTGATGCCCTGCCCGATCCCCTGCGCCATTTCCTGCACCACAAGGCCAAGCGCCGCCTCGTCCGGGGCACCCTTGGCTTGCCGCAACAGGCGGGCGCTGGTCCCCTCCCAGGCACGGGCCATGCTGCGCAACACCTCGGACAACTGGCGCGAGGGGTCTTCGGGGAAGGGTTCGTCGGTCTCGACCTCGTACTGGTGCAGGGCTTCACGCAAGGCGCCCGGTCCGGGCTTCAGCGCGTCAAACACCTCGGGGTCAAGCCGGGCCACATGGATCGCATAGGCCTGCACGAACCGCAGAAAAAGCGCGTCCGCCGCCGTTTCGCCATGGGTTTCGGCCAGACGGGCGTGGCGTTTGGCGTTCAGGCCGATGTTCAGGATCGTCGCGGGGCCACCCCAATCGGGGTTGGCAGGCGACGGGCGGACGGAAATCAGCGGCCCGTCACCGAAATGGTCCAGGATTCCGCTGGCATCCACCCCATGCCCGGCAGCAATGGCGCGGACGGTGGGGGCGGGCAAGGCCACGGATTTCGGCACCGGAAGCTCAAGCCGGACCAGCCGCTGCAGGCACTTTGCCCGCCAGCCATGCGTCGCCGTCGCGATCTGCGCCGAAGGGCTGATCTGGGCGAATTCTGGAATCGGATCGTGTTTCTGCACTGCAGCGCCTTTTTGTTCGCGCGCAGCATAACCCGAATCACCTGTCAATCAAGCGTGACATGTCAGTCCTGTGACGATTCCTTGGGCGGTTTGTTGACGCAAGCCAATCGCTCCTAACGTCAGACACCCCGCGCCTCCCCTCCCCCTCGTGGGGAGGGGATGGGGGTGGGGGGCTCCCGGCCCTGCGACCAGCCCCCCCACCCTCTCCCTCCCCCACAAGGGGGGGAGGGAAGCGCCACATGCCCCTGGTCCGCCCCCTCTAGCCCTCGATCCGGCTCAGGTCCGCGACACCGGAACAGATCGCCCGGATGCGGTGCAGAAGGTTGAGGCGGTTCCGCCGAACGATCTGGTTGTCGCTGTTCACCTGCACGGCGGTGAAGAAGGCATCCACCGGCGCACGAAGCGCGGCCATCGCGGCCATCGCCGTCGCGAAATCCTCCGCCGCCATCGCCGGCCCGATCTTCGTCTCTGCCGTGTCGAGGGCGGCTGGCGCCGCCGCGTCCGCGCTGCGCCTGCTGCCGGCCGCCCGCTCGGAGCGGCGCTCGCCCCTTGTTCGCCCGCTTGTAGCCCTGCAACAGGTTCGCCCCGTCCTCGGTCCTCAGCGTCTCACTCAGCGCCGTGGCCCGCTTGACGAGCAGCGTCAGATCGTCATTCCCCGGCATGGCAAGGCAGGCGTCGATGATGTCGTGGGACACGCCCTGATCGCGGAGGGTGACCTTGAGGCGGTCGTGGAGGAAGCCGAGGAGGTCCTCCAGTTTCGCTTCTGCAATTTCGCGAAGCTGCGGGAAATCATCGCGATAACGGTCATTCTGCGCTTGAACCATTTCGCCTTGGAGTTGCCGAGCCTGTTCGTCGAGACCCAAGTCCCTCACCTTCCTGATGATTTCTGGCTTGTGAGGTGACCCAGAGTGATGTTCAAGAACGACCCTTCTGCTCAACGGAAGGTAGGAAATGCGCAAGAATGGAATTCGAGCGTTACTACCGATCATAAGTCGAATAACCCCCAGCGCCGCCCGCCGCAGCGCATAGGGGTCCTTGCTCCCGGTAGGCTTCTCATCAATCGCCCAGAACCCGGTCAGCGTGTCGATCTTGTCGGCCAGCGCCACGGCGACCGATACCGGCTCCACCGGCACCGCGTCCGAGGGCCCGAGCGGTGAGTAATGGTCCCGCGCGGCATCCGCCACTGCAGGTTTCTCCCCCGCCTCCAGCGCGTAATACCGGCCCATCGCGCCCTGCAACTCGGGGAATTCCCCCACCATCGCCGACCGCAGGTCCAGCTTCGCCAACCGTGCCGCCCGCATCGCGTCGGCGGCATCCGCCCCGACCAAAGGCGCAATCTCACGCGCCAGCGCCGCGATCCGCTCGATCCGGTCGGCCTGAGACCCCAGCTTGTTGTGGAAGGTGACCGCCTTCAGCCCCTCCACCCACTCGCCCATGCCCGCTTTCGCCACCCGCAGGTCATTTTCCCAAAAGAACTTCGCGTCCGACAGCCGCGCCGACAGCACCTTCTGGTTGCCCTTCAGGATCACCGCCCCGCCATCCGCCGCCTCGATATTGGCGACCGTCACGAACCCCATGATTTTTTCAGAATCGGGCCGCCCCGTCTTGGGGTTCCGCACCGAAAAGAACTTCTGATGCTCCTTCATGCTGGTTTGCAGCACCTCTGCCGGAAGCCCCAGAAACGCCTCACCGATCCGCCCCATCAGTGGCACCGGCCATTCGACCAGCCCGGCCACCTCGGCCAACAAACCGGCGTCAGGAACAACCTCCATCCCCGCCGCAAAGGCCAGGTTCTGCGCGCCCTGCCAGATCGCCGCCTCACGCTCGGCGGTATCCAGCACCACATGCGCGCGCTTCAGCTTGACGACATAGTCGTCGAACCCCGAAACGGTGAACCGCCCGTTGCCCATGAAGCGGTGGCCTTCGGTCGTGTTGCCCGCTTCGATCCCGTCCACCACCAGCGGCACGACATGCGTGCCAGCCTCATCCGACAGGATGCACAGGATGGACTGCAACGGCCGCACCCAGCGCAAGGAACCATTCCCCCAGCGCATTGACTTTGGCCAGGGAAAGCCCCGGATCACGCCCTCCAGCACCTCGGCCACGATCACCGGGGCCGCGCGGCCGGGCTTTTCGACCACGGCATAGAAGGTCTCGCCCTTCTTGTCCGCCCGCCGCTCCAGCTGGTCGAGCGTCAGGCCGGTCGACCGAAGGAACCCCTCCACCGCCTGCGCCGGAGCACTGGTCGACGGCCCTTTCCGCTCCTCCCGCACCGGGCGGCTCTCGGCCGTCAGCCCGTCCACCGACAGCACCAGCCGGCGCGGCGTCGAAAACGCCCCGGCGCTGGCATAGGTCAGCCCGGCCTCGACCAGACCATCGGTCACCAGCTTCTTCAGATCCTCCCGCGCGCGGGCCTGCATCCGCGCCGGGATTTCCTCAGAGAAAAGTTCGATCAAGAGGTCGGGCATGGTCAGTCCTTCAGACTGGCGTTGGGCTGGTTCCAGGCAAAGGCGCGGCCGTCCGGAAACACGGCGACGACGCGGTCAACACCCTTGTGAATCTCGGGTTCCGACAGGAAGGCCAGCGCCTCGCCGGATTCCAGCGCCTTTCCAATGACTTCCGCGTCAAAACAGTCAAAGGATGACGGCGCGATCAGCGGCTCGGCACCCGGATAGATGCGGTAGGTCTCGGTCAGCATTGCCAGCGACATCGGCGTGGTAAAGCAGGCCCGGAACTTGATGGGAGAGCTGGCAGCGTCCGTCCCTTCGATGCCTTTGACAAGGATCGGTTCGGGTTGGTTGCTTGTCAGCGGCACAAGGCGGATTTCCGCGCCGGGGGTAAAGACCACCGGTTCGTAGAACGCCCTTTCGGCGGTGTACCACAGGGCCACGCCCCCAAGAAGCGCGGTCAGCACGATGAACACCACGGCAAAGCGTCCCGCATTCACAGATCCGCCCCCGCTTCGGTCTGGCGAAACGCGTCGGCACAGGCCTTTGCCAGCGCCCGCACCCGCCCGATATAGGCCTGCCGTTCGGTGACCGAGATCACGCCGCGCGCGTCCAGCAGGTTGAACAGGTGGCTGGCCTTGATCGTCTGGTCATAGGCCGGATGCGCCATGACGATGCGTTTGCCGGATTTCGGGTCCTCAGGCTCAAAGGCCAGCAGCCGCGCACATTCCGCCTCGGCATCCTCGAAATGCCGCAGCAGCATCTCGGTGGAGGCGCCGTCAAAGTTGTGGCGGGAGTATTCTTCCTCGGTCTGCCGAAAGATGTCGCCGTATTTCAACGGGATCGGGCTGTCGGGATCGTTGAACGGCATGTCCATCACATGGTCGATGCCCATCACGTACATCGCCAGCCGCTCCAGCCCATAAGTCAGCTCGCCGCTGACCGGGCGGCAGTCATGCCCGCCGACCTGCTGGAAATAGGTGAACTGGCTGACTTCCATCCCGTCGCACCAGACCTCCCAGCCCAGGCCCCAGGCGCCGAGGGTCGGGCTTTCCCAGTCATCCTCGACAAAGCGGATGTCGTGGAGCGCAAGGTCGATGCCGATGGCGGCAAGGCTGCCAAGATACAACTCTTGCAGGTCCGGGGGCGAGGGTTTGATGATGACCTGGTATTGATAGTAATGCTGCAGACGGTTCGGGTTCTCGCCATAGCGCCCGTCGGTCGGCCGACGCGAGGGCTGGACATAGGCCGCCGCCCAGGGCTTCGTTCCAAGCGACCGCAGCGTGGTGGCCGGGTGGAACGTGCCTGCCCCCACCTCCATGTCATAGGGCTGCAGGATCGCGCAGCCCTTGGCGGCCCAATAGCCCTGCAGGCGCAGGATGATTTCCTGAAAGCTGCGGGGGGTGTTGGTGTCATGCGGCATGGCGCACCTTTAGGCAGGGCTTCTTTCGGGTCGCGTCTTCCCTATCCACTGGGGCGGACAGGGTCAATTCCACAAAGCGGCCGGATGCACAGGGGCGGACCGTTTGGCTGGCCGCGGTGCGTTACGCCCTTGCGGGGACGGTGGCGATCTTTACTCTGGCGCGCAGCCGACCGGAATTCAGGACATTGCCCCGTGACTTTTCGCCCCTTTGCCGCTTTCCTCTTGTGTCTTGTGGTTCTGACGCTGGCCCTGCCCCGGCATGCCAACGCGCAGGACGGCACGGTCTGGATCCAGATCGAGGCCCAGCCCGACCTGACAGGGGCCGAGGACCGCGCCCGCGCCTATGCCGCGCTCTTCCCCGAGACCGGAGGGTTCCGGCTGCGGTCAGGCTGGTACGGAATCATGCTTGGCCCTTACCAGGAGGCGGAAGGCCGCCTTCGGCTGGCGACGCTCAAGCGTGACGGGATGATCCCGGCCGACAGCTTCATCGCCTTCGAACGCGACTTTGGTGACCGGTTCTGGCCACCTTCCGGCGTGGTGCCCGTGGTGCCCGAGGTCACGGCCGCCTCAGATCCCGCATTGGCCGACCCTGCGCTGGCCGACCCTGCCGTCCAGCCGGACCTGTCCCTCATTCCCGACGAAACCCTGGCCGAGGCCCGCGACAGTGAAGTGCTGCTGACGCCCGAGGACCGCATGGACCTGCAGACTGCGCTGCAATGGTTCGGCTTTTACCAGGGCAGCATCGACGGAGCCTTTGGCGCAGGCACCCGCAATTCCATGGCCGCCTGGCAAGAGGCCCAAGGCGTGCTGGGGCCGACCGGCACCCTGACCAGCCGCCAGCGCGCGGAACTGATGACGGCCTACCGCTCCGAGACCGCCGCTTTCGGCTTTGCCGAGGTGGCCGAAGCCGAGGCGGGTATCACCGTCTCCCTGCCGCTGGGTCTAGTCGAATTCGACCACTATGAGCCGCCATTCGTCCATTTCCGCGCCAGGGATGGCAGCGGGTTGCAGATTGTGCTGATCTCGCAGCCGGGCGACCAGGCAGCGCTTTCGGGCCTCTACGATGTGATCCAGACGCTGGACCCTGTGCCGCTGTCGGGCGACCGCAGCCGGGGGGAGCGGTCTTTCCGCATACGCGGCACGTCGGACCGGTTCGATACCACCGCCTACGCGGAACTGACCGGTGGCTTCATCAAGGGCTGGATGGTGATCTCGTCTCCCGGCAACGAAGCGCGGGATGCCCGCATCATCACAGGGATCGAGGCCAGCTTCACGACCGACGACACCCGCGCCCTTGACCCGGGAATGGTGGCGATGGACAGCGAAACGCGCGCTGGCCTTCTTGCGGGGATTGAAGTCAGGACGCCAAGGCTCAGCAGATCCGGCCTTTTCATCAGCACAGGCGGCGCGGTTCTGACCACGACCGAGGCAGTCACGGGCTGCGCCCGCATTACCATCGACCGGGTGACAGAGGCCCGGGTCGCGTTTGCCGATGCCGCCAGCGGGCTGGCATTGCTGACACCTGTCGCGCCACTTTCCCCCCGCGCCGTCGCCGAATTTCAGCTGGCCCCCGAACGGGTCGGAACCGAAGTGATGGTCGCGGGCTATTCCTATGAAGACCGCCTGCCGGCCCCGGTGATGACGTTTGGCACCTTGGAAGACCTGACCGGCCTCAACGGCGAAGCGGGGCAGAAACGGCTGTCGGTCGAGGCCCTGCCCGGTGATGCCGGAGGGCCTGTGCTGGACGCAACCGGCGCGGTGATCGGCATGCTGCTTTCCAAAGGCGGACCATCGGGAAAGACCCTGCCTGCGGACGTGCATTTCGCGGTCGCCGCCGCCGAGATCGTGCGCCTTGTCGAACCGGCTGGCGTCACCCCGCTGGTGGCAGGACCAAAGGCTGCGCTGCCACCCTCGGACCTTGCGACACTTGGCACCGGGATGACCGTCCTGGTTTCCTGCTGGGACTGATCGACCGGGGCCAGGTCAGGCGCGACCCCTGCCTTACCTGCGCCAGAAGCTTGGCAGCATAAGAAGCAGCAGGGCAATCAGGCCAAGCCGCCCCAGGATCATGGCCAACGTCATGATCGCAATCGCGGCGGGGGGGAAATCGACGAAGGTTCCGGTCCGTTCAATCAACGGACCGAAGCCGTAACCGATGTTGCCCATCGCCTGCCAGACCGCGAACATGGCCGACACCGTATCGACCCCGGACATCGTCATCGCCGTGCTGAGCAGACCGATGATCACGATATAGCCTGACACGAACATGACGACTGCGTTCAGAACATCCTCGCCCACGGTGCGGCCATCGTACTTGACCGGATCAACGGCGTTCGGGTTGCCGATGCGCCGGATCTCGCGCCCCAGAAAGGCAAGTGCGACCTGCACCCGGAAAACCGTCAGTGCGCCGGAACTTGACCCCGAACAGCCGCCGATCAACCCGACGACAAAGGCCACCACCATCGCGAACCCACCCCAGCCAACGAACGAACCCGAGAAGAACCCGGTCCCCGTCATGATCGAGGTCAGGTTGAACAGCGTCTCGCGGAAGGTCGGCTCGACTGGTGACCCGACGGTCAGCACCCGCCAAAGCGTGACTGCAAGCACCGAGGCCAGCATCCAGCGCAGAAAGGCGCGCACCTGTGCATCCTGCCACAGCGGCCTTGCCGACCCGTTGACCAGTTGCACGAAGCGGATATAGGGCATGGCCGCCAGGGCCATGAACAGCGCCCCGAAGTATTCACCGGCGCCCGGGTATTTCGAAAAGGACTGGTCAGTCGGCGAAAATCCGCCCGTGGCTACGGTCGCAAAGCCATGGACTCAGCGTCCAGCGCAGACATCCCGATGATCGCATAGACCATGATGGTGATCACGGTCAGCCCGATATAGACCACCAGAAGCTGCCGGGCGATGTCGGTGGCGCGCGGCAAGGCCTTGCCGAAGGTATCAAATCCCTCCGTACGGAAAAACTGCATGCCCCCGACCCGCATCAAGGGCAGAAAGATCATCGCGATGAACGCGATCCCAAGGCCCCCCAGCCAGTTCAGCATCCCGCGCCACAGGTTCATGCCCGCAGGCAGATCATCCAGCCCGACGATGACCGTGGCCCCGGTGGTCGTGATGCCCGAGACCGCCTCGAAATAGGCGTTGTTCAGGCTGAGGCCAGGCGCACCGATGTAAAGCGGGATCGCCCCGAAGAACGGGACCAGGACCCAGATCCCCGCCGTCAGAAGATAGGCCTGCCTGGTATCCAGCGACCGGCCCAGGGCGTTGGTGGTGGACAGGGCAAGCGCCACCCCGACCACCAGCGTCAGTGCCGATGATGCGACGAAGGCATAGGCATTCTCAAGCCCCGCCCGCCAATCGATGATGGCCGGAGCCATCATCAGGATCGCAAGCACAATCAGGATGCGGCCTATCACATAGGCGACGGGGCGGAGGTCTACCATGGTCCGGACTGGCTACGCGCGCCGCTGCCGGACGTCAACCGGCGTGGATCAGCCCCTGAAACAGCCGCGGGTCCAGACTTTCGGCCTGAAAGGTCTCGCCTTCGGTCAGAAGGCTGATCGCATCATGGCTGTGCAGGCTTTCCTGATGGCTGGCCACAACGCGGAAGTCCCCGATCCGCCCGTCCGCCCGCAACGCTTCGCAGAACAGCCGCGCCGCATCCTCGACAAAGATCGGGTTCGCTGCGTTCAGTTCGGCAAAGGCCTGCTCATCCTCGCGTTTCACCATGACCTGGGTCTCGGTGACCACGGCCCTGCGCGCCAGGTCAACCAGATCCTCGATCGCAAGGTCGCCCGCAAGCTGGACCGACAGCCGCGCGACCGACCGCTGCGAATGCGGCGTCGCAAGCTGTCCGCGCGTCATGCGGGCATGTTCCGACAGCTCCAGGCTGCAGGGGCAGGTCGAAGAGTAGACATAGTCCAGATGCACGATGCGCTTTCTGACCCCTGCCGCCTCGACCAGTTCCAGGGCCACGTCATAATACTGCCAGCCCGAAAGCCCGGACCGCAGCGACGCGATCTGCATCGGAAACGAGGCGCGCATCTGGATGCGGGCGTCAAAGCTGCCAAGGTCGCGCTTGTAGTCATCCAGTGCAGCCTCGATCACGGCAAAGGAAAACTCCCGTTCGGCATGGGCGTAGAACGACCGCATGATGCGGCTCATGTTGATGCCCTTCTTTTCAGCCTCCAGGCTGACCGTCCCGGTCACACTGGTCTCCAGCACTACCGCCGCACCGTCGCGGGTGGCAAAACGGATCGGCAGCCGGAAATTCGAGATCCCCACATGCTGGATCCGCGCCTTGGCACCCCGGATCAGGCTGGAGGGCCCATTCTGCAAGTCAGGCAAGCCGGCAAGATAGTCCGCGTCGGGTTTGAAGCCTGCGGGATAGGCGCGCGACAGCGCCGGATAGCCCTGCCCGGGAACAAGCCAGCCCAAGGCGCTGTCCAGCCGTGCGATTTCATCATCCGATGATTTCCCCGCCCACTGCCGCAGCACGGTCAGCGCCGCCTCTGCCTCTTCGCGCGACGGCAGGCGGTCGAATTCGGGGGTGTGGATATTCATGGGAGGGTCCTTTCGGTTCGGGCAGCACTTGGACCACCGTCAATTTCAAGACTGCTTACGCAGGGTCGGTGCTGCCGGATCACTCTGGCCTGCTGCGGTCACCCTCTCGACAGGCGAAGTCGCGCGCGATGTCAGGTTGATCCAACGGCCTCATGCCGTCGCCAGCGCCTGCACCAGGTCGGCCATCAGATCGCCCGCATCCTCAAGCCCGAGGGACAGCCGGATCAGCCCAGGCGTGATGCCCAGCTTGTCCTTCTGGTCTTGCGCCAGACGCTGGTGCGTCGTCGTGGCAGGATGGGTCGCTATGGTCTTGGCATCGCCCAGGTTATTGGAAATCTTGATGATTTCCAAAGCGTTCATGAACCGGAAGGCCGCCTCCTTGCCGCCCTTCAGATCGAAGGTCACCAGTGTGCCACCCGACCCCATCTGCGCCATGGCAAGCGCGTGCTGGGGGTGGCTTGGCAGACCCGGAAAGATCACGCGCGATACCTTTTCATGCCCTTCGAGTGCCGTCGCCACCGCCAGCGCCGTGTCGGCCATCGCCCGGCAGCGCAGGTCCAGCGTCGCCATGCCGTTCAGGTGCATCCAGGCGGTGAAGGGGCTCATGCTGCCGCCGGTGTGCTTCATGTAGGGTTCCAGCGTCTTGCGGATGAAGGCTTCGGAGGCGCAGACGACACCGCCCAGCGCCCGCCCCTGGCCGTCGATGTGCTTGGTGGTGGAATAGACCACCACATCCGCGCCCTGATCGACAGCGCGGGAAAAGATCGGCGTGGCAAAGACGTTGTCGCAGATCACCAGCGCGCCTGCCGCGTGCGCGATCGCGCTTACAGCGCGGATGTCCACCAGCTCCAGCGTTGGGTTCGACATCGATTCGAAGAAAACCGCCTTTGTGCCGGGCGTCACTGCCGCCCGCCATTGGTCAAGGTCAGTGCCGTCGACAAAGGTGACCCTGACGCCGAACTTCTGCAGCACCTCTTCCAGGACGTATAGACACGAGCCGAACAGGGCGCGCGACGACACCACATGATCGCCCGCCCGGACCAGCGACATCAGCGCACCCGAGACCGCCGCCATACCACTGGCCGTGGCGAACGCGTCCTCGGTGCCCTCAAGGACGGCGATGCGTTCCTCGAACATCCGGGTCGTCGGATTGCCGTAGCGGGCATAGATGAACTCATCCTCGCCCGCCTTCAGAAACCGCGCCTCGGCCGCCTCCGCCGTCGGGTAGACGAAACCCTGCGTCAGGAAGATCGCCTCGGCCATCTCGCCATACTGGCTGCGGCGGCTGCCTTCGTGCACCAGTTGCGTGCGGGTTTTCCAGTCCTTCGTCATCGTCCCACGTCCTTCAGGCGGCCCCCGGCCAACAAAAAGCCCCGGACAACCAAAAGGTGCCGGGGCGGATGCCCTTCACCTCTTTAGCGGCTTGTTTAACGTGGCCCGCAATCCGGTAACAAAGCGCCACAAGGCGTGCATACGCCCGCCTTCCGTTGTGGTCAACCCGCCACATCTTGTGTGCGTCACGGGCGCGTCATCCATATGTCACCGCCGCGTTGCCACCCTGCGGCACAAGGGCGCAAGATACCGGCAGGCAAGGCAGGCAGGTGATGCCCGAAGACCCAAGACCGATCCGCGCCGACGCAGGCCCCGATGGGCTTGTGCTGGACCGCGAAAGGCTGGCGCGCAAGCTTGACCGCCTGCCCGACGGCGCCCCGGTCGTGGTGATGATCCACGGCTGGCGCTATGCCCCCGGCTTTGCCCGCGATTGCCCGCATGGCTCGATCCTGTCGCTGGACCCGCCGGCAAATGACCGCCGCGCCGTCAGCTGGCCCCGGCATCTTGGCCTTGACGGCGTCGCCGGCCTTGGTATCGCGCTGGCCTGGCACGCGAAATGCGATCCCTGGCGCGCGCATCTTAGGGCCGGGCGCACCGGTGCTGCCCTTGCCGTGATCGCACGGACCGTCCACAGCCTGTCCGGCCGTCCGGTTCAGGTGATCGCCCATTCCATGGGGGCCCGGGGGGCCCTGGCTGCCCTTTGCGACCTTGCCCCGGGACAGATCAGCCGGA
>JAPLPF010000023.1 GCA_026400325.1 Rhodobacterales bacterium
ACCCCGTCGCGATGTTGCCGTTGACCCCGTGCCGCTCTACCACCGCGATCTTAACCAGGTCGCGGGCCACATCGGGCCGCTTGTCGCCGTCCACCGGGGCGATCTCAAACGTCAGGTGTTCCGTGATGATCTTGCCGGGCACAATCCCGATCACCGGTGTGTCCACCCGGTTCCCCCCGGTCCGGAAACTCCCCGCCGTAACGGCGGGCGCCTTCACCGACCGCCGCGCCACCGGCTCCACCACCCCCCGCGCCGCAAAGGCCGCGGCATCTGCCACCACCCCCCGGCACAGCACCAGCGACGCATGGCACCCCTCCAGGCTGTCAATCACCGCGATATCGGCCCGCTTGCCCGGTGCGATCAGCCCGCGGTCCTTCAGCCCGAAGGCCTCTGCCGCACTTAGACTGGCCGCCCGGTACACCGCCAACGGCGGCGCCCCCAGCGCAATCGCCGTCCGGATCATGTAGTCCAGATGCCCCTGCTCGCCGATATCCAGCGGGTTCCGGTCATCCGTGCAGAGACAAAGGTATGGCGAGAACCGTTCCGTCAGCAGCCCCGCCAGCGCGTGCAGGTCCTTCGACACCGACCCCTCGCGGATCAGGACGCGCATCCCCTTGCGCAACTTCTCCAGCCCTTCCTCATAGCTGGTCGCTTCATGCTCTGTCCGGATGCCCGCACTGATATAGCCGTTCAGGTCGCGCCCCCGCAGCAAGGGTGCGTGGCCGTCGATGTGGCGGCCCACGAAAGCCTCCAGCTTCTCCAGGCAACCGGGGTCTTTCATCAGCACGCCTGGATAATTCATGAATTCCGCGAGGCCAATCACTCCCGGATGATCCATGAACGGCACAAGGTCCGCCGCCGACAAACGCGCGCCCGTCGTCTCCATATGGGTCGAGGGCACGCAGGACGAAAGGTTCACCCGCAGGTCCATCACCAGTTGCGCCGCCGAGTCCAGAAAGTAGCGGATGCCAGGGATCCCGCAGACATTCGCAATCTCGTGCGGGTCGCAGATCGCCGTCGTCACCCCCTGCGGCGTCACGCAGCGGTCGAACTCGTGCGGGGTGACCAGCGAACTTTCGACATGCAGGTGCGTGTCGATGAACCCCGGCACCAGCACGCGGCCCGAGACGTCGATCTCGCGGTGTCCGGAGTATTCTGCGAACACCCCCACGATCGTATCACCGCAGATCGCCACGTCGGTTTCGACCAGATCGCCGGTCACCAGGTCGAACACCCGGCCCCCCTTCAGCACAAGGTCGGCCGGTGCCACCCCGCGCCCCTGATCAATCCTGTCGGCAAGGGGTGTTTTCGGCATGGCGTTCTCCTTCACGATCAGGGAACCTGAAAGCGCCTGCGGCGTCCAGAGGACACTGCCCATTCCGGAATGACCCATGCGACCCATGCGCGGCATTGCCCTGAAACTCGCCTCGGTTCTGGTCTTCATCGTCATGGCGTCGATGATCAAGGCCACCACCGCCCATGTTCCGGCCGGGCAGGCCGTGTTCTTCAGGTCGCTTTTCGCAATCCCCGTTATCGTGGCCTGGCTGGCCTTCCGGCACGAGCTTGGGACCGGACTGAAGGCCCGCAACCCGATGGGCCATGTCTGGCGTGGCGTTGTCGGGACCACGGCGATGGGTCTGGGCTTTGCGGGCCTGGGCTATCTGCCGCTGCCCGAGGTCACGGCCATCGGCTATGCCGCCCCGCTGCTGACCGTCGTCTTTGCCGCGATGTTCCTTGGCGAAGAGGTGCGGGTTTTCCGCATCTCCGCCGTCGTGCTGGGGCTGATCGGCGTGTTGATCGTGCTGGCGCCGCGCCTGTCCATCGTGTCGGGGGATGCCGCCGGGATGGCAGAGGCGTTCGGCGCCATGCTGGTCCTTGGTGGCGCGGTTTTCGCAGCACTGGCGCAGGTCTTCGTGCGCAAGCTGGTGAACACCGAGGCAACCTCGGCCATTGTCTTCTACTTCTCGCTGACGGCCACGGTATTGTCTCTTGTAACGCTGCCCTTTGGCTGGGTCTGGCCAACCGCGACCGAGGCCGCAATCCTGATCGGTGCCGGGCTTCTGGGCGGGTTGGGGCAGATCCTGCTGACCTCCAGCTACCGCGAGGCGGATGCCTCGCTGGTGGCACCCTTCGACTATGCCTCGATGCTGTTTGCACTTGGCATCGGGTACTTCGTCTTTGCCGAGGTTCCGACCCGGTCCATGCTTGGCGGCGCCGCGCTGATCGTGACCGCGGGCATCCTGATCATATGGCGCGAAAGGAAACTGGGACTGGAACGCGCCCGCCAGCGCAAGGCGATGACGCCGTAGGGCTGACCGGACCTCTCGTCGTGCGAGTTCGTCGCTCCTCGCTGCGGCAGGCCCCCGCGATGAGGAGACGACGGCGCACGAAGAGCCCCCGCCTTATCCTTCGCGCACCGCAGCGTTCTGGTCGATCAGATAGCGTTGCGACAGGGGGATCGCTGCCGCGCCCAAGGCCCGCGCCTCGGCTCCGATCGTGCCTTCGCGGATGACAGGGGGCTCCACGCCCGAGAGGTCCAGCCGATGAAAGGCGGCATCGGTCCGCCGCACGATCTCGGCCCGGATCGCGACCGGCATCCAGCCGTCGATCAGCACGGCCTGCATCTCCAGCAGGGTTGCCGCACTCAGAATCGCACTTGCAAGCCCTTCGGCCGCTCCGGTCATCCAGGCGTCCAGAACCGGGGCGGGCAGGTCCCAATGGTCCGGCGTTTCCCAAAGCTGGTCAGACAAGACGCCCGCCGTATCGAGTGCCTGTGCCAGCACCGACAGCGACGCCACGGTCATCAGTCGGCGCATCCTGCCGTCGGGCCCTGGCACGGGCATCGGGCCCACCCCGGCGGCATTGCCGAATTGGCCGGTGAAAAGCTGACCGTTCAGGACCAGCCCGCCCCCGATGAAGTAGCCGAAGTAGAAATACAGGAAATCCTTTGGCCGGTCGCCCGAGCCAAAGACCAGTTCCGCCCCACAGGCCGCCGTCGCGTCATTCTGCACATGCACGGGCAGGCCGGACAGGACGGCCAGTTCCGCCTGGATGTCGCGGTCGCGCCAGGCGTCCATTTCGGATTGGGGCGCGCCGATGTCCTGAACCCAGCTCCAAAGCTGGAACGGCATCGCGATGCCCATTCCCCCCACCCGGTCGCGCTGGTTGCGCGGCAGAAGCGCCATCAGCGCGGGCAGCGCCTCGCGGACAAAGGCAACCACGGCGTCCGGGGTCGGGTAGCGGTAGATCTTTCGCCGCGCGCCCCGGACCCGGCCAAGAAAATCGACGAGTGCCAGATCGGCAGAGCGGCGGCCGATCTTCAGCCCGAAGAAAAAGGCTCCGTCGGCGTCCAGCGACATCGGCACCGAGGGCTGCCCGATCCGGCCCCGGATCGGTTCGCCCCGCAAAAGAAGGCCGTCCTGCTCCAGCCCGCGCATGATCACGCTGACGGTCTGCGCTGAAAGACCGGTCAGTCGGGCGATGTCGGACTTCGCCAGTGCCCCGTTCTGGCGCACGAGGCTTAGCACCAGGCGTTCGTTCCAGTCCCGCATGCCGGACTGGTTCGACCCGCGAAAACCCGCGCCTTCAGGCACGGGTCGCGGGTCGGCCAAGGGGTCGGCCAAAGAATCGGAACGTGGTTTCACGGGGCGCTCGCGTCAGATCGGATGCGGTATGCCAAGGCAGATTGCGTAGGAAACAGGCGATCTGTCAATAATAATTCAGAGTGATTTAATTATCTTGACGCCAGACCGGGAATCGGCTTTTCTGCCGCTACCGCAGCGACTGACAAGACTGCGCACCCTTTGCATCAGCTGGGCCCGCAGGGCCCGTTTCGGGAGGACTACAATGAAACTCACCACCAAGGTGCTGCTTGGCGCTGGCGCGCTTGCCCTCATGGCTGGCACCGCATCAGCGGCTGATCTGGCTTGCCTGATCACCAAGAACAACACCAACCCCTTCTTCGTGAAGATGAAAGAGGGCGCCGAGGCTGCCGCCACCGCAGCTGGCCTCGACTTCCAGGCCTATGCCGGTGAAAAGGACGGCGACGCCGCCCCGCAGATCACCGCGATCGAAAACTGCGTTGCCGCTGGCGCCAAGGGCATCCTGATCACGCCGTCGAACGACAGCGTCGGCCCGGCCCTCAAGGACGCCCGCGCTGCCGGGATTCTGGTCATCGCACTGGACACGCCGCTTGCGGACACCGAAGCCCAGGACATCACCTTTGCGACCGACAACTTCGAAGCCGGTCTGCTGATCGGCAAATGGGCCGCGGCGACGATGGGTGCAGATGCAGCCAACGCCAAGATCGCCATGCTGAACATCAACAAGGACAACATCTCGGTCGACGTGCAGCGCGACACCGGCTTCCTTGTCGGCTTCGGCATCGAAGTGCCGGACCTGACCGTGATGGGTTCGGAAACCGATCCGCGCGTCATCGGCCATGAATCCTCGGACGCGAACCCCGAAGGCGGTCTGCGTGCGATGGAAACCCTGCTGGCCAAGGACCCCGATATCAACGTGGTCTTCACCATCAACGAACCGGCCGCCGAAGGTGCCTTCCAGGCGCTGAAGAACGCCGGCAAGGAAGGCCAGGCGCTGATCGTTTCGGTTGACGGCGGCTGCCCGGGTGTGGCCTCGGTCAAGTCGGGCGTCATCGGTGCGACCTCGCAGCAGTATCCGCTGAAGATGGCTTCGCTTGGCATCGAAGCGATTGCCGCTTTTGCCAAGGACGGCACCAAGCCGACCGTGACCGAGGGCCTGTCGTTCTACAACACCGGTGTGAACCTCGTGACCGACAAGCCCGCCGAAGGTGTCCCGTCGATCGACACCACCAAGGGCACCGAGCTCTGCTGGGGCTAAGACTGTCTTTACGATTGACTTGATTACGGGAAGGGCGGCTGCAAAGCTGCCCTTCTTCAAAAGAAGAACCCGAACGACGCGGGTCGCACAACCGGACACGAACGGGGAGGGAACCGCGCGATGAGTGCCGACGAAGCACCGACCAAGACCATCTCGGATTTCGAGGCGACGCTGAACAAGGCCGATACCGCCGTCGCCAGCTTCGAAAAGGACGACAAGACCTTCATCTTCAAGCTGCGGAACTTCCTGCGCCGCAACCCGACGATGATCCCGGCGCTTGTGCTGCTTCTGTCCATCGCTGCCTTCAGCCTGGTCGCACCGCGGTTCCTGGGGGTCGGCGCGCTGTCTACCATCCTCAAGCAGGTCACCGTCACCGGCTTTGTTGCCCTGGCGCAGACCCTTATCATCCTGACGGCGGGAATCGACCTTTCGGTCGGCGCGATCCTTGTGCTCAGCTCGCTGGTGATGGGCAATCTTGCCGTCGTCACCGGTGTGCCGGTGATCATGGCCGTGCTGATCGGTATCTTCGTCGGCGGCATCATGGGGCTGATCAACGGCCTTCTGGTCACGAAGATGCGCCTGCCGCCCTTTATCGTGACGCTGGGCACGCTGTCGATCTTTGAATCGATCAAGCTTTGGTATTCGCAGTCGGAATCGATCCGCAACGTGGACATCGAGGAGAAGGCCTCGGGCCTTCTGTTTTTCGGCCAGGGCTTCAACTTTGGCGGCGCCAGCATCAGTTATGGCGGGATCACCCTGATCCTTCTTGCGGCTCTGCTTTGGTATGTGCTGAACCACACCGCCTGGGGCCGCCATGTCCATGCCATTGGCGATGATCCTGATGCCGCCATGTTGTCTGGCATCAAGGTGGACCGGACGCTGATCTCGGTCTACACCGTCGCCGGGTTGATCTGTGGCTTTGCCGCCTGGATTGCCGTCGGTCGGGTCGGGTCTATCTCTCCCATTGCGTTCAGCGACGTGAACCTTGCGTCGATTACTGCCGTGGTGATCGGTGGCACCTCGCTGTTCGGCGGGCGCGGGTCGATCATCGGGTCGGTCCTTGGGGCCTTGATCGTGGGCGTGTTCATCACCGGCCTGTCGCTGGCCGGGGTTGACGATTACTGGCAGAAATTCGCGGCCGGATGCCTTGTCATCATCGCCGTGTCGCTTGACCAATGGCTGCGGAGGGCCTCGCAATGACCGCTCAGGCAAGTGGGGTGACCCCGATCCTTGAGGCAAAGGGCCTGATGAAGCGCTACGGCACCGTCGTCGCGATGAGCGGGTGCGATTTCGAGCTGATGCCGGGCGAAATCCTCGCCGTCATCGGTGACAACGGTGCAGGCAAGTCCACCATGATCAAGGCGCTTTCGGGGGCCGTCGTCCCCGACCATGGCGAGATCCTGCTGGACGGCAAGCCCGTGCAGTTCCGCAGTCCAGACGACGCACGCGCGCTGGGGATCGAGACGGTCTACCAGAACCTTGCGATGTCGCCGGCCCTTTCGATTGCCGACAACATGTTCCTTGGCCGCGAATGGCGTGCGCCGGGGATCATGGGTTCGGTCTTTCGCAAGATGGATCGCGCAAGGATGGAGAAGTTCGCCCGTGACAAGCTCAGCGAGCTTGGCCTGATGACCATTCAGGACATCACGCAGCCGGTGGAAACCCTGTCCGGTGGCCAGCGTCAGGGCGTGGCCGTGGCGCGGGCAGCGGCCTTCGGGTCGAAGGTCGTGATCCTGGACGAGCCGACAGCGGCGCTGGGCGTGAAGGAAAGCCGCCGGGTGCTGGAACTGATCCGCGAGTTGCGCGCGCGCGGCATCCCGATCATCCTGATCAGCCACAACATGCCGCATGTGTTCGAGCTTGCGGACCGCATCCACATCCACCGCCTTGGCCGCAGGCTTTGCGTCATCAATCCGAAGGACTATTCGATGTCGGATGCCGTGGCGTTCATGACGGGCGCGAAATTGCCCGAAGGCGTGATCGAATCTGTCTGACCCGGACAGGGTCGCGTTCCGCTCTGCGCCCTTTGCGTTGCTTGCCCGAGGCTTGGCCTGCCTGACCCTGCGCTTGCTGGTGCCCAAGAGGGCCCGGTTTCGGGAAATGCCTGCCGCATCGGGCGATTGGGGCTTGAAACCCGCGCCGCATCACCCAAGATCGGGCCGAACCCGCCGCCGAACCAGCTGGGCGCGGGACACAGCAAGATTGTGCCGCCCCGACAAGGAAGCCGCCTGAATGTCCCTTGCCCTGATTGCGGCCCTACCCTTCATCGGCGCACTGCTTCCCGGCCTGATGATCCGTGCAGGACGCGATGCCTGCGCGGCCGTTACCGGGTCGGTCACGCTGCTGGCTCTGGTGCTTCTGGGGCTGAACGCACCGGTCGTCCTGTCGGGCGGCGTGGTGCAAACGCGGATCGAGTGGCTGCCCTCGCTTGGTCTGAACGCCAATTTCTTTCTGGATGGCCTTGGGCTGCTGTTCGCCGGGCTTATCCTCGGGATCGGGCTTCTCATCATCTTCTATGCCCGGTTCTACCTGTCGAAGTCTGATCCCATGGGGCAGTTCTACACCTATCTCATGCTTTTCCAGGGCGCGATGGTGGGGATCGTGCTGTCCGACAACATCCTGCTACTGCTGATCTTCTGGGAGCTGACCTCGCTCTCGTCCTTCCTGCTGATCGGTTACTGGAAACACCTGCCCGAGGGTCGGCAAGGCGCGCGGATGGCGCTGGCAGTCACCGGCGGCGGCGGCCTTTGCCTGATTGCGGGGATGCTGATCCTCGGGGGCATCGCTGGAAGCTATGACCTGACGGTGATCCTTGAGCAGAAAGAGGTCATCCAGGCCTCGGACTGGTATCTGCCGGCGCTGA
>JAPLPF010000109.1 GCA_026400325.1 Rhodobacterales bacterium
ACCGCCTTCGGTCGCAAACCGCGGCGCCCTGCTTCCTGCTCCACCAGCTGCAGGTTGCCGAGTTCAGCGTAGAGCTGGAAGAGCGCCTTGACCACCTCTGCTTCCGCCGCATTGACGACCAGTGTCCGGCGTTGTGGATCTGGGTGTCGATCGTAGCCCAAGGGCAGCGTACCCCCCATCCAGAGCCCCTTCTTCTTCGAGGCCGCTATCTTGTCGCGAATGCGCTCGGCGGTCACCTCGCGCTCGAACTGGGCGAAGGACAGAAGCACGTTCAGTGTCAGACGCCCCATTGAGGTGGCTGTGTTGAAGGCCTGGGTCACCGAGACGAAGGAACAGCCCTTGGCGTCGAGGCGTTCGACCAGCCGTCCGAAGTCGGCAAGGGAGCGAGTCAGCCGGTCGATCTTGTAGACCACCACCATGCCGATGCGCCCGGCGTCGATCTCGGAAAGGAGCCGCTGCAGGGCTGGGCGATCGAGGTTGCCGCCGGAGAGACCGCCATCGTCAAAGCGGTCAGGGGCCAACTTCCAGCCTTCATGGCGCTGGCTGGAGATGTAGGCGGCACAGGCCTCGTACTGCGCATCAAGGGAGTTGAACGCCTGATCGAGACCTTCCTCACTCGACTTGCGGGTATAGATCGCGCAGCGGATCACCGGCTTCTGGGTCATGCCGCACGATCCTTGCTGCGAGGGCTACCGCGCTTCGAAGAGGTGCGGCCCTTCCTGCCGGTCTCTGTCTCTCCCGAACTGGCGAGCCCGAAGAAGCGCGGACCCGACCAGCGCGCCCCGGTGATGGCGCGAGCGATGGCAGAGAGCGAGCGATGCCGCGCGCCGTTCCAGAGATAGCCATCGGGTAAGACATCCACGACATGGGTCACACCGTTCCAGGCCCGCAAGAGCCGCGCGCCGGGTTTAACAGTCGGCGAGGCCTTGCGCTCCTCGCCCGCCGCGATCCGATCAAGTCGCGCAAGAAGAGCCGGGGGTAGCCCACCCTCCTTGCCGGCCTGCAGTTCAAAGGCGAGGAACCGGCGCTGCATAGTCTGGCTCATGCAGTCCGGCACCTCGCTGCCGATAAGATCGCACCAAAGCTGGGCAAGCTGCTTTCGATCCATTGTCTCGAGATCGGCAAGGGATGTCATTCGTCCCCCTCTTGTGCGGCGGGACCAGGAAGCTCGCCAGGCGTGGGTGACGCGGGCTCGATTACCTCGACATAGTCGGTTTCGGAGAGCGGATACTCGGTATTCGGGTCGATGTAGTATACGGTCTCTGTCCCCTCGCGACGGCGCACCACCTCCCAGCCCTTCTTGCGCAGCCGCGAGATTACGGCGCGGACGGTGTGAGCCTGCCAACCAGTTAGTTCCATCAGGTCAGCAAGGGTTGCCCCATCGGGTGACCGAATATGCATGCGAACGGCCAGGGTCTTGGTGTCGCGAGGTGGCGGCATGATCGGGGACGTCGCTATTGGCGGATCTTCTGCATCGGCGGTTGCGCTTTGGCGCATCGGGGCAGGAGATGACTGAGGCGGGTTCCGCGGCTGAGTGATCTTCACCTCCAGCAACGCATCTGAAGTGGTCCCTTGCGATCCCGGGACTTGGGTCTTGGTCTTCTTGGTCATGGTTTGCTCCAGCTTGACGGACGGCCACCCTGGGCCGTGTACTGGGGTAAGCCCGGACTGGCCGGGCATGCGAGACAGCAACGCTCTGGTTCGTGCACAAGTCCAGTCAAACAGACGGCGGACGGGGCGATTGCTCTTGTCGGCAAGGCTGGTGTGGCTAGGCTCACTTCCGAAGAAAGAGGAGAATACACCATGGCGTCGATTGATCTGACCAGCTTTTCGCTCCCAGAGCTAAAGCAGCTTCAAAAGGACGTTAAGCACGCGATCGACGGTTACTCGGATCGGCAGAAACAGGAAGCGATCAGTGCCTTGGAGATCAAGGCGCAGGAGCTTGGGTTTAACCTACTGTAAAAACGGGATAAATCAACCGGCCTTGCGGAGACGGGTTCGCACTCGTCTGCAAGCACCGCCATCAACCCCTTGATATTCATGCTCTTTCCGTTCAGGCAGGAATTCACCCCAAGTGACCGGGGCTTAGGTCGGATTTGATTTCGCGGAGACGTCGCTGCCCCCTCCTGTGAGCCGCATTTCCGGGTCGCGTCTCTGCTCGGTGCAAATCTCGTTCGGTTTCGGGAAGCGAGACCCGAAAGTTGCACGGCGGGGGCGATCATTCCCCCCCCTTGGGGGGCGGGAATGGCACTGAGGGATTGGCGCGCGGGACTCGCATTCAAAACCAGCAAGCCGGGCCTTGCCCAGCGTCGGCTGTGACTGTTGACGGTTCAGAGGATCTTCTGACCCGTCTTGGCCCAATCTTTCATGAACTGTTCCAGTCCCTTGTCGGTCAGGACATGGGAAGCCAGAGCCTTGATGACCGACGGCGGCGCGGTCACGACGTCAGCTCCGATCAGGGCGCAGTCCTTGACGTGGTTGGCGGTGCGGATGCTTGCCGCAAGGATCTGGGTCTTGAAGTCGTAGTTGTCATAGATCGTGCGGATGTCGCCGATGAGATCAAGACCGTCGAGGTTGATGTCGTCCAGACGCCCGATGAAGGGCGAGATGAAGGTTGCCCCGGCCTTGGCGGCCAGAAGCGCCTGGTTGGCGGAAAAGCAGAGGGTGACGTTGACCATGAAACCCTCATCCGACAGGGTTTTGCAGGTCTTGAGGCCGTCCCAGGTCAGCGGCACTTTGACGGCGATGTTCGGGGCGATGGCGGCAAGCTTGCGGCCCTCGGCGATCATTTCGGGGGCGGTAAGGGCGACAACTTCGGCAGAAACGGGGCCAGTGACGAAAGAGCAGATTTCGCGGGTGACCTCGATGATGTCGCGGCCGGATTTCAGGATGAGAGAGGGGTTTGTGGTCACGCCGTCGACCATGCCGAGGTCGTGCAACTCGCGGATCGCATCCACGTCGGCGGTGTCGATGAAGAATTTCATGGAGGTCTCCTTCGGCGGTTGTGGGGGGCGCAACTCGGGGGTTGTATGCTCTCGGGTCGGGGTTTACCCCAAACGGCTTGGCAAAGGAAGGTGGCGGGTTGGCGGATCGGGTCTATCAGGCGGGCGATCTGGTCGGGGTGTTGACAACGGAACCTTTGGGCCGGGTGCTGGACTATCGCGCGCCGGAAGGCGGCTGCGGTGACGGCGATTTCGTCGAGGTGCCTTTGGGTCCGCGCCGGGTGCTGGGCGTGGTCTGGGGGTCCGGCGAGGGGAAGTTCGATCCCGCGAAAATCAGGGCGGTGAACCGGGTGCTTGAGGCCCGGCCGATGCGGGCCGAACTGCGTGCCTTTCTGGCGAAGGCGGCCGACTACACGCTGACGCCCCTGCCTGCGATGCTGCGGCTGGCGACACGGACGCCGGGTCTGGGCGATCCGCCGTCGACGCGGCGGGTGTATCGGCTGACGGGGACGGTGCCGAACCAGTTGACCGACGCCCGGCATCGGGTGGTGGAGGCCTTGCGGGAGTTCCGGGGCGCTCCGGTGACCATCGGGGAGCTGGCGGAGGCGGCAGGGTGCGGCGCCTCGGTCGTGAAGGGGCTGGTGAAGCTGGGCGTGGTGGCAGAAGAGGATGCGCCGCGGGATGTGGCCTATCCTCTGTTGCGGGCGGACCGGGGGATGCGGCTGGCCGGAGAGCAGGTGGCGGCAGGGGATGCGCTGGTCGCCGCTGTCGCTTTGGGGGGGTATTCGGCGACGCTCTTGAAGGGGGTGACGGGGTCGGGGAAGACCGAGGTCTACCTTGAGGCGGTGGCGGAGTGTCTTCGGTCGCGCAAGCAGGCGCTGGTTTTGTTGCCCGAGATTGCCTTGACGGCGGAGTTCCTGACGCGGGTCGAGGCGCGGTTCGGCGCGAAGCCGGCGGAGTGGCACTCGGGCGTGACGATGACCGAGCGGCGGCGGTTATGGCGGATGGCCTCGACCGGCGATGCGGGGCTTGTGGTGGGCGCACGCTCGGCCCTGTTCCTGCCGTTTCAGGACCTGGGGCTGATCGTCGTCGATGAGGAGCACGACACGTCCTACAAGCAGGAGGACGGGGTCCTTTACCATGCGCGGGACATGGCGGTGCTGCGGGCGGCAATCGTCGGGTGCCCGGTGGTGCTGGCATCGGCCACGCCTTCGCTGGAAAGCTGGGCGAATGTGGAGGCGGGGAAGTATCAGCGGCTGGATTTGGGCTCACGCTTCGGGGCGGCGGAACTGCCGGAGATGCGGGCAATTGACATGCGCGCGGAACGGCTGCCGGGGGATCGGTGGATCTCGGAGGCCCTGGCCGGGAAGGTGCGCGCT
>JAPLPF010000125.1 GCA_026400325.1 Rhodobacterales bacterium
ATCCAGCCCTTGGTGAAGAAGGGTTCGGACAGGTAGGCCATGCGGGGGTCAAAGGCGGCATAGGCGGATTGGACGGTTTCGCGCGCTTCGTCCCAACCCACCAGACGCGGGGTTTCGTGCGCCAAGGGCGCGTTGCGGTCCCAGACCTGCAGCTTGTCCAGACCCATCCATTTCGCCTTCAGCCGATAGTAGCGGTGGGAAAGCTTGGGGTAGGCGGCAACCACCGCGTTGCGCAGAGCCTCGACGACCTCGGGTTCCACATGGTTGGACAAGTGACGCCCGGCCTGCGGCGAGGGCATCTTGCGCCAGCGGTCGTGGATTTCCTTTTCCTTGGCCAGCGTGTTGTGGATGCGGGCGAAAAGCTTGACGTTGCGGCCAAAGACCTGCGCCAGCGCATGGGCCGCAGCCTCGCGCTTTGCGCGGACGGGATCGGTCAGAAGGTTCAGCGTCGCTTCAAGGTTCAGCTCTTCCGCTTCGCCGTCGACCGGGAACATGAGGCCGGCCATCGTCTCGTCGAACAGCTTGTTCCAGGCGCTGGCACCCACGACGCTTTCATCATGCAGGAACTTCTCCAGCTCGTCCGACAGCTGGTGCGGCCGCATCGCGCGCATGCGATCGAACACCGGCTTGTAACGGGCAAGCCCGGTGTCGGCAGCCAGGTGACGGGCCAGATGCGCATCCTCAAGCCGGTTGAATTCAAGGCTGAAGAACACCAGCGGCGTGGTGGCCGTGGTCACGCGGTCCTGCGCGTTGCCCATGAACTGCGCGCGCTCGGGGTCGATGGTGTTTTGATAGTAGCGCAAGCCCGCATAGGACATCAGGCGCCCGGCAAGGATCTCGATCCGCTCATACTCTTCGACGCAGGCGCGCAGGGCAGGGGCATCGAGGTCCGCCAGCTTGCCCTGATAGCGGGCGGCAAACCCGGTGCAAGTCGTTTCAAGGGCGGCCATATCGCCGGTGAACTCCGGTCCGTCGGGCGTGGGATACAGGTCAGTGAGGTCCCAGTCGGGCAAGGCGCCAAAGCCGCCGCCGGTGGCGTTGGCATCGAAGACGGGCTGGGGCAGGGACAAGGTCATGGGACGGCTCCGATAGGGTCAGAGGTATCTAGGGCGCGGGGGGCGGGGTGCGCAACCCCGGGGACAAGAGGCCAAATTTCTTAAGGAAGAAATTTGACAAATTCCTTGCTTGAGGAATTTGGGTCTTGGGGCAGCGTCAGCGCGCCGCGTCCAGAAGCGCGCGCAAGCTGTCGAGGGTATCAATCTCGTCCACCCCCTTGTCACGCCGCCAGCGCAGCATGCGCGGAAAGCGCAGCGCGATGCCGGACTTGTGCCGAGGGCTGGCCTGTATTCCTTCGAACCCGATCTCGAACACCAGTTCGGCGGGGACCTTGCGGACCGGGCCAAAGCGTGACCCCAAAGGTGAAATCGGTGAACAGGTTGGCCCGCCGCCCGTGGCCGGCCTGCGCGTAAAGCATGACCGCGTCCACCGTCCAGGGATCCAGCTTCCATTTCCACCAGTCGCCGCGCTTGCGCCCCGCAAAGTAGGGTGAGGCCGCGCGCTTCAGCATCAGACCCTCGGCGCTTTTTGCCCGGGCGGTGGCGCGTGTGTGGGCCAGGGCATCCCAGTCGTGAAACGCGATCCCTGGCGACACGGCAACCGGCAGTCCGGGTGGCAAGGCTGCGATCACGGCCTCCATTCGCGCGCGACGGTGCGACAGGGGAAGGTGGCGAATGTCTTCGCCCGCATCCTCAAGCAGGTCATAGGCCAGAAACCGGGCCGGCGCTTCGGCCAGCAGCGCCTTGGACACCGTCTTGCGCCCGATCCGCCTTTGCAGGGCGGCAAAGGGCTGCGGGCGGTTTTCGCCGGTGTTCCAGGCCAGAATCTCGCCGTCGATCACCGTGCCTGCAGGCAGAAAATCGGCCAGCGGGGCAAGGTCGGGAAAGCGGTCGGTGATCAGCTCTTCCCCCCGGCTCCACAGCGCATAAGTACCGGGGCGGGCGATAAGCTGGCCCCGGATGCCATCCCATTTCCATTCGGCCAGCCAGTCGGCAGGCGGGCCAAGCGCCCCGGGACCGTTCTCCAGCTGGCTGGCCAGCGCAAAAGGGTAGGGGCGGGCGTTGCCGCCGCCGTCCCCGGCGATCAGGGCCGGGAAGGTGGTCGTCGCGGGGTCCCAGTCGCCCATCAGACGATGGGCCAGGGTAGCCTCCTCGACCCCAGTCGCCTGGGCAAGGGCGCGGGTCAGCAGGCCCTGCGCCACGCCCATCCGGAAGCCACCGGTCAGAAGCTTGTTGTAAAGGAAACGCTCGACGGCCGTCATCTGGCCCCAGGCGGCAAGGACGGCGGCGCGGCGCAGCTCGGTTGGTTGGCCGGTCAGGCGGCCAAGTCCGCGGATGGCTTCGTCCAGTGTGAGATCCAGGTCCGGGCCGGTTGGAAGCGCAGGAAGAAGAAGGGCGATGGTCTCGGCCAGATCGCCGACGACCGCGTAGCTTTCCTCGAAAAGCCAGTCGGGGATCCCGGCAGCCTCGGCGGCCCAAAGGCGCAGTTCGGTTGCGCTCACGCTGCGTCTGGGGCGGCGCCCGGTCAGGAGGGCGATGGTCCAGACCCGGTCGGCCTCTGGCGCGGTCCGGAAGTAGTCGGCCAGGGCGGCGGTCTTGGCCCCGGTCTTGGTCGTGCCATCAAGGGCAGCAAAGAGGGCGGCAAAGCGGTTCATTCCACAGCCTCGGCATCATCGCCGGTGAACCGGGTTTCGACGATACCGGCGTCATAGCCCTGCGTTTCCAGCCAGCGGCGGAACGGGGTGGTATAGCCGTGGGTTACGAAGATCCGTTCTGCCCCCGTGGCGGCAATGGCGTCATTCAGCCCCGGCCAGTCGGCGTGATCGGACAGGACAAAGCCCGTCCCCAGGGCCCGGCGGCGACGGATGCCGCGCACCGCCATCCAGCCGGAAACGAAGGCCTCCTCGGTCGGGCCAAGGCGGCTTGCCCAGGCCGACCCCAGGGCGGAGGGCGGGGCGATGACCAGCGCCCCCGGGTGCGATCTGCCCGTGATGTCGGGTGTAACGCGGGTCGTCGGCGGCAAAGGGTAGCCCTGGTCGCGCAGCACCTGCGTCATATCTTCGACCGCCGCGTGGGTCAGGATCGGGCCTTGTGGGGAAAGGCCCGCAAGCAGCCGCTGGGCCTTGCCAAAGCTGTAGGCGCCCAGGATCGACAGCTTTCCCGCTGCCGCATTGGCGGCCCACCATTCCGCGATCCGGGCCATGACCTTCGGCTGCGGTTCCCAGCGAAAGACCGGCAGACCAAAGGTGCATTCGGAAATGAAGGTGTGGCAGCGCACCGGCTCATAGGGTTCGGCCAACCCGTCGGGTTCGGTCTTGTAGTCGCCCGAGACCACCCAGGTCTCGCCCGCAACCGTCACCTTGATCTGCGCCGAGCCCGGGACATGGCCGGCCGGATGGAACGAGACGGTGGCGCCGCCGATCTGGCGGGACTGGCCGAAGGGGATGGCGTCTGCGGTGATCGGACCAAGGCGTCTGCGGATCACGGGCAGCGCCTGATCGGACACGAGATAGGACCCCATGCCGGGGCGGGCGTGATCGGAATGGCCGTGGGTGACCAGGGCGCGCGGCACCGGGCGCCAGGGGTCGATGTGAAAATCTCCGGCCGGGCAGAAGATGCCGTGGTCGGTGAAGGTGAGGACGGGGCTGGCCATGAGGCCAAGGCTAGAGCCTGTCCGGCAAAAGGGGAATCGGGTTTTGGCAAGACTGCTTCGACAAGGCCGCCAAAAGCTTGCCTGGGGCGCCTTTTGGCGGGAGATGCCGTCCTTGGCCCTATCGAGTGCCCTCGGACGGCGCTGCTGGGGCAATGCCTCAGCGCTGGATGGCCGCGACTGCCGCTCGGCTTTGGCGAAGATGCCTGGCGCGGGGCCCTTTGACGGGTCTGCTGCCGTCAGGCGGGCATGCCGCATGGCCGGGCAGATGCCGCCCCGGGGGGCAGAAGACGGGTCAGGCGCGGCCCCGTTAACCCTCGCAAAGCGGTGTCCTGTCCCGCAACTGCCGAATTCATGGGCAGATGGTCAGATCACAGGCTGATTTCTGCACCAAGCCCCTTTGCGCGGCCGATGCCGCCTGTTCTACTGATCACGAAGCGGCGGGAGAAGCGGCGTGACGCAATTCAACGAGATGTATCTTGGCCAGGGTCAAAGCCAGAGCGTGCGCTCGCCCTATGCCCGGCTGCAGGACTGGGTGGCAGCGATGCCGCAGGAGTTGCGCAGCCTCAAGCAGGCCGAGGCCGAGGCCCTGTTCCGACGGATCGGCATCACCTTCGCCGTCTATGGCGAAGGCGGCGATCCCGATCGCCTGATCCCTTTCGACATGTTCCCGCGCGTCTTTGCGGCGGCGGAATGGGCGAAGCTGGAAAAGGGCATCAAGCAGCGGGCGCGGGCCCTGAACGCCTTTCTTGTCGATGTCTATGGTCGGGGCGAGATCATCCGGGCGGGTCGGATCCCGGCGCGGCTGGTCTACCAGAACGAGGCGTATGAAAAGGCCGTGGCGGGGTTCGTGCCACCAAAGGGGGTCTATTCCCACATTGTCGGTGTCGACATCGTGCGCACCGGGCCGGACGAATTCTTCGTCCTTGAAGACAACTGCCGCACGCCATCCGGGGTCAGCTACATGCTGGAAAGCCGCGAGATCATGATGCGGATGTTTCCCGACCTTTTCCGCAACAACCGGATCGAGCCGGTGGACGGCTATTCCGAAAAGCTGCGCCGGACCCTGGCCAGTGTCGCGCCGAAGAAGTGCAAGGGCGAGCCCACCGTGGTGATCCTGACGCCGGGGCATTTCAATTCGGCCTATTACGAGCATTCGCTGCTGGCAGACCTCATGGGGGTGGAACTGGTCGAGGGGCAGGATCTGTTCGTCGATGGCGAATACTGCTGGATGCGCACCACCGAAGGTCCGCGCCGGGTGGACGTGATCTACCGGCGGATCGACGATGCCTACCTGGACCCCCTGTGTTTCCGGCCCGACAGCATGCTGGGCATCCCCGGCCTGATGGATGTCTACCGCAGCGGCGGGGTGTCGATCTGCTCGGCACCCGGTGCGGGCGTGGCAGATGACAAGGCGGTCTATACCTATGTCCCTGAAATGGTGCGGTTCTACCTGGGCGAAGAGCCGATCCTGAAGAACGTGCCGACCTGGCAATGCGGCAAGTCCGACGATCTGAAATACGTGCTGGACCAACTGCCCGAGCTGGTGGTCAAAGAGGTCCACGGCTCGGGTGGCTACGGCATGCTGGTCGGCCCGAAATGCAGCCGTGAGGAGGTAGAGCGGTTCCGTGCCAAGATTGTGGAGAACCCGGGGAACTACATCGCCCAACCGACGCTGGCCCTGTCCTCGGTGCCGACCTTCGTCGAGGAAGGCGTGGCGCCCCGGCATGTGGACCTGCGGCCCTATTGCCTGGTGGGTGAGCGGATCGAGCTGGTCCCCGGCGGCCTGACACGGGTGGCGCTGAAAGAGGGGTCACTGGTGGTGAACTCGTCACAAGGTGGCGGGGTCAAGGACACATGGGTGCTGGCGGAATGAGGGGTCGTGCTGCATCAGCCGGTGGCCCCCCCACCCCATCCCTCCCCCACGCGGGGGGAGGGAGGCGCCGTCTGCTGCGGGTGTGCAAGACGACCGGGGTGATCGCCGAAGACGACGGGTGGGCAGGTGACCTCCCTCCCCCCGCGTGGGGAAGGGGCGGGGAGGGGGGGCTTGTCGCAAGGCCGGAGGATTGCACATGCTGAGCCGCACCGCTGACAACCTGTACTGGATCGCCCGCTACATGGAGCGGGCAGACACCATCGCGCGGCTGCTGGAGGTGGGCAGCCGGATCAGCCTTCTGCCAAGCGCGCATGGCTATCGCAGCGAATGGGACAGTCTCTTGCAGGCCTCGGGCCTGGCGGATGCCTTTGCCAAGAAATATGGCGACCCGGTTCAGCGCAACATCGAAAGCTTTCTGTTCTTTGATCATGACAACCCTTCGTCTGTCGCCAGTTGCTTCAAGGCGGCGCGCGAGAACGGGCGGATCGTGCGGACGGCGCTGACCTCCCAGGTCTGGGATGCGCTGAACACCGCGTTTCAAGAGTTGAAGGCACTGGAGCGGGCGGAACGCAGCACGCTGGAGCTTGGCCGGCTGACCGACTGGGTGATGCGCCATGCGGCAATGGTGCGCGGTGCCATTGACGCAACGCTGTTGCGCAATGACGGGTTCAACTTCCTGAACGTGGGCTACTATCTGGAACGCGGCGACAACACCGCGCGGCTGATGGACGTGAAATACTATGTCCTTCTGCCGCGGGTGGATTTCGTGGGCTCGGGCCTCGACAACTATCAATGGACCACCCTTTTGCGCGCCATGGGCGCGCAGCGGGCGTTTCACTCGGCCTATGGCGGCGCGGTGACGGCCGCCAAGATCGCCGATTTCCTGATCCTGAACACGCAGTCGCCGCGGTCCCTTGCCACCTGCAGCGCCGGGTTGGTCAACCATCTGACCCGTGTCGCCAAGGCCTATGGCCGCGAGACGGTGGCCCAGGAACAGGCGCGGGCGCTTCTGGCCGAGGTGGAAGGAACGACCGTCGACGCGATCTTCGAGGAAGGTCTGCATGAATACCTCACACGCTACATTCGCGATGCCGCCGACCTCGCGCTGGCAATCAACGACGCCTACCTGAGCGGAGAGATGCGCTGATGCGGCTGACGGTCGATCATGTGACACGCTACGTCTACGACCGGCCGGTCAGGTCGCTGGTGCAAAGTCATCGGCTGCAGCCATCGGTTTTTGCCGGTCAGAAGGTGGTTGACTGGTCGGTAACGGTCTCGGGCGGTCAGAAGGGGGCGGCGCACAAGGACGGGGCGGGCGATCTGGTCCAGGGCTGGACGGTCGCAGGTCCGGTCAGCGAGATCGTGGTTGCCGTCCGCGGCACGGTCGAGACCGTGGATCTGACCGGGGTGCTTCGCGGCTTCAAGGAGATCGTCGCCCCCGACTGCTATCTGCGCGGGACCACGCCAACCCGGGCCGACGCGAACCTTGCGGCACTTGCCGCAACCGCCGACGGGGCCACCCCGCTTGACCTGGCACATTCCCTCAGTGCCGTCGTGGCCGACGCCATCACCTACAAGCCCGGTGTCACCCATGCCCATACCACAGCCGCCGAGGCCTTGGCTCTGGGCGTGGGGGTCTGTCAGGATCATGCCCATGCGATGATCGCGGTCGCGCGGGTGCGGGGGATCGCGGGGCGCTATGTCTCGGGCTATCTTTTCTCGGATTCCGATGGGCAGGCGCATGAGGCGGCCCACGCCTGGGCCGAGCTTCATCTGCCGGGACTTGGCTGGGTCGGGTTTGATCCGGCCAACCGGACTTGCCCGGATGACCGCTATATCCGCCTGGGTTCGGGCTTTGACGCGCAAGATGCAGCGCCTATCCGCGGGATCGCGCGGGGGGGTGGCAAGGAAGAAATGGACGTGACTGTTGCGATCCTGCAGGCAGCCCAATAGGGTGCCGACGGGGACAGGACTTCAAGAAGATCCCGGGGACGAAGATGACGTACTGCGTTGGACTGTTGCTGAACGAAGGCATGGTGCTGTTGTCGGATACCCGCACGAATGCGGGGCTGGACAACATTTCCACCTACCGCAAGATGTTCACCTTTCAGGACGAGGGCGAGCGCGTCATCGTGATCCTGACCGCAGGCAGCCTGTCCGTCACCCAGACGACCATCGCGCAGCTGCACGATGCGATCGACGACCCCGATGCCACGCCCGACACGTCGATCATGCTGGCGCCGACCATGCTGAAGGTGGCCCAGATCGTGGGCGAAAAGCTGTCGCAGGTGCGCGCCGAGATCGACCACAAGCTGTCGGTCAGCCAGGGCGCAAGCGCCAGCATGATCGTCGCCGGCCAAAGGAAAGGCGGCGGCATGCGGCTGTTCCTGATCTACCCGGAAGGCAACTTCATCGAGGCGACCGAGGACACCCCTTTCCTGCAGATCGGCGAGCACAAGTATGGCAAGCCGATCCTTGATCGGGTGGTAAAGCCCTCGACCAGCCTTGAGGACGGGCAGAAGGCGGTTCTTCTGTCAATGGATTCGACAGTGCGGTCGAACCTCTCGGTCGGGATGCCGCTGGACCTTGCGGTGGTCGAAAAGGATGCCCTTCGCATCACGACAAAACGCCGGATCGAGGCAGGCGACCCCGCCTTTCGCGCGATGAGCGAGGCCTGGTCCACCGCCTTGCGCGAAGGATTTGCCAAAATTCCGATCTGACACCGGGATTGCGATCAGACCCTTGGAAATCCACCACGGGCGACCTAGTTTGATTGTGTCGATGGAGGTTTCGATGCCAAAGCTTGTCCACCTCTACATTCGCAGCGTCGTGATCGGTTTTCTGATCTCGGCCGCTTTCACCGCCGGCCTGATATGGTTTGACGTGGCCGGGCTTGGCCATCTGATCCTTGGGTCCGACATCGGACCGGTCGCGGCGCTGATGATGGTCTTCTTCAACGGGATCGTATTCGCGTCCGTGCAGTTCGCCTTCCGGATCATGGCCATGGCGGAAGATGCAGATGGCCCCACCGGCGGCCACGGAACCCGCGACCAGGTGATGCCCCAGCTGATACCAGTGCCGGTTGCAGCACCGGCCAAGTCGCGCAGGCTTACCTGACGCCACCTGGTGGGTGGGCGCAGGGCCTGCAAACGGCAGGACCGGGCAGGTCACCTTGTTTTGGTGGTGGGTGGCGGGCCCGCAGCAACCGTGGAAAGCCGGGATTTTCCCGAGAGCCAGAGGTCTCAGGT
Organism: Rhodobacterales bacterium; assembly: GCA_026400325.1. Classification (GTDB taxonomy): domain Bacteria; phylum Pseudomonadota; class Alphaproteobacteria; order Rhodobacterales; family Rhodobacteraceae; genus Tabrizicola. The sequence goes on from JAPLPF010000125.1 coordinate 8,830, forward strand.
GGGAACCAGGTAACAGGACCAGGATCCTGTCAGAGCCAGCCCCCGTGCGTTTGCTTATCGGCCACTGGAAAAAAGGCCTCGCACGAGAGGAGCAGCACCCGCCACTTCCCTAGATAGGCCTGACTGACCTTCTGCGCAAGGCGCGCGTGGCAGCTGACCCCGGGCAGCCCGAATTTTCATGGATTTCATCCCGGCACAGGCCTAGCGTCAGTCTCAACGGTCACTGTCGCAGGATGCCAAACCGTGGATCACATCGACCAAAGCCGTCTTCTTGCGCTGGACAACGATGGCCAGCAGGCAATGGCCGCCGCCGCGCGCCATGCGATTGCGTACCGCGCGACGCTTGACGCAGGCGATGTCGTCCCCCGGATGCGGCCCGCCGAAATGGTCGGGCGCTTTGACGCGGACCTGCCCGAGGCGGGGCAGGACGCACTGACGGTGATCGAGGATCTGGCACGCCAGGCGACTGACGGCATCCACGGCCATGCCTCGCCCCGGTTCTTCGGCTATGTCTGCGGCGGGTCGATGCCGGTGGGGGCTGCGGCGGATTTTCTGGTGACGGCCTGGGGGCAGAATTCGGCCTCGTCCTGGGAAAGCCCTTCCGTCGCGATCATCGAGCAGACCCTGTGCCGCTGGTGCCTGGACCTTCTGGGTCTGCCCGCACCTTGCGGTGTGGGTGTGGTGACTGGCGGAACCGTGGCCAACGCCCAGGCCATCATGGCCGCGCGTGACGCGCTTCTGGCGCGGCAGGGCTGGGATGTCGGCGAAAGGGGTCTGTTCGGCGCGCCGGAGTTTCCGGTGCTGATCGGGGCCGATGCCCATTCCGCCCCGCTTGCCGGTCTGCGCTATACCGGGCTGGGGATCGGACGGGCGGCAAGGGTGGCGACCGACGATCAGGGCCGCATCCGCATTGACGCGCTGCAGGCGGCTTTGGACGGGTGTGACGCGCCGCCGCTGGTGATCCTGCAGGCCGGGCAGATCAACACCGGTGCGTTCGATCCCTTTGCCGAGGCCATACCCCTGATCCATGACCGGGGCGGCTGGGCGCATGTCGATGGTGCCTTCGGCCTATGGGTTCATGCGGTTCCAGAGTTGCGGCACCGGCTTGCCGGTGTTGACGGGGCCGACAGTTGGGCCGTCGATCTGCACAAATGGCTGAACGCACCCTATGACGCGGGTCTGTGCATCCTGCGCGACCGGGCCGCACTGGTCGGCGCGATGACTGCCCGCGGGGCCTATCTGCCCGAGGTCGGTGCCACCTGGGAGCCGAGCGACACCACGCTGGAACTTAGCCGCCGCGCGCGCGGTGTGCCAAGTTACGCCATCCTTCGCCACCTGGGGGCGGCGGGTGTGCGGGCGATGATCGCGCGGCATTGCGCGCTGGCCGCATACCTTGCGGCAAGACTGAAGGGACAGAACGGGGTCACGGTTCTGAATGACGTGGTCTCAAACCAGGTGGCTATTGCCTGTCGTGACGACGCGCAGACCGTGGCCGTGCTGGACCGGGTGCAGGCGCGTGGCAAGGTCTATCCCAGCCACGGCGAATGGCGCGGAAGGAAGATCATCCGCGCCTCGATCATCAACCATGCCACCGACCGGGCCGACATCGACCTTCTCGCCGACGAGATTCTGACCGCCTGCAGCGCAACCGCCTGAAGCGGCAGCCCGCGCCGGGGCCTTTACAGATGTTCACCTTTGGTTCATGACTGTGGCATGGACGATCTGACGCGCCCTCTTGATGATCTTCTTCCAGGCCTGCCCGGACAGCGGTTGCAGCGTGGTGTCTGCCGGGGCCTCAGGGCGCTGGATTTCGTCTGCATCGAGGAACTGGTGCCCACCCCGGGCCTCAGGGTCGACGTGATGGCCCTTGGTCCGCGCGGCGAGGTCTGGGTGGTCGAATGCAAGTCCGGCCGCAGCGATTTTGTCAGCGACCGCAAGTGGCAAGGCTATCTTGACTGGTGCGACCGGTTCTTCTGGGCCGTGGATGCCGATTTCCCGGTAGATCTTTTGCCCGAAGGCACCGGTCTGATCCTGGCCGACCCCTACGATGCCGAGGTTGTGCGCATGGCACCCGAAACCCCGCTGTCGGGGGCAAGGCGCAAGGTCGTGCAACGCACCTTTGCCAGGACGGCCGGCGGGCGTCTGCAGTCCCTGCGTGATCCGGGGTTTGGCGGTTAGCGTTTCTTCGGCTTTGGTGCCGGTTTCGATCCCATCGCCCGCGCGGCTTCGGCGGCGGCGCGAAGCTCTTCGGCGATCTCGTCGGCTTCTTCGGGGTCAAAATCCAGCGGCAGGTTTATGCCGCCCTCGGCCTCGACATAGATGCGGACCATGCCGGCATCGGTCGGCCCGATCTGCAGGTTGGCGGCGATGTCGCTGGGTGCGTTGATGCTCATGCCCTTTGGCTAGCGCAGGGGCTGCGCGCTGTCCAGAGGGGTAAGGACTGACGTGAGGACGCCATGTCGCAACCGGCGCGCAACGTGCCCGGAACGTCGGTTTCCGGTACGGTGCGCTCCAGCCTTGGCCTCTGGCCAGACTGTGGTGAATTGCGGCCGCGAAATCACGCTCAGAGGCTTGCATCAGCATCGCCTTGGCGCTATGTCGCGCCCAAGTGCAGCTTTAGCTCAGCTGGTTAGAGCGCTAGATTGTGGATCTAGAGGTCCCCCGTTCGAGCCGGGGAAGCTGTACCATCCTCCCACTTTGTCAAACGGCGCTTCGCCGCCGGTTGCAGGCACGATCCAGGTCCCAATTGATGTCGGTTTCCCGGCCATCTTTACGCAGCGACCCCACAGGCGATCACCCCTGGGGCCGGCGATGTCTTCCGCCAGCGGCGGTCAGTTCCCCAGGATCGTGATCGGAACCCCGTTCAGAAGCCGGGTCAGCGCCGGGGTCGGGGTGTCGCCGAACCGGCCGGCGGAATTCAACCCCGCCCCGATCAGCTTGACCACTTCGGGCGAGCCCGCGAATTTCGAATGGCTGCCGGAACTGGAATCCTCGATCTGCGACAGGTCGATCACCGTCACCCCCAGCGCTTCAAGCTCGCGCGCATCCGCCGCACCGACGCGCGGCACGCCGCCCGCGATCCTGCGCGAAAAGCGCAGCGCCGCATCATCGGCGGACACAAGAAGATACAGCTTTTTGACATAGTCTTCGGGGATTTGCGCCAGCTGCGTGCGGAACAGGTCAATGTCGATGTCCGGCGAAGCCAGCATGATGTTGGCGATTCGCAACCGCGAGCCCAAACGGCCAGCCTGGGCTGCATCCACCAGGCCCTCCATCGTGAGGAACGCCCCCATGGAATGCGCGAAGATGTCGATCTCTTCCGCTTTCGTCTTGGCCAGAAGGCCCCCAAGATCATCAATCTTCGAACGCGCCACCAGTGCAGAGTTCAGGTCATAGACATAGCGCGGCGCCTTGGCGGCCGAGGCCCAGGTGAACAGCACAGGCACGCCCGTGTAACCGGTATCTTCGACAAACTGCGACAGCCGCAGGATCGCGTCGCTTGTCGTATTGTTGAAGCCGTGGATGAACACCAGGATCTTGCGGTCACCCGGGGGCCGCTTGGCCAGTTCGCGGTTGACCTCGGTCACGAAGGTGGCGTCGTTGCGAAACACCACCGGGTTCACGACCGCAAACTCGGTCCTCGGATCGGGCGGCAGGGTTCTTGGCCGCTCCAGCTGGCCGACGACATGGTTCGGCGGCACCGTCACATCGACCGAGGCAAGACCCAGCTCCGGTGCGCGTTCGCCCGAGAAGAAGGTGGCCACAACCTCGGACGCCTCGCGTGTGGTGGTAATGAAGATGCGATGTTCCGACACACCCGGCACGCCCTCAGCCGGGAATTCGGCATTGTCGACCCCGACCAGGTCAGGGGGGCGAGAGCAACCTGCAAGGGCCGACCCCAGCACCGCAACCACCAGCCCTGACCTGCGCACAGCCTCAGCCATGCGCCAGCGGGCAATCTGGCGCATCATCCGGCCGGCGCCCCGAGGTTTCGTCGGATCGGCGGGCACGACACCGGATTTGGTCGCATGGTTCGGCAACATGGGCATCACTGGCTTTCAGAACAGACAGGCGTGATCAACTCTACTGTGGGGTCGGGGCAGAATACCACTGGAAATTGACCTTCGGCCCAGGGTTCCGGTCAGGAAGATCCCCTTGCGTCGCCGGACGGATCGACGTCGCCTTTCGCGCACCCCCGGGCCGCCGGGCCCGGCGCGACGCAGGGGGCCTGCACGGGGGGCCGGCTGGCCGTTTCGGGAAAGTGCCGGGATCTGGACGCCGCACCCGTGCGGCGATTGACGGGGGGGGCCGCAACAGATTTGTAACAATCAGGCGGGCAACACGAACTGGAAGCTGGTGATGGCAGACAGGCCGGATGCGCAAGGCAGCTACTTCGGGCTGCGGGTTGCCCTGCATCGCGCGTTGAAA
>JAPLPF010000208.1 GCA_026400325.1 Rhodobacterales bacterium
CAACATCAGCTTTACCATCATCAAGGTCAACGACGCGAGCGCCCGCACCCGCGAAGCCCGCAGCCCCCGACCCTCCATGGCCGTCACAAGACCAAAACGCCTCACAACCGTCGTCACCGATCCAATGGTCCTGCCCCTCAAGGTTCAGCCGGTCGAAGCGGACGCTTCGGCGGCCGGGGCGGACGCCGCTGCTGCCGACCCGACGGAAGTGCCGGCCGAAGCGCAGGTCAGTCTCGATGACGGTCCGGTCGATACAACTGTCCTGGTCCTGGCCGAAGAAAAGGCCGCTGTCGTGCCGCGCCGGATTGCTGCGGGCCGCTGACAAGGGTCAGCCGCGGAAGACAGTCAGGATTTCGGCCAAAGGCTTCTTGCGCTTTGCCACGGCCGGAACCGTGGCATGGTCGGCGGGATAACCCACCGGAAGGATCATCACCGGTTTCTCGTGGGCAGGGCGTCCGCAAAGCGGCCCAAGGAACTTCATCGGGTTCGGCGTATGCTCCAGGCAGACCAGTCCCGCATGATGGATCGCCGTGATCAACAGCCCCGTCGCGATGCCCACGCTTTCCGGCACATAGTAATTCTTGTAACGCACCCCGTCCCGGGTGACGCCGTAGCGCTGGGCGAAGACCACGATCAGCCAGGGTGCATCCGTCAGGTGCGGCTTTGACACGCCGGTTCCGATCGGTTCCAGGGCGGCAAGCCATTCGTCACCCGCAGCACCCGAATAGAACGCCCGCTCTTCCTCTTCAGCGCCCTGGCGGATGCGGGCCTTCATCACGGGGTCGGAAATCGCCACGAAATGCCAGGGCTGGTGGTTTGCCCCCGAAGGCGCGGTTCCGGCAGCCGCTATGCAGGCCGCAATCACCGCTTCGTCTACCGGGCGGGGGGAATAGTCGCGCACCGAATGGCGCAGGCGCATGTAGGCAAGGTGGCTTTCGACGGCCTGAAGCGAGGCCGCGTCATCCATCTGCACCCGGTCTGGCAGCGGCAGCGGCTGGTAGCTGACCTCACCTTTGCGATACATCACCCGCCCCCGATCAAGACCCCTGCGGCAAAGACCAAAGCACCGCCCAGCACGACCTGCAAGGCCGCGCGCAGGAATGGGGTCTCAAGAAAGCGGTTCTGAATCCAGGCGATGGCCCAAAGCTCGACGAAGACGACGGCGATGGCGATGGTCGTGGCGGTCCGGAAGTCCGGGATCAGATACGGCAGCGCATGGCCCATGCCGCCGATTGTGGTCATGACACCCGAGGCGATGCCGCGCTTCAGGGGCGAGCCCCGGCCGGACAATACGCCGTCGTCATGTGCAGCTTCGGTGAATCCCATTGAAATACCGGCCCCGACCGAGGCGGCGCTGCCGACAAGAAAGGTGGTCCCGGTGTCCTGCGTGGCAAAGGCCGTGGCGAAGATCGGCGCAAGGGTCGAGACCGAGCCGTCCATCAGCCCGGCAAGGCCTGGCTGCACCCAGGTAAGGATGAACTGGCGTTTCGCGGTCGCATCCTCTTCGGCGCGGGCGTCATCGGGCAGGTGTCTGGTCTCAAGCCCCCGGGCATGGCGTTCGTGCCCGGCCTCGGCGGCGGCAAGGTCGCCCAGAAGCTTGCGGGTGGCTGCATCGGGCGTGCGTGCGGCGGCACGGGTGTAGAAATCCTGCGCCGCCTGTTCCATGGCCCGCGCCTCGCCGCGGATGGTTTCAAGCGACAGGTTGGCGGCAAGCCAGACCGGGCGACGGGCATAGAAGCCCGCGACATGTTCGCGCCGGATCAAGGGAATGACCTCGCCAAACCGCGTGCGGTGCAGGTCGATCAGGCGTTGGCGATGGCCGTCCTCTTCCATAGCCATGCCATCGAAGACCGCGCCCGAGGCTGGATAGTCCTTGCGAAGCCGTTCGGCAAAGCTGCGGTAGATCCGGGCGTCATCCTCTTCCGAGGAGATGGCCAGCGCCAGCACCTCCTGCTCGGAAAGGTCGGAGAAACGGCGGCGTTGGGTCAGGGCGGACAGCATTTCAAGCCTCGAGATCTGGAATTATTCTAAGCTAGATCGCCCAACCGCGACAGCAATGGCAAAAAATGAACCGCCCAGTTCATTTCAGGCTTGCGAATCTGAACCGCAAAGTTCAAACTGTATTCTGAACTTTCCAGTTCAAACAGGAGATCAGAATGAAACGCCTTGTCATCCTTGCCACCGTCGCCGCCTTGCTGGCTGCCCCCTTGGCCGCCCCGGCCGCTGCGCAGTCCCTGTCTATCCTCTTGCCGGCGCTCAGCTTCCCGGGTCCGGCCCCCACCATCTCGACCATGGACTGCGTGCCGACGGCCACGATGGTCTGCCCGCCCGGTCGGTGACGCCTGCACCGCTTGCCGCGCCGGACCGCGATGATCTATGGTCCTCCGCAGGGGGACCAATGACCATCAGTGCCGATCAGGGGGTCCGACGCGGCCGAAAGTTCGACCAGGTGCTGGACGGCGCCAGGACGATCTTTCTGCGTGACGGATTCGAGCGCGCCTCGGTGGATGACATCGCCCGCGAGGCCGGGGTATCCAAGGCGACGATCTACGCCTACTTCCCCGACAAACGGCTGATGTTTCTTGAAGTTGCGCGCACCGAATGTCGGCGCCAGACCGAAGCGGCCGAAGCCGCCATCGACCCGTCGCTGCCGGTCCGTGATGCGCTGATCATTGTGGCCGAACGGATCGCGGCATTCCAGATGTCGGAGTTCGGCCAAAGGATGTTCCGCATCGTCGTTGGCGAGGGTGAGCGTTTTCCCGGTCTGGGTCAGGAGTTCCATGAAACCGGGCCGGGGCTTATCCACGACCGGCTGGTCCATCACCTGCACAAATGTGTGACGGATGGTCAGTTGGCAATCGAGGATCTGGATCTTGCCGCCGACCAGTTTGTCCAGTTGTGCAAGGCCGGAGTGCAGGAACGGCTATTGTTCGGGATGGCGCAGACAATCACGCCCGAAGCCGTGGATCGCAGCGTCCTGGGTGCCGTGGACATGTTCCTTGCCAGATATGGCATCGCCGGCTGACGCCGGGCCGATCTTTTCGCATAGATCTGCAGGTTCCTTCGAAGCGGCCCGGTACCGGCTTAGCCGTTTTCGCGCAGCACCGCACCCGCCAGATAAAGCGAGCCGCAGATCAGCACCCGCGCCTCGGGTGTGGCCGCAGCAATCCGGGCCAGTGCCTCGGCGACAGAGCCTGCCGTCACGGCGTCAATCCCGGCGGCGCGGGCAGCGTCGCGGGTGACTTCGGCGGGAAGGGTGTTCTTTTCGCCGGGGATCGAGACGGCGTGAAGTCGCGCAACCTGCGAGGCAAGCGGCACCATGTAGCCCGTCACGTCCTTGGTGTTCAGCATGCCGCAGATGACATGTGTCTCGCGCAGAGGCATCCGCGCCAGCGTTGCCGCGACAGCCTCGCCCCCTGCCGGGTTATGGCCACCGTCAAGCCAAAGCTCGACCCTGGGGGCCGCATCCACCAACGGACCCAGCCGCAGCCTTTGCATCCGTGCCGGCCAGAAGGCGCGGGTCACGGCGGCCTCACAGGCTGCTTCATCCCGGCCAAGGGCGCGCAACGCGGCAATCGCCGCCCCGGCGTTCTGGACCTGGTGCGGGCCAGGAAGATTGGGCAAGGAAAGGTCAAGAAGCCCGTCTTCATCCTGAAAGACCAGCCGTCCCCGATCTTCCCCGACCGTCCAATGCTGACCGAAGGCCAGCACCGGCGCCCCCAGCCGCGCGGCCTTCGCCTCAATCACGGCCAGCCCCTCGTCGGTCTGGGGCCCGACGATCACCGGCACGCCGCGCTTGATGATCCCGGCTTTTTCCCCGGCAATCGCCGACACCGTGTCCCCAAGGAAAGCCTGATGGTCCAGGCTGACTGGAGTGATGATCGTAAGGCGCGGCGCCTCGACCACGTTCGTCGCATCCAGCCGCCCGCCAAGACCCACCTCCAGCAGCGTCCAGTCCGCCGGGACCCGCGAAAACCCAAGGAAAGCCGCGCAGGTGGTGATCTCGAAAAAGGTGATCTCGTCCGGCCCGTTTGCCGTCACGCATTCATCCAGCAGCGCAATCAGCGCGGGCTCGCTGATCAGTTCCCCCGCAAGGCGGATGCGTTCGTGAAAGCGGGCAAGGTGCGGCGAGGTATAGGCGTGAACCTTGTCCCCCCCGCTTTCCAGAC
>JAPLPF010000112.1 GCA_026400325.1 Rhodobacterales bacterium
TCGCTCGGATCCGCGATGTTGCGCTTGCCCTCTTCCTCGCCGCGACCCAGGTCGTCGAACGCAGCACCCTTCGGGGCGACATGGGCAAGGTCGGTGCGGTCAAGGTAGCTGACCGCCAACTCGCGGAAGATGTAGTCAAGGATCGAGGTCGCGTTCTTGATGCTGTCGTTGCCCTGCACCATGCCTGCCGGCTCAAAACGGGTGAAGGTGAAGGCCTCGACAAACTCTTCCAAGGGCACGCCGTATTGCAGGCCGACACTGACGGCGATGGCGAAGTTGTTCATCATCGCGCGGAAGCCCGCGCCTTCCTTGTGCATGTCGATGAAAATCTCGCCCAACTGGCCGTCGGCGTATTCCCCAGTGCGCAAGTAGACCTTGTGGCCGCCGACAATCGCCTTCTGGGTATACCCCTTGCGACGTTCCGGCAGCTTTTCGCGGTTCGAACGCACGATCTCCTTGATGATCACCTTCTCGATGATCTTTTCGGCAATCACCTGCGCCTTTTCCATCAGGCTGCCATTGGTCAGGACCTCTTCGGCCTCCTCGTCATCCTCGATCAGCGCCGAGGCCAACGGCTGGCTAAGCTTCGATCCGTCGCGGTAAAGCGCGTTGGCCTTGATCCCCAGCGACCAGCTGAGTTCATAGGCCGCTAGCGTTTCGGCGATGGTGGCGTTGTTCGGCATGTTGATCGTCTTGGAGATCGCGCCGGAGATGAAGGACTGGGCCGCAGCCATCATGGTGATGTGGCTGTTGACCGACAGGAACCGCTTGCCCGTCTTGCCGCAGGGGTTTGCGCAGTCGAAGACCACATAGTGTTCGGGTTTCAGGTGCGGCGCATTCTCAAGGGTCATCGTGCCGCAGACATGGTCGTTGGCGGCGTCGATCTGCGCCTTGGTGAAGCCGAGGTGGCGCAGCAGGTCGAAGGTCGGGTCGGCGAGTTTCTCGGCCGGGATGCCAAGGGTCCCCTTGCAGAAATCCTCACCCAGCGTCCACTGGTTGAAGACGAACTTGATGTCAAAGGCGCTTGGCAGGGCTGCCTCGACCTTTTCGATCTCGCGCGCCCCAAAACCATGCCCGATCAGCGAGGTGTGGTTGATCGCCGGGGCCTGGCCAAGCGAGCCGTGACCCACGGCATGGGCGACGATCTCGGCCGCTTGGCTTGTGGAGTACCCAAGGGTTTCCAGTGCCGCAGGCACCGACTGGTTGATGATCTTGAAGTAGCCGCCGCCTGCCAGTTTCTTGAACTTCACCAGGGCGAAGTCGGGCTCGATCCCGGTGGTGTCGCAGTCCATGACAAGGCCGATGGTGCCGGTGGGGGCGATCACGGTCGTCTGGGCATTGCGATAGCCATGCGCCTCTCCAAGGCGCAAAGCCTCGTCCCAGGCGGATTTTGCAAGCGCAACAAGGCTTTGGTCCGGGCAGTTCGCGTGATCAAGGGCGACTGCCGGGACGTTCAGGCCTTCGTATTTGCCGGTTGCATGGGCGGCAGCGCGGTGGTTGCGGATGACGCGAAGCATGTGCTCGCGGTTGCGGGCATAGCCGGAAAACGGGCCAAGCTCCGATGCCATCTCGGCCGAGGTCGCATAGGAGATGCCGGTCATGATTGCGGTCAGCGCGCCGCAAAGGGCACGACCTTCGTCGCTGTCATAGCCAAGGCCAATGTTCATCAAAAGGCCGCCGATGTTGGCGTAGCCAAGGCCGAGGGTGCGGAAGTCATAGGAAAGCTGGGCAATTTCCTTCGACGGGAACTGCGCCATCATCACCGAGATTTCCAGCGTCACAGTCCAGAGGCGCGAGGCGTGGACGTAAGCGTCGGCATCAAACTTGCCGTTCTTCTGGAACGTCAGCAGGTTCATCGACGCCAGGTTGCAGGCGGTGTCGTCAAGGAACATGTATTCCGAGCAGGGGTTCGATCCCCGGATTGCGCCGTCTTCGGGGCAGGTGTGCCAGGCGTTGACGGTATCGTGGAACTGGATGCCGGGGTCGGCGCAGGCCCAGGCGGCGTGGCCGATCTGGTCCCAAAGCTCACGCGCGCTGACGGTCTTGGCCACCTTGCCGTCGGTGCGGCGGATCAGCTCCCACGGCTGGTCGTTCTTGACTGCCTTGAGGAAGGCGTCCGTCACGCGGACCGAGTTGTTTGAGTTCTGGCCGGAGACGGAGATGTAGGCCTCGGAATCCCAGTCGGTGTCGTAGGTGGGGAATTCGATGCTCGTGAAGCCCTGCCGCGCGTATTGCAGGATGCGGTTGGTATAGGTGTCGGGGATCATCGCCTTCTTCGCGGCCTTGATCGCGGCCTTGAGGGCCGGGTTGGCGGCGGGGTCGGTGGCACCCTCCATCGAGCCGTCGAAGGATTTGATGGCGGCGAAGATGTCGTTCAGGCGGGCCGAATGGACCTTGGACCCGGCCACCAGGCTGGCAACCTTCTGTTCCTCGATCACCTTCCAGTTGATGAAGTCTTCCACGTCCGGGTGATCCATGTCGATGATCACCATCTTGGCGGCGCGGCGGGTGGTGCCGCCGGACTTGATCGCCCCGGCTGCGCGGTCACCGATCTTGAGGAAGCCCATGAGGCCCGAGGATTTGCCGCCGCCCGACAGCTTCTCTCCCTCGCCCCGCAGCGAGGAGAAGTTGGTGCCGGTGCCCGAGCCGTATTTGAACAGGCGCGCCTCGCGCACCCAGAGGTCCATGATGCCGCCATCACCCACAAGGTCGTCCTTCACCGACTGGATGAAGCAGGCATGCGGCTGCGGGTGCTCGTAAGCCGAGGCGGATTTGGTCAGCTTGCCCGTCTCGTGGTCCACGTAGAAGTGCCCCTGCGACGGGCCGTCGATGCCGTAGGCCCAGTGCAGCCCGGTGTTGAACCACTGCGGGCTGTTCGGCGCGGCCATCTGGCGGGCCAGCATGAAACGCATTTCGTCGTGGTAGGCGGCGGCGTCGGCTTCGGTGGTGAAATAGCCACCCTTCCAGCCCCAATAGGTCCAGGCGCCGGCAAGGCGGTCGAAGACCTGTTTGGCGCTGGTTTCGCCAACGATCCTCTCACCCTCGGGCAACTTGGCCAGCGCGTCTTCATCGGGGACAGACCGCCACAGGAAAGCGGGCACACCCTTTTCCTTGACCCGCTTCAGAACTGCCGGGACGCCCGCCTTGCGAAAGTACTTCTGGGCCAGAACGTCAGAGGCGACCTGGCTCCAGCCCTCGGGCACCTCGACGGCCTCGTTGCGGAAGACGACCTTGCCGTCCGGGTTGCGAATCTCGGAAACCGTGGTGGTAAAGGCCAGCGCGCCATACGCGCCGGTGGCTTCGGTGGTAAATGCCCGCTCGATCTTCATGCCCCTGAACTCCCGTTTTTTTGCGGCCGACTGCGGCCGATCAAATTGCCAAATCTGGCGGGGGCTCCGGTCCGTGGTCGCGACAGTGATGGCAACAGCCCCTTCCGTCCTGCCACTGAGCCGCGGCTGGATGGACGCACCCGATTGGGATGCCCTTTGATGTGGATCTGACTTGCCTGTCTGTCGCGACACTAGATTTTGTGGTGTCCCCTGCCGCTTTGTCAAATTGTCGTATTCGCCCCCCCCGATCAACGGAAAAATTTGCAACGAGTGAAGATTTTCGGCTTGACGGTTGCATGAATGTTTCACGCCGATGTCAGCCTCCGTGACGCCCCCGTGTGGACAGGCCTGGGGACAAGCTTCGCGCAAGATGTGAAGATCGACCGATTTGTCAGAAAAGCGGGCGGCTTGGGCGATCTGCTTCATGGCACTTCGGGTCTGGGGACAGACGGCCCCGACGATTCTGCTGCGCTGCGGCTAAGCCGCGGGCTGGGCTGGCCGATTGATCAGCACGATCCCCGCACCCACCAGCACAGCGGCGGCGAGAATCGCCCAAGTCACGGTTTCGCCGAGGATTAAGGCGCCAAGGGCAATTGCAAGGATTGGGGTCAGGAACGAAAACGACGCGACAGTCGGGGCCGGATAGACGGAAAGAAGCCACAGCCATGTGATGAATCCCCCCGCGACCACGACCGAGGATTGGAACAATAGCCAGGCAATATGCTGCGGTTGCAGGTCACGGATCAACGGCCCGAAGAAAGGTGCCGCCAGAAGGAGAAGCGGCCCCGAGACGAGGACCATCCAGAACAGTTGCATTTCCGGCCCCTGATCGCGCATGATCGGGCGCCGCGCGATATAGGCCGTCCCGGCCCAGCCAAGCGCGCCCCCAAGGGCGAAAAGATCACCGACAAGGCTGCCCTCGCCCGACGCCGAGCCGGACAGGATCGCCCAGGCCGCTCCCGCAAAGGCAAGCGACAGGCCCGCGACACGGGTGGCGGTCAAACGCTCCCCAAGGCCGAAATGCGCCATGATCGCGAACCACACCGGCATGGAATAGAAAATCACCGACGTGCGCCCGACGGTCGTAAGATCCAGCGCCATGAAAAGGCACAGGAATTCAGCGGCAAAGACAGTGCCCATCAGGACACCCGGGCCAAGGGCTGTGCGGGTCAGGCGTGGCGGGCGGCGTTGGTAGACCAGCCAGGCCCAGACAAAAAAGACCGCCAGAACCGAGCGGAGGCCCGCAAAAAACACCGGCTGCAAGCCGACCGTCACAAGCTTCACGATGATCTGGTTGAACGCCAGAAGCAGCATCACGCCCAAAAGCACAGAGCCGCCGAAAGCGTCAAGTCTGTCCTTCCGTTGCATTCCTGCCCCCCCGATGACGCAGCCGTTGTGCGCCCGATGCCAGGAAAGGGCAAGTCGCGGCGGGATAGCAACCCGAATTGGCGAAAGTGCCCTTGGACCGAAAGGCAGCACATTGGGACGGGTTTCCTTCGTCCATGCCGCCCCCTAGAAGGGCGCATGACACCAAAACCCGTCCGCAGCGACAATCTGACCGGCATCCTTCTCATGCTGGCCGCCATGGCCTTGTTCGCGGTCGAGGACCTGTTCCTCAAATGGCTGGCGATCGGGCTTCCGCTGGGGCAGATCGTGCTGATCTCGGGCCTTCTGGGCGCGCCGGTCTTTGTCCTTATGGCCCGGCAGTCCGGCCAAGGCATCCTTGTGAAAGACGCGCTGCATCCCGCTGTCATGACAAGAAATATCGGTGAGATGGTTGGCACCGCCAGCTTTGTTGCCGCCCTGGCCCTGGTTCCTTTGGGCACGGTGGCTGCCGTCCTGCAGGCGATGCCGCTGGCCGTCACCATGGGGGCGGCCCTGATCTTCGGGGAACGGGTTGGCTGGCGGCGCTGGACGGCGATCGGCGTCGGGTTCCTTGGAGTGATGCTGGTCATCCAGCCGGGTGCCGACGGGTTCAATGCGGCGTCACTTCTGGTGCTGATCACTGTCGCGGGCATGTCGGTGCGCGATCTTGCGGCACGGGCAATCCCGGCGCGGGTGACGACGGCACAGGTTTCGGCCTGGGGCCTCATGGCCGTCGCAATTCTCGGCGCGGGGATGCTTGGCGTGACCGGGGGCGCGCGCGCAGTGTCGGGCATCGAGGCGACCATCCTTCTGGGCGCGGCGGCATTCGGAACGGCAGGCTACTGGGCGATAACGGCGGCGACGCGGACCGGCGAAGTATCTGTCGTGGCACCGTTCCGTTACAGTCGTCTGATCTTCTCGATGAGCCTTGGGGTCATCTTTCTGGCCGAACGCCCCGATGCGCTGACGCTTGTCGGGGCCGCGCTCATCGTTGGCTCCGGCCTTTACGCCTTTGCCCGCGAGAGGGCGCGCAAACGCGCTTCCCATGCGGGGTGAGGCGGAGTAAACGAGCGGTCGAGAGCACCATCCGGCCTTGAGGGGACCACCCATGAGCACGATCATCGACATTCACGCCCGCGAAATCCTGGACAGCCGGGGTAACCCCACGGTCGAGGTTGACGTCTATCTGGAAGACGGCTCCATGGGCCGCGCCGCGGTGCCTTCGGGTGCATCCACCGGCGCGCATGAGGCCAACGAAAGGCGCGACGGCGACAAGACGCGCTACAAGGGCAAGGGCGTGCTCGAGGCGGTCGCAGCCGTGAACGGCGAGATCGCGGAAGAGATCGTCGGCTTTGACGCGACCGAACAGGTCGGCATCGACCGCACGATGATCGAGATGGACGGCACGCCGAACAAGTCGCGGCTGGGGGCGAATGCGATCCTGGGCGTGTCCCTCGCCGTCGCCAAGGCCGCCGCCGAATTCACTGGCCAGCCCCTTTTCCGCTACGTCGGTGGCACGTCGGCCCGCATGTTGCCAGTCCCGATGATGAACATCATCAATGGCGGCGAACATGCCGACAACCCGATCGACATCCAGGAATTCATGATCATGCCGGTCGGGGCCGACAACATCCGCGAGGCCGTGCGGATGGGATCTGAAGTGTTCCACACGCTGAAGAAGGAACTTCAGAACGCCGGCCACAATACCGGCATCGGCGACGAGGGTGGCTTTGCACCCAACCTGAGCTCTGCCCGCGACGCGCTTGATTTCATTCTGAAATCCATCGAAAAGGCAGGCTACAAGCCGGGCGAGGATATCTTCCTTGCGCTGGACTGCGCGGCCACCGAATACTTCAAGGGCGGCAAGTACGAGATGAAGGGCGAAGGCAAATCGCTGTCCGTCGAGGAAAACGTCGACTTTCTTGCGGGCCTCGCCGCCGATTACCCGATCATCAGCATCGAGGATGGCTGTTCGGAAGATGACTGGGCGGGCTGGAAGCTTCTGACCGACAAGCTGGGATCCAAGATCCAGCTGGTCGGCGATGACCTCTTCGTCACCAACCCGAAGCGGCTGGCCGAAGGGATCAAGGCGGGCTGCGCGAACTCCATGCTGGTGAAAGTCAACCAGATCGGCACCCTGACTGAAACGCTGCAGGCCGTCGAAATGGCACATCGCGCGCGCTATACCAACGTGATGAGCCACCGCTCGGGCGAGACCGAGGATGCGACGATTGCCGATCTTGCCGTTGCCACCAACTGCGGCCAGATCAAGACCGGATCGCTGTCGCGGTCGGACCGGCTGGCCAAGTACAACCAGCTGATCCGGATCGAGGAGATGCTGGGAGAGGTGGCGGAATATGCCGGGCGAAGCATCCTCAGGGGCTGATGGTTGCAGCAAGGATTTGCGAAGGTCCTTGCATTCCCGTTCGCAAGGATTTGCGGGCGTCCCGATTGGGGCGCCCGCCATTCACTGAAACCGTTCCGGGCGGAAGTCGGCCAGTAGCGGGCTTTCCCCCTCGCCGGCGATATCTGCAGCCAGAAGCTCGGCCACAACGGGCGCAAGCGTCGCACCAGAGTGCATGACCGCGATCCACAGGCCCTCGACCGGTCCCCGCCCCACGACCGGCAGGCCATCAGACGGGACCGGGCGCAGGGCCATGGCATGGCGGGCGAAACGGATCTCCTGTCCGGGGAAAAGCTTGCGCAACCGGGTCAGGGTTGCATTGATCACCACCGGGAAAGAGCCCAGGGTTTCGGCGTGGTCGCCCTGGTGGCCAGCCGACGCCGGGGCGTGCAGCCGGCCCGCGGCGTCCTGGCGGACCTCTTGCTCGGGGGTGGCAAGGATCACCGGGCAGATCGGGGGAAGGGGATTGGTCGCAAGCATCAATCCGGGTCGCTTCAGCATCGGAAGCGGTTGCCCCAAAGGGGCAAGAAGCTCTGGCGTGCCGGTTCCAGCGGCAAGGATCACGCGGTCCGCAACCATCGGGCCAAGGTCGGTCAGGATGCCGGTCACTTTGCCCGTGTCGTGGGTCACGGCCAAAACCCTCGCACGGACCACCTGTGCGCCAGAACCCATGATCAGCGCGCGGGCCAGTTGGGCAGGATCGGCGACGCCCTCTTCGGGAAAAAACAGCGCGGTGTCCGGTATGGGGCCAAGCGCTGGCATGCGCTGGGTTATCTGCGCCTGGGTCAGTCGCTCGACAAGATAGCCAAGTCCGGAAAGGTCCGCGGCGGTTTCATCCAGCGCCGTTCCGGTGGCTTCATACCACAGGCATCCCGGCCAGTGGGTCGCAAGGCCCGGCAGCGCATGCGCCAGGCGGCGGTGGGCGGCCAGGCCTTCGTGGCGCAGTCGGAAGTGCGGCACCGACAGGTAGAAGGACGCATTGAGCCAGCCGAAACTTGCCGCCGAGGCCAAGCCGCCCTCCGGGTGGGTCGAGACGATTGTCACCCCTTCACCCCGGCGGGAAAGCTGCCAGGCAAGGGCCGCGCCGCTGACACCCGCGCCAATGATAAGGGTCTGCGCCATCGCCCAAGGCTTGCACGCGAAAACGGGTTTGGCAACGTCTTCCCCGCTGACAATGACTGGGCTACCACTTGCCGATGATCCTGCTTTTGAACAAACCATTCGACGTGCTGTGCCAGTTCTCACGCGATGGGGATCGCGCCGTTCTTGCCGATTTCGTGCCAGTAAAGGGGGTTTATCCGGCGGGAAGGCTGGACAGGGATTCCGAGGGGCTGGTGGTGCTGACCGATGACGGCAAGCTTCAGGCGCGGATTGCAGACCCCAGGCACAAGTTGGAAAAGACCTATTTTGCCCAGGTCGAGGGTGTGGTGGGCGAAGAGGCTTTGGGGCGACTGCGCACGGGGCCGATGCTGAACGACGGCCCGACCCTCCCTGCAGGGGCGCGCGCGGTGGCGGAGCCAGAGTGGCTCTGGCCCCGCGACCCGCCGATACGGCAGCGCAAGTCGGTGCCGGACGGCTGGATCGAATTGACCCTTCGCGAAGGACGAAACCGGCAAGTGCGGCGGATGTGCGCGGCGGTCGGCCTGCCCTGCCTGCGGCTTGTCCGCTGGCGGGTCGGGGATTGGACGCTGGAAGGCCTTTCCCCCGGGGAATGGAAGGAAGCATGAGCGCCCAGGAAATCATCGCAAATCTGGCATTGCAGCCGCATCCCGAGGGCGGCTGGTACCGGCAGACCTGGGCCGGGCCGGAGGTTGGGGGTCGCGCCAGCGGGACGGCAATCCTGTTCCTGCTTCAGGCGGATGAGCGCAGCCACTGGCACCGGGTGGATGCCGACGAGATCTGGCTCTGGCACGCAGGAGCGCCGTTGATCCTGTCAACGGGCACGGCGGTGGCGAAAGAGCATCGCCTGGGGCCTGATGTGCTGCGCGGTGAAAGCCCGCAACTGGTCGTGCCTGCCGGATGGTGGCAGGCCGCGCGGCCCACCGGAGATTGGACACTGGTCAGCTGTACGGTCAGCCCGGGGTTCCGTTTCGACGGGTTCGAACTGGCCCCGCAGGGATGGACATTGCCGAACGCATGACGGACAGGATCGAACGGCGCGGCGCTTGGCATTGCCGTGCCCTGCGTGGGCGGTCTGTCCAATGACGGCGGCCTGGCCCGGCATGGGTGGGTGAAGCCTCCGGCCGCGCAGCCGCGTCAGGCAGGCACCCGGGCGGATTGTGCCGGGCACAAGATCAGGGTGGTACCTGAGAGGGGCTTTGGGTAGGTCTGGCGCATGTCTGATCCCGCCCCCCTGCCCCGCGCCGCAGCCCAGAACGAAGACAGCCTGTCGGGGTTTTTCTTCGCACTGACGGCCTATCTCCTCTGGGGGTTCCTGCCGCTTTACATGAAGGCGTTGTCGCATATTCCCCCGGTCGAGGTGATCGCCCATCGGGTCGTCTGGTCGGTTCCGCTGGCCTTGATGGTGCTGGTCGTGCTGGGGCGGACGGCGGATCTGAAGGCGGCGTTCCGGTCACCCCGCATGCTTGGGATGGGCGCTGTGACAGCGGCGCTGATTTCGGTGAACTGGGGCATCTATGTCTGGGCCATCGGATCGGGTCATGCACTGGACGCGGCCTTGGGGTATTACATCAACCCCCTGTTCTCGATCTTCCTTGGCGCGGTTCTGTTGCGCGAACGGATGGGACGCGTGCAACTGGCCGCGATCCTGCTGGCGACCGTCGCGGTCGGGGTCCTGACCTGGGACGCGGGGCGCCTGCCGCTTGTGGCACTGGCCCTGACCGTTACCTGGGGGTTCTATGCCTTCCTGAAGAAGTGGCTGCCGATCGGCCCGAACCAGGGCTTCGCCCTGGAAGTGCTGATCCTGTTGCCGCTGGCCCTGGGTTACATGGCCTGGCTCTGGCGCACGGGAACCGGCCATTTCCTGCAGGGCGTGCACTGGAACGATGCGCTGCTGGTCGGTTGCGGCATCGTCACGGCAGGGCCCTTGATGATCTATGCCAACGGGGCCAAACGGTTGCGTCTTTCGACCATTGCGATCATGCAATACATCGCGCCGACACTGATCTTCCTGACGGCGGTCTTCATCTTCGATGAACCGTTCGGCGGGGTGAAAATGCTGGCGTTCGGTCTGATCTGGCTGGCGCTCGTGATCTACAGCCTGCCCCTTCTGGCAGCCCGATTCGGGACCAGACCCTAAGGGTCGGGCCGGCTGATCTGCCCGCCGCCGACAAGGGTCGGCGCACCGGTCGTATCGGGCCCCGAAGTGGCCATCTTCCGCAGGACCCGAACCGCAAGATACGCAAATGCCTGCGCTTCCAGCATGTCACCGTCCAGACCCAGATCCTCCACCGGCTGCACCGGGCAAGGCACGCGGCGGGCCAGTTCGGCCATCAGCACCGGATTGCGGCGGCCACCGCCAGTCACCAGAACTCGGGCGACCGGAGCGGGAAGCTGCGCCAGACCTGCCCCGACGCCCGCGGCAATGATCGCAGTCAGTGTCGCAGCGGCATCGGCGTCCGACAGGCCGGAAACAGCCTCGGCAAGACCGTCAAAGTCGTTGCGATCCATCGACTTGGGCGGCTGGATGTCGAACCATGGGTCGCCCAGAACCGCAGCCACCAACGCTTCGTCCGCCTTTCCCTGCGCGGCAAGGGCACCGTCCAGATCATGCGGCTGGCCGGTGCGGGCCAGCACAAGATCGTTCAAGGGTGCATTGGCCGGGCCGGTGTCAAAGGCCAGAAGCGCGCCAGGCGTTTCCGGCCCCGGCGCCGTAGGGTCGACGCAGGTCAGATTGCCGACGCCCCCAAGGTTGAGGAACGCCACCGGCTCGGTCAGGCCAAGATGGCGGGCCAGCGCAAAGTGGTAGAAGGGCGCAAGCGGCGCGCCCTGCCCGCCCATCGTGACGTCGGCACTGCGGAAATCCCACACCGTCGGCAGGTCCAGGACCTGCGCCAGAAGCGCCCCGTTGCCGCATTGATGCGTGCCACGTCCTGCCGGATCATGCGCAAGGGTCTGGCCGTGAAAGCCCAGCACCTCGACCCCGGCAAACCGGCTCAGCAGTTCGGCATGGGCGGTTTCCACCACTTCCGCCGCGGCGGCAACGTCCGGGTCACCCGGCCACTGGCCCAGCGCCGCGCGGATCAAGTCCTGCTCGGCGGTGGTATAGGCGCGATAGGCCGAGGGACCGAAGCTCTGGATCGTCACCCCGTCAGTCAGCAGCATCGCGGCATCGACACCGTCCAGCGAGGTGCCGGACATGGCACCAAGCGCCCAGATCGGCCCATCCTTGGCCATGGCCTTGCGCATCTTCCCTTGGGCTCCCTGCGAAGCTATACCGCCGTCACATCCTAGACCGAGGCGGCCATGAACTACCATCCGAAATCAGACTTCATGCGCGTGATGTTCGAACGCGGCTTTCTGGCCGATTGCACGGATTATCAGGCCCTGGACGAGGCTTTGGTCAAGGGCGTGGTGCCGGGCTACATCGGCTTTGACGCCACGGCGACCAGCCTGCATGTAGGCAGCCTGATCCAGATCATGATGCTGCGCTGGCTGCAGAAATGCGGCGGCAAGCCCATCGTTCTGATGGGTGGCGGCACCACCAAGATCGGCGACCCCAGCTTCCGGGCCGAAGAACGCCCCTTGCTGACCGATGCGCAGATCAACAGCAACATCGACGGCATCAAGCGGGCCTTCGCGCCCTATGTCACCTTTGGCGAGGGTGCGACCGACGCTGTCATGGTCAACAACGCCGAATGGCTGGACGCGCTGAACTACATCGGTTTCCTGCGCGACATCGGGCGGCATTTCAGCGTCAACCGGATGCTGTCGTTTGAGAGCGTGAAATCCCGGCTGGACCGCGAGCAAAGCCTGTCCTTCCTTGAATTCAACTACATGATCCTGCAAGCCTATGATTTTCTGGAACTTAACCGCCGCTATGGCTGCCTTTTGCAGATGGGCGGCAGCGACCAGTGGGGCAACATCGTCAACGGCGTGGACCTGACACGCCGCGTGATCGGCGGTGAGGTGTTCGGCCTGACCTCTCCTCTGCTGACCACAAGCGACGGCCGGAAGATGGGCAAAAGCCAGTCCGGCGCGGTCTGGCTGAATGGCGATCTTTTCAGCCCCTATGAATTCTGGCAGTTCTGGCGCAACACGACAGATGCCGACGTGGGCCGGTTCCTGAAACTGTACACCGAGCTTCCGGTGGCGGAATGTGACCGGCTGGGCGCGCTTGGCGGGTCCGAGATCAACGGCGCGAAGGTCCAGCTTGCCAATGCGGTGACAGCTCTTCTGCACGGGGCCGAAGCGGCGGCGGCGGCAGAGGCCACGGCACGCGAGGTGTTCGAAAAGGGCGGGATCGGCGACGATCTGCCGACCGTGATCCTTGCCCCCGGGGAACTGACCGACGGGGTCGGAATCGTGCAACTGTTCGTGCGCGCAGGACTTGCAGCCAGCGGGAAGGACGCGAAGCGGCTTATCCAGGAAGGCGGGGCGCGGGTGAATGACGAGATCGTCACCGATACCGCGCTGCGCTATGGTGCGGGTCACCTCGTGGAACCGATGAAGCTGACAGCCGGCAAGAAGCGGCATGCACTTGTCGTGATGGGCTAGCGGTCGCTCATCGCTTCCTTTCAGTCGCTCTTCGCCGGAGCGAGGACGCCCGTCAGGGTGGAGGAGCGGGCCGGAGGCGCGCCTCGTCGTCGATCAGCCGCAGCCTGTCGGGCGTCCAGCGCCAGAGGATCAGGTTGCGGGCTTGCGGCGGGGCAAGGCGGGCGTAGCTGGGGGCGAGCATCCCGGCAAAGCCCGCACCCAGCAGACGGCGGGCAAAGCGCTGGGTCGGTGCCTCCTGCCCCGCTGCCATGTGGACGCGCCAGTCATTCGCCGCCAACGCCTCGGCTGTCATGGCAAACCGATCCAGCTCTGCCGGGTTGGCACCGTCGAACACCGGGGCGATATCGGCCTCGAAGCTGACAAGGATCGTCGGTTGCAGGGGCTGACCGATCTGGCTGACCTCGCGCACCGCGGTCACTGGGTCAAGAGTGCAGTAAAGTGCTGCCATGCCCTTGGGGTTGAACCGGCCGCCATAGCGCCGGGCACCTTCACTCGCCAACCCAGACCGGGTTCAGCGCGCGGTAGACGATGGCCTGCAGCCGCATCAGGCGTAAAGGCCGGCATCCACCGCGTCGATGTAATCCATCACCTCGTCGGCCCGGCCTTCGCGGACAAGGTGCATGGCAGTCATGCCGCCAAAACCGGCGATCGGTTCCGAACGGAACCAGGCATAGGCCAGAAGGTCCGAGCCGAAGCGGGGCGATGTCCGGTTGAGAATTTCCATCATCTCGCGCAGGCGGGTCTGGGTTTTCGGCTGGGCGATTCGGTCCTTGCGCGACAGCGCGTCCCGGCCAAGCCCGGTCGATCGGGCCACGTCTTCAACCGTGGTCAAAAGACGCTCTGCAATCAGCCGGGGCGAAAAGCCGGGGCCTTCGGTGATGCGGGCAAGAGCAAGGGACATGGCAAACTCCACGGATACTGACGCAACATAGCGACAGTATCCGTGGAAATCAAGGTTCAGGGCTGGACCGTGACCTTGGTCATGACATCCGGGTTCGAGGTGACCTCACCGTTCGGGCCATCGCCGCGCTTGATCGCGTCGACCACATCCATGCCCGAGACGACGTTGCCGACAATCGTGTACTGGCCATCAAGAAACTCGCCCGGCGCGAACATGATGAAGAACTGGCTGTTGGCGCTGTTGGGATCCTGCGCCCGGGCCATGCCGACCACGCCACGCTGGAACGACAGGTCCTTGGTGAACTCGGCCGGGATGTCGGGCTTTGACGATCCGCCCATGCCCGCCGCGGACAGATCGCCCCCGGCCTTGCCGTTCGACACGTCGCCGGTCTGCGCCATGAAGCCGTCGATCACCCGGTGGAAGACCACGTTGTCATAGGCGCCTTCGCTGGCAAGTGCGGTGATCTGCGCCACATGCAGCGGGGCCACATCGGCCAGCAGGTCGATCACGATGGTGCCGTTCGCCTGGCCGGCAACCTCGATCACCAGGTTCGGGCCGGGGCCGTCGACCGCCTGGGCCGAGGCTGTGGTGGCAAAAGCCGCGAAAGCCGCGACAAGCGTGAAATCAAGCCTGGACATCGGCAGCCACCCTTACTGTGATCATGCGGTCAGGGTTGGCCGGAGGCTCGCCCTTCGTGATCTTGTCGACATGCTCCATCCCGCTGATGACCCGGCCATAGACGGTGTACTGGCCGTTCAGGAAATGGTTGTTGCTGAAGTTGATGAAGAACTGGCTGTTCGCCGAGTTCGGGCTTTGCGACCGCGCCGCGCCCAGGGTGCCGCGGTCATGTGGCAACTTGGAAAATTCGGCCGGAAGGTCGGGGTACTTGGACCCGCCTGTGCCCGCACGGCGCGGGTTGTAATTCGCCGCTTCCATGTTCGCGTTTTCCACATCGCCGGTCTGCGCCATGAAGCCGTCGATCACACGGTGGAAGGCCACGTTGTCATAGGCCTTGTCGCGGGCAAGCTGCTTCATCCGCTCGGCGTGCTTCGGGGCCACGTCGGCCAGAAGTTCGATCACCACTTCGCCGTCCTTCAACGTGACGATGATGGTGTTTTCGGGGTCCTTGATGTCGGGCATCGGGCTCTCCTTGGTTTCGTCGCGCAGGACCCTACTGGCGGCATCCGGCCAAGGAAAGGGCAAAGCGTCCAAAGCGGTTGACGGAAGCGTGACCCAGGGGCCAAAAGCGAAAGGTCTTTCATCAAGGAGAATCCGATGCCCTGGAAAACGCTGGATGACGTGGCGCTGGCCGGCAAGGTCGTGCTGGTGCGGGTCGACATCAACGTGCCGATGGACGGCGACCGGGTGACGGACACCACCCGGATCGACAAGATCGTGCCCACGGTCAAGGACATTCAGTCCAAGGGCGGCAAGGTCGTTCTCCTGGCGCATTTCGACCGCCCCAAGGGCAAGGTCGTCCCCGAGATGAGCCTGCGTCGCGTGCAGCCCGCGCTTGAGGCGGCCCTCGGCCAGGCGGTGACCTTTGTCGAGCGTCCCACCCGTGCGATGATCGACGCCTTGCCTGCAAGCGCCGTGGTTCTGGTTGAAAACACACGTTTTTCGCCGATGGAAGAGGCGAATGATCCGGCCATGGCGCAGTTTCTGGCCAGCCTTGGCGATGTGTTCTGCAACGACGCCTTCTCTGCCGCGCACCGGGCACATGCCTCGACCGAAGGGGTGGCGCGGCTCTTGCCGAACTGCGCAGGGCGGCTGATGGCGGCCGCGTTGAAGGCGCTTGAGGCGGCCCTGGGCTCGCCCCAGCGGCCGGTGGTTGCGGTCGTCGGCGGGGCGAAGGTATCCACCAAGATCGAGCTTCTGGCCAACCTTGTCACCAAGGTCGATCATCTGGTGATCGGCGGCGGCATGGCCAACACTTTCCTGGTGGCCGAAGGGATCGAGGTCGGCAAATCGCTGGCCGAACGCGACATGGCAGAAACAGCGCGCGAAATCCGGCACCGGGCGCAGAAGGCGGGCTGCCAGATCCATCTTCCGGTGGATATCGTTGTCGCACGCGCGTTCAAGGCCGGCGCGGACAGCCAGACGCTTGGCGTCCGTGATTGCCCGCCCGACGCGATGATTCTGGACGCGGGGCCAAAAACGGTTGCCGCCCTGGAAACCGTCTTTGCCGGGTCGCGAACCCTGATCTGGAACGGCCCCTTGGGTGCCTTCGAGATCGAGCCCTTCAACGCGGCGACCTTTGCCGCAGCGCGTGCCGCAGCCCGGCTCACGCGTGAGGGCAAGCTGATCTCGGTCGCCGGGGGCGGCGACACGGTGGCGGCGCTGAACGCGGCAGGGGCGGCGGATGATTTTACCTTCATCTCGACCGCAGGCGGCGCATTTCTTGAATGGATGGAAGGCAAGGAATTGCCCGGTGTGAAGGCCTTGATGGGTTGAGTGGCAGCACCATCAAAGCTATGCCAGCAGTAACATTTGGGAGATCGACATGACCAACGCGAATATGACCGAACAGGTGCGGGGCGGCCGGGGCTTCATCGCAGCGCTTGACCAATCCGGAGGGTCGACCCCCAAGGCGCTGAAACTCTATGGCGTGGACGAGTCCGAATACTCGGGCGAAGAGGCGATGTATGATCTGATCCATGCCATGCGCAGCCGGATCATAAAGTCGCCCGGCTTCACCGGCGACAAGGTGGCGGGCGCGATTCTTTTCGAGCAGACCATGGACCGCATGATCGACGGCATCCCGACAGCAACCTACCTGTGGGAAAAGCGGGGCGTGGTACCTTTCCTCAAGATCGACAAGGGGTTGGAGGCCGAAGCTGACGGCGTTCAACTGATGAAGCCGATCCCTGGCCTCGATGCGCTTCTGGACCGGGCCGCAAAAGCCGGAATATTCGGGACCAAGGAACGTTCGGTCGTGAACGCGGCGAACGCCAAGGGGATTGCCGCCGTCGTGGCCCAGCAGTTCGCGCTTGGCCGTCAGGTCGCCGCACACGGGCTGATGCCGATCCTTGAACCTGAAGTCACGATTTCCATCGCCGACAAGCCGCAGGCCGAGGCGATCCTGCAGGCCGAGATTCTGAAGCATCTCGAGGGGCTTGACGGACAAGTGATGCTGAAGCTCAGCCTGCCGACGGTGCCGGATTTCTATCAGCCGCTGGTCAAGCATCCAAAAGTGCTGAAGGTGGTGGCGCTTTCGGGCGGGCACGCGCGGGCCAGGGCGAACGAGATTCTTGCGCAGAACCACGGGATCATCGCCAGCTTCAGCCGCGCACTCAGCGAGGGGTTGTCGGCCCAACAGACCGCTGCCGAATTCGACAGCGTCCTGAAAGACGCGATCGACAGCATCCACGCCGCGTCCATTACCTGAAATCGGCAGCAAGCCCGGAACCGCCAGGCGCAGCCTGCAAGCCGCAGCTTACAAGTCCTTGAGTCCCGCGCATTTTCGGGATTCACAAGTCTGCATTGATGTGCAATGATTCGCTCAACGCCCCCTGATCAAGAGGGGCGGTGAGGCGAGTGCATGACTGCGGCAAACTCTCATCGGGGACTGGGTGGTCTGATCTATCTCGGGGTGTCCTTCGCCCTTGGGATCTATTTCACCTTCGCTGCCGTGCAGGGCGACTACGGCATTTTCCGCCGAGTGGCGATCGACGCCGAGGCCGCCACCCTCAAGGTCGAGCGCGACCGCCTGACCGCCGAACTGGCGGAAATGCAAAATCGCACCCACCGCCTGTCGGACAGTTATCTGGACCTTGATCTCCTGGACCAGCAGACCCGCGACGTTCTGGGCTACATGCGATCGGACGAAATCGCCATCCGCTGACGTGCCGCAAACGCGCCAGCCCAAGGCGGCCCTTTTCAGGCCCTGCGCAAGGTTTCCGGCCAGCCCGCGCCTTGCCCGGCCCAGGCGGCAGCCGCCGCACCAAAGGCCTGAAACAACGGCCGCGACACCGGATCGTTCGCCGCATTCCATTCCGGATGCCATTGTACCGACAGCGTGAACCCTGGCGCATCCTTGACATAGATCGCCTCGGGCGTGCCATCCGCTGCCAGCCCGTCAACCACGACGCGCGGCGCTGTCCGGGCAATTCCCTGTCCGTGCAGCGTATTCGTCATCACTTCACGCGCGCCAAGCAGCCTGTGGAAAGGGCCCCCGTCCGAGAAGCTTACCTGATGGCGCAGGGCAAACTGTTCTTCCAGGGTGCCATCGGGTGGCATGCGGTGGTTCATCCGTCCCGGCAGATCGCGAATTTCCGGGTAAAGCGTCCCACCAAGCGCCACGTTCACCTCTTGAAAGCCGCGGCAGATGCCCAGGAACGGCTGGCCCCGGTCCACGCAGGCGCGGATCAGCGGCAGCGTGTTCGGCTCCCGGCACAGGTCCAACCAGCCCTGCGCGGCAGTCTCCTCTTCGCCATATTCGCTTGGATGGACGTTCGGGCGGCCCCCGGTCAGAAGAAATCCGTCGCACAGGCCCAGCAGGTCGGCCACGCTGACCAACCGCGGGTCCGACGGAATGATCAGCGGCATGCAACCCGAAACCTCCGCCACGGCAACCGAATTCATCTGCCCGCCGGAATGCACCGGATAGCTGTCGTTGATCATGTAG
>JAPLPF010000226.1 GCA_026400325.1 Rhodobacterales bacterium
GACGTGGCCAGCGAAGACAGCATGGATGCGCTTTTTGCCTGGCTGAAAGCCGAGTGGGGCAGTCTGGACTTTGTGGTCCACGCCATCGGTTTTTCTGACAAGAACGAACTGCGTGGCCGCTATGTCGACACCAGCCGGCAGAATTTCCTGATGTCGATGGATATCTCGGTCTACAGCTTTACCGCCGTCTGCCAACGGGCGGCGGCCATGATGAACCCCGGCGGAAGCCTGCTGACGCTGACCTATTACGGTGCGGAAAAGGTGATGCCGCATTACAACGTGATGGGCCTGTGCAAGGCGGCCCTTGAAGCTTCGGTCAAATACATCGCCGAGGATCTTGGCAAGGACGGCATCCGGGTGAACGCGATCAGCGCCGGACCGATTAAGACCCTGGCTGCCTCGGGCATCGGCGATTTCCGCTACATCATGCGCTGGAACGAACTGAACTCGCCCCTGCGCCGGAACGTCACGCAGGAAGAGGTGGGCAAGGCGGCGCTTTACCTTCTGTCCGACCTCGGGTCCGGCACCACGGGTGAAAACCTGCATGTCGATGCGGGCTATCATGTGGTGGGCATGAAGGCGATCGACGCGCCCGACATCGACATCGTGACGGGAAAGAAGGACGGCGGACAGTGACCTCTGCCGCCTTCCTTGGCGAAGGGCTGCGCACCGGCTTTTTCCTTGCGCTCGGGATCGGGGCAGGGGCGGTCTTCTGGGCGCTGCTCGCGCTCAGCGGGCTGGCGGTGATCTTCCAGATCGCGCCCACGCTGCTTTGGGCCTTCAAGATCGCAGGCGGGCTGTATCTCGTGTGGATGGCGATCGGCATGTGGCGCCACGCCGCCGAACCCTTGCCCGTGCTGACAGACGCACCCCCACGGTCCGCCGCATCCGCGTTCCGGCTGGGGCTTGGCACCCAATTGTCGAACCCCAAGCCGGCGGTCCTGCTCAGCGCCATCTTCATCGGAACCGTGCCGCCCGGGACGCCGATCTGGGTGCTTGTGGGACTTCTGGCCTACCTTTTCAGCGTCGAGACCGGCTGGAACACCATCGTGGCCCGGATCTTTTCGCTGGACGCCACCCGCTGCGCCTATACCGGGGCAAAGCCCGTGATCGACCGCTGCTTTGGCGGTCTGCTTGGCCTGCTTGGCCTCAAGATCGCCACCACCTGAGGGGAGAGACCGATGTCCGCCGATCGCCTGCCGCATGAAAAGGGGTTTCACGTCAGCTGGGACCAGATCCATCGCGATTCGCGCGCGCTGGCCTGGCGACTGGACGGCAAGGGCCCGGGCGAGGGTGGTTCCTGGAAGGCAGTCGTCGGGATCACGCGCGGCGGTCTGGTTCCGGCGATGATCGTCAGTCGGGAACTGGACATCCGCGTCGTCGACACGATTTCGGTGAAAAGCTACAGCCATCAGGCCCAGGCCGAAGCCAAGGTCACCAAATCGCCGCAAGCCGATCTGATGGGCGACGGCACCGGCATCCTGATCGTCGATGATCTGGTCGATACCGGCAAGACGCTGGAACTGGTGCGCAGGCTTTACCCGCGCGCGCATTTCGCCACGGTCTATGCCAAGCCATCCGGCAAGCCGATGGTCGACAGCTATATCACCGAGGTCAGCCAGGACACCTGGATCTTCTTTCCCTGGGACATGGCGCTGCAATATGTCCAGCCGATGCGCGGGATGGACTGAGGCCGCGTGAATGCTTCGCCAAAGCCGAGATCGCTTGCTGCACTGGTTGTTCGAAGCCAGTCTTGCCATCAAGGGAACCTTGACCGCGCTTGAGGCGTTGGCCGGTCTTGGTCTGCTGTTCACTCCCAACCCGCTGATCGCGCGTTTCGTGTTCTGGCTGACGCATTTCGAGATCGCTGAAGACCCGACCGACACGATGGCAACGTGGACCATGCGCGCGGTTGAACAGTTTCCGATCGGCACCCAGCATTTCTATGCGCTTTACCTGCTGGCGCACGGCGGGCTGAAGCTGGTCATGGTTTTCCTCCTCTGGCGCAGGGTGGTCTGGGCCTACCCTGCCGCCATGGTCGTGCTGGCCGGGTTCGTGATCTATCAGACCATTGAATTCTTCCATGCAGGCTCGCCGTTCCTGCTGCTTCTCGCGCTTTTCGATCTGGTGATGATCGGGCTGGTCTGGCAGGAATGGCGGGCTTTGCGCGGCACGTCCGCCAAGCTTTCGCAAGCCTGACCGAACACCCTGCTTGCCATAAGGACTGTCGCCATGCTTCACCCCCTGAACCCTGCCATGGCCGCCACCGACCCGCCCCCGGTCATGGAAGCGCGGCGCTGGCTTGACGGCGTGCGCTTTCCCGCCGAAAGGCCGCTGATCAACGTGAGCCAGGCCGCACCGGTGGAAAGCCCGCCGCTTGGGCTGCGCCAGGCTCTTGCCGACGCGGCGCTGAACGACCCAGGTGCCCATCTTTACGGCCCCGTCCTGGGCTTGCCCGCGCTTCGCGAGGAAATCGCCCACCAGTGGTCTGCAGCCTACGGCGGCGCGATCATCCCCGAACAGGTGGCCATCACCCAGGGCTGCAACCAGGCCTTCACCGCCGTGATGTCCACCCTTGCCGGGCCGGGCGATGAGGTGATCCTGCCGACGCCATGGTACTTCAATCACAAGATGTGGCTGGACATGGCCTCGGTCAGCGCGGTGCCGCTGGAGACCGGGTCGACCCTGATCCCGGACGCGGCAACCGCTGCGGCCCTCATCACGACGCGGACCAAGGCGATTGTCCTTGTCAGCCCCAACAATCCGGGTGGGGTGGAGTATCCGGCGGCAACGCTGGCGGCTTTCCGTGATCTGGCGCGGTCAAGGGGCATTGCGCTGATCGTGGATGAAACCTACCGCGATTTCGACAGCCGTACCGGCTCTCCGCATGAGCTGTTCGCCGACCCTGACTGGCCAGAGACATTCATTCATCTTTACAGCTTTTCAAAAGCTTACCGACTGACCGGCCACCGGGTTGGGGCCATCGTCGCCTCGCAGGGCCGGCTGGCCGAGGTCGAGAAGTTCCTTGATACCGTCGCGATCTGCCCCAGCCAGCTTGGCCAGATCGGCGCCCTTTGGGGGATGCGGAACCTGGCGCAATGGGTGGCGGGCGAACGCGACGAGATTCTGGCCCGCCGACGGGCGATGACCGATGGGTTCACAGCGCTGCAAGGCTGGAAACTTCTGGGCTGCGGGGCCTATTTTGCCTATGTCGAGCATCCTTTTGACATGGCCTCCGACGTTTTGTGCAGGCGTCTGGTCACCGACGCGTCGCTTCTGATGCTGCCCGGAACGATGTTCCAACCGCCGGGGTCAGAGGCCGGAAAGCGCCAGATCCGCATCGCCTTTGCCAACGTCGACGCTGTCGGCATCGCCGAGATGTTCCGCCGCCTCGCAGCCTTTGCGCCCTAAAGCCTGTCTGACGCAGATAGAGGCGTCAGTCAGGCTTCGGCCCCCTGCTGGTCGGCTGTCTTTCGACAAGACCGGATGCCACTTTTGTCGGACAGGCTCTGGGGGCGATCCGCCCGATCCGGACTTGCCCCCCGGGCCCCCAGGCCTTATTCAGCGAGGCCAGAACCAGACAAAGGCACAGCCATGGCGAAGACCCCCGAGACGGAAACAAGGCGCCCGAAGAACCGCGCGAAAGAGGCCGCCGTCTGGGTGTTGCTGGCCTTCCTGATCCTTGGTCTTGGCGGATTTGGGGTGACGAATTTCGGTGGCGGGGTCAGCACCATTGGCAAGGTGGGTGATACCGAAATCACGGCAGACGAATACGCAGTTGCTTTCCGGTCCCAACTGAACGCCTTTTCCCAGCAGGTCGGACAACAGATCTCGTCGCAAGAGGCGCTGGCCTTCGGGCTTGACCAGCAGGTCCTGCAGGGGCTTGTCACCCGTGCTGCCCTTGACAACGAAGCCACGCGGCTTGGGATTTCGGTCGGCGATGCGGTCGTGGCAAACGACCTCATGCAGATCGACGCCTTCAAGGGGGTCTCGGGGGCCTTCGACCGCGAGGCCTATCGCTTCACCCTTGATCGCAACAACCAGACCGAAGGCGAGTTCGAGGCCAGCTTGCGCCGCGATATCACCCGCGGACTTGTGCAGGGCATGGTCTCGGGTGGCTTTGCGGCCCCCGCATCAATGACCGAAACGCTTTACGCCTGGATCGCCGAACGGCGCGGATTCTCGATGCTGCGGCTGGGCGAGGCTGACCTCACCACCCCGATCCCCGATCCGACGGATGACGAATTGAAGGCGTTCCACAGCGCCAACATTGCCACCTTCACCAGGCCCGAAGCAAAGCGCATCACCTATGCCGCCCTTCTGCCCGAAGAGATTGCGGCCGACCAACCGGTGGACGAAGCGGTGCTGCGTGACCTTTACCAGTCCCGGATTGATGAATTCGTCATCCCCGAGCGCCGGATTGTGGAGCGGCTGGTCTATCCTGACCAGGCCGCCGCCGACGCTGCACGGGCCGAACTTGACGGTGGGTCCACGTTCGAGGATCTGGTTGCCGCACGTGGGCTGACCCTGGACGCGATCGACCTTGGCGATGTCTCAAAGGATGATCTGGGTGATGCCGCCGACGCTGTTTTCGCCGCCGAAGAAGGCACAGTGGTTGGTCCCCTTGGATCGGACCTTGGTCCTGCGCTTTTCCGTGTGGTCACGGTCCTCGGCGCCGAAGAAACCACGTTCGAGGACGCGCGCGATACGCTTGCCATCGAAATGCAGACCGATGCCGCCCGCCGCCTGATTGCGGACAAGGTGGAGATTGTCGATGATCTTCTGGCAGGCGGGGCCACGCTGGAGGACCTTGTAAAGGACGCGGGCCTTGTGCTTTCGACACTGGACCATGTGCCGGGCCAGCAGGGTGTTGCGGTGATCGAGGGCTACCCGGCCTTCCGGACTGCTGCAGACGCGGTCCAGCCCGACGACTTTGCCCAGGCGATCGTGCTTGAGGATGGTGGCCTTGTCGCCTTGCGGCTGGACGAGGTCGTGCCCGCGGCCCCCATTCCCTTTGACGAAGCGCGCGATCAGGTGGATGCCGCCTGGCACGCCGACGCAGTCGCAAAGGCCCTGGCTGCCCGTGCGATCGAGATCAAGTCCGCCATCGAAGGCGGGGCAGCGATCGGCAGCTTCGGAATCGTCGAAGTGACGCCCGAGATTGCCCGTGACGGATTGGTTGCCAATACGCCGGACACCTTGCTGCAGTCGGTCTTTTCGCTGGCAGAAGGGGATGTGCAAGTGATCGAGGCCGATGGCTTCATCGCGGTGGTCCGGCTGGACCGCATCCAGCCAGCCGCGCGCGAAGGGGATGATGCAACCGCCCTTCGGACGGCCCTTTCCGCCCAGATCGAACAGGCCATTGCCACGGATGCCTTCTCGGCCTTCACAAGCGCGCTGTCGACCGAAGCCGGGATCACGCTTGACCAGGCCACGATCGACGCGGTCCACGCGAGCCTGCCCTGATGCAGCTTTTCCCGGATTTCCCCACTTTCGAAGCCGCGTGGAACCGCGGTGAGAACCAGGTGGTCTGGGCGCGGATCGCGGCCGATCTCGACACTCCGGTCAGCCTGATGCTGAAACTGGGCGATGCCCGGTCCGATACCTTCATGCTGGAATCGGTGACCGGGGGCGAGGTGCGGGGGCGCTACTCCATCGTCGGGATGAAACCTGACCTGATCTGGCGGTGCCGGGGCACCGAAAGCGAGATCAACCGCGAGGCCCGCTTTGACGCGCAGGCCTTCCGGGCGCTGCCCGGCCACCCGCTGGAAACCCTGCGCGGCTTGATCGCCGAATGCCGCGTCGAAATGCCCGATGGCATGCCACCGGTATCGGCCGGGCTTTTCGGGTATCTTGGCTATGACATGATCCGCCTTGTCGAACATCTGCCGAACGTCAATCCCGATCCGCTTGGCGTGCCGGACGCGGTGCTCATGCGCCCCTCGGTCGTGGCGGTGCTGGACGGCGTGAAAGGGGATGTGACGATTGTCTCGCCAGCCTGGGTGGCCTCGGGCCTGACGGCGCGGGCGGCTTATGCCCAGACCGCCGAACGGGTGATGGATGCCTTGCGCGATCTGGACCGGGCACCGTCTGCCGCCCGCGACCTTGGCGAGGTGGCACCCGTAGGCGCGCCAAAGTCGAACTTCACCCACGCCGGGTACAAGGCGGCGGTCGAAAAGGCAAAGGACTATATCCGCGCGGGAGATATCTTTCAGGTCGTCCCCAGCCAGCGCTGGGCGCAGCGGTTCGAACTGCCGCCGTTTGCGCTGTATCGGTCCTTGCGGCGCACCAACCCGTCGCCCTTCATGTTCTTCTTCAACTTCGGCGGTTTTCAGGTGGTGGGCGCGAGCCCCGAAATCCTGGTCCGCCTGCGCGACGGCGAGGTGACCGTGCGTCCCATCGCCGGAACCCGCAAGCGCGGGGCAACGGCAGACGAAGACCGCGCGCTTGAGGCCGACCTTCTGGCCGACCCCAAGGAACGGGCCGAGCATCTGATGCTGCTTGACCTTGGCCGCAACGATGTGGGCCGGGTGGCGAAAGTCGGCACCGTGCGCCCGACCGAAACCTTCAGCCGGCCGGCACGGTATCCGGTGCCCCGAAAGTGCGCGCGATGGAGATCATCGACGAGCTTGAGCCTGAAAAGCGCGGGATCTACGGCGGGGGTGTCGGATACTTCGCGGCGAATGGCGAGATGGACTTCTGCATCGCGTTGCGCACGGCGGTCCTCAAGGACGATACCCTGTACATTCAAGCCGGGGGCGGTGTCGTCTTTGACAGCGATCCAGAGGCCGAGTATCAGGAAACCGTGAACAAATCCAACGCGCTACGCCGTGCTGCCGAAGATGCCGGGCTGTTCGCCCGGCGCGACAACAGCTGAAGGGTGTCCCGTCATCCGACTGCGCCCCCCGCGTCGGGTGCCCCGCATCGGATGACCGCCGCGAGGCATGACGAAGTCATCGACGAACGGTCTTATTCGACCGTCAGCACCCCGGTCAGCGGTGCCAGTGCGACCGTTGCGGCGCGGCCTTCGACCGACCATTCCAGCAGGGCCGCCACGGTTTCAGGCGAGGCGGTGCCCGCAACAACTGCGCGGCCGTCCTGGCCTGCCTTGAAGATGGCCCGGTCCAGGACCCTGCGGATTGCCGCGCTGTCGGTTCCGCCCGATGTCAGGTCACGGAACACCACCGCCGAAGGAATATCCTCGCGCCGGGCGACCTGATCTGCAGCGTTCAGGCCTTCGTCCCAGGTGAGAAGTCCGCGACCCTGTGCGCCGATCACCGGCACGACCAGGCTGGCCAGCGGACGGCGATTCTGGAAGGTCGGCACGGAAAGGTCCATTACGGCGACGGCTTCGGGCAGGCCCTGCGCCATCGATTGGAAGGCCACTTCGATATCGGATGCCTGAGCGCCTTCGGCAATGCCGGTGGCAAGCATCACCACCTCCTTGCCCGCCGCGCGGTAGATGGCCGAACGCTCGGGCGTGGCGGGGTCCATCGGGTCAAGGGCCACGCTGATCGGGAAGGGCAGGCTGGCCAGACCATCGCGGTCAAGGTCGGCGGTGCCGGGGTCGATCAGCACGATGGCGACTGCCGGCTTGCC
>JAPLPF010000006.1:0-1598 GCA_026400325.1 Rhodobacterales bacterium
GGCCTCCGCATGCACATCGACAATCGACGCCTGCACCACCGCGCCCAGGGTGTGCGCTTTCAGCACCGATTCCAGCGCGCTGAAGGGGTCGTCAAACGGCCGCTTCATGAACACCTGCCCCAGCGCCTGGGTCACCAGAACGCGGCGCCCCTGCGTTGCCTCGAAGATGCGAAACCCCTTGCCCGGTGCCACCTTTGAGAAGTTCAGCGGACGGATGATCCGCGGCTCCTGCTCGATGAAGCTCAACATGTCCTTCTGGTCAAAGGCATGGTCGCCCAGCGTCAGACAATCCGCCCCCGCGGCAAGCAGTTCCTTGGCGTGGTCGCCGGTCAGCCCCGCGCCCTGGCTGGCATTCTCGCCGTTAACCACGACGAAATCCAACCCCCAGGCCGCCCGCAAACCCGGCAGCCGCTCGGTCACGGCCGTCCGGCCTGACCGGCCCATCACGTCGCCAAGGAACAAAATTCTCATGCGCAACGGATTAGGCGCGCGGCCAGAGACGGGCAAGCAGAATGACGCCGTCGCCTTGGAAAAAGAGCCGCAATCCCGGCATCCACGGCCGGTGCGGAACATTGGTCTGGTGGGAAGGGTGTTCTCCGGACATCCCTCGCCGCGGCCTGTCTGGTCTTGTCAAAGGCCGATTCGCGCCGAAAGGCCAACGACTTCGTCACCATCCTGGACCCCAGACAGGGGCCATACGCCTGCCACACGGGTACCATACGCAAAGCAGCCATCAAATATCCAACCTTATCGGCCAGTTACCTCAGCGCGCGCCCGACCGGGTTCCCCAATCCCCGCCACCGCATTATCTTTTCGTCCATGACCACCTTCCCCCCCGCATTGACCACCTGGTTCGCCACCAAGGGCTGGACCCTGCACCCGCATCAGTTGGATATGCTGGAACAGGCGACGGACCCCGCCACTCTCCTCATCGCCCCCACCGGCGGCGGCAAGACCCTCGCAGGTTTTCTCCCAACCCTCTCGGAACTCGGGACAAATCCGCCTCCCGGTCTGCACACCCTTTACATCTCGCCGCTGAAGGCGCTGACCGCCGACATCCGGCGCAACCTGCGCACGCCCATCGAAGGCGCAGGCCTCAATATCCGCGTCGAAGACCGCACCGGTGACACCACCTACACCCAGCGGCGCCGCCAGCGCGCCGACCCGCCGCATATCCTTCTGACCACGCCGGAAAGCCTCGCGCTCCTCCTAAGCTATGAAGACGCCCCCAGGATTTTCCAGGGTATGCAACGGGTTATCATTGACGAAATCCATGCCCTCGCCGAATCCAAGCGCGGTGACCAACTCGTCCTGCAGATTGCCCGCCTGCAATCACTGAACCCCGGCCTCCGCCGCATCGGCCTTTCCGCCACGGTGGAAAATCCCTCTGCCCTCGCCCGCTTTCTCTCGCCTGAAACCACGATCCTGCAGGCCGATCCCGGCCCCGACCCCGACATCTCGATGCTGGAGACCGAAGCCCCGCCACCGTGGAGCGGCGGCGGCGGACGCTATGCCATCCCGGCCATCCTGAATGAAGTCAACCGCCACCGCACCACGCCCATCTTCCACAACACCCGCGCGCAGGCGGAACTCTTCTT
>JAPLPF010000006.1:1663-6449 GCA_026400325.1 Rhodobacterales bacterium
CCCATCGGCATCCACCACGGCAGCCTTTCCCGCGAACAGCGTGAGCGTGTCGAACAGGCCATGACCGCCGGCGCCCTCCGCGCCGTCGTCTGCACCGGCTCGCTCGACCTCGGCATCGACTGGGGCGATGTCGATCTGGTGATTCAGGTCGGTGCACCGAAGAACGTGAAACGCCTCGTGCAAAGGATCGGCCGTGCCAACCACCGCTACAACGCGCCCTCCAAGGCCCTCCTCGTACCCGCAAACCGCTTTGAGGTTGTCGAATGTCAGGCCGCCCTCGACGCCGTCCGCGCCCACACCCTTGACGGTGAACCCCGCGGCCCCGGCCCCCGCGACGTTCTTTGCCAGCATTTCCTGGCAACAGCCTGCGCGGGGCCGTTCGACGCCGACCAGCTTTATGGCGAAGTCATCACCGCTGGCCCCTATGCCCTTCTGACCAAAGCCGAATTCGACGCCTGCCTCGATTTCGTCGCCACCGGCGGCTACGCCCTGAAAGCCTACGACCGCTGGCAAAGACTGAAGCTGACGAATGGCAGGTGGCACCTCCGTGACCCCCGCGCCGCCGCCCTGATCCGCCAGAATCTCGGCACGATCATCGACATCGAAACCCTAAAGGTGCGCTTGCGAAACCACGGCGCCCCCCTGGGCGAGATCGAAGAATCCTTCGCCGCCACCCTCACCCCCGGCGACACCTTCCTGATCGGCGGCCAGGTCGTCCGCTACGAAGGCCTGCGCGACATGACGGTAGAGGTTTCCCGAACCCCCGGCCGCGACCCCAAGGTCGCCGTCTTCAACGGCACCAAGTTCGCCACCTCCACCCTTCTGGCCGACCGCATCCTGGATATCTTCCAGGCCGAAGCCTGGCCCGACCTGCCCGCCCACACCGCCTGGTGGCTCTCCCGCCAACGCGAGGTCTCGCGCCTCCCCGACCCCCACTCGCTTCTCCTCGAAAGCTTCCCCCATGACGGGCGCGAACATCTCGTCGTCTACGGCTTCGCGGGCCGCAACGCGCAGCAGACCCTCGGCCTTCTGGTTACCAAGCAGATGGAATCCCAGGGCCTCGCCCCCCTCGGCTTCGTCGCCACCGACTACGCGACCCTGATCTGGGGCCTCGACCCGGTCACCGACCCCGCCCCCCTCTTTGACCTGGAAACCCTGCGCGAAGGACTTGAGACCTGGCTTTCCGGCAATGCCGTGATGAAGCGCACCTTCCGCGCCACCGCCATCATCTCGGGCCTCATCGAACGCTCGCACCAGGGCCGCCGCAAGACCGGGCGCCAGGCCACCTTCTCGACCGACATCCTCTACGACACGCTCCGCCGCTACGACCCCGACCACCTCCTCCTCCAGATCACAAGGGAAGAGGCGATGCGCGGCCTGATCGACTTCTCCCGGATCGAGGCGCTTCTGGCCCGCGTCGGCCCCCGCATCGACCTCCACCGCCTTCCCCGCGTCACCCCCCTCGCCGCCCCCCTCTTTTTCGAGCCCCGCCGCATCCCCGTGCAAGGCGAAGGCCGCGACCGCCTCGCCTCCGCCCAGGCGCAAGCGCTGATGGAAGCCGCCGGCCTCACCTGATCGCTTTCTCTTCCTCAAATATCCCCGCAGGAGGCTCTTGCTTGCCTCCAAGCCGACGACAGGGCATCAAGCCGCCCATGCACCACGCGCTCTTTCACCACGGCGAAACGCTGCACCTCCTGCCCTCCGGCGGCCTTCACTGGCCCGCCCGAAAGCTCCTCTGCGTCTCCGACCTGCACCTTGGGAAATCCGAACGCCTCGCCCGTCGCGGCGGTGCCCTTCTGCCACCCTACGAGACGCAAGCCACGCTGGAAAAGCTGGACCGCGACCTTGAGGCAACGAAGGCGGAAATCGTCATCTGCCTTGGCGACAGCTTCGACGACCTCGCCGCCGTCGATGGTCTGGAAAACTCAGCCCGCCTCTGGCTCGCCCGCCTGATGGCAGGGCGCGACTGGACCTGGATCACCGGCAACCACGATCCGGGCCCGATCGAGATCGGCGGCACCCATAGGGCCGAGGTGACGCTGATGCCCTTCACCTTCCGCCACATCGCCATGCCTGACCAGAAGGCCGAGGTCTCCGGCCATTACCACCCGAAGGCCCGCCTTGCCGGACAGTCAAAACCCTGTTTCCTCGCCGACGCCGCCCGGCTGATCCTGCCCGCCTATGGCGTCTACACTGGCGGCTTGCGCGCGCACGACGCTGCCTTGACCGCCCTGATGGCAAAGGACGCGCTGGCCATCCTTACCGGCCCGCGCGTCCTTGCAATTCCAATGCCCCGCTGATCGAAGTCCAGGAATCTTCTAGAAAATTCGTGGGCTTGGCTTAGGCCGTCAGCCCCTCGGGCTCCGGCAGCCCGTTCGCCCGGCAGCAGGCCGTCAGCGTATTCGCCAGAAGGCAGGCAATCGTCATCGGCCCGACGCCGCCCGGCACCGGCGTGATTGCCCCCGCCACCGCCGCTGCACTTTCGTAATGCACGTCGCCCACCAGCTTGGTCTTGCCGTCCCGCTCGATCCGGTTGATGCCGACGTCGATCACCGTGGCACCGGGCCGCACCATGTCGCCAGTAATCATCTCGGGCCGCCCCACCGCTGCCACCAGAATGTCAGCCCGCTTGCACACCTCGGCCAGGTCCTTCGTGCGCGAATGCGCGATCGTCACGGTGCAGCTGTCGCCAAGCAGCAATTGCGCCATCGGCTTGCCCACGATGTTCGACCGCCCGACCACAACCGCATTCAGGCCCGACAGCGACCCATGGTGATCCCGCAGCATCATCAGGCAGCCGAGGGGCGTGCAGGGCACCATACTCTTCTGCCCGGTCCCCAGAAGGCCGACGTTCGATATGTGGAATCCGTCCACATCCTTCGTCGGGTCAATCCGGTTGATCACCAGCTCCGAATTCAGATGGGCGGGCAGCGGCAACTGCACCAGAATGCCGTGCACTTTCGGATCGGCGTTCAGCTGGTCGATCAGCGCCAGAAGTTCCGCCTCGCCCGTCCCAGCATCCAGCCGATGTTCGAAAGATGCCATTCCAACCTCGATGGTCGAGGCATGCTTGTTCTTGACATAGACCTTGGACGCCGGGTCCTCGCCCACCAGCACCACCGCAAGGCCCGGCTGCAACCCCTGCTCCTCGCGCAGCCGCGTCACATGCGCCGCCACTTCTGCGCGCACACGTGCCGCAAAGGCCTTGCCGTCGATCACCGTGGCTGTCATCGTCATCCCTTTCTCAAACTGTCCGGCCCAAGCCGGCTTTCCTCGCGCGCGATGGACCAGTCGATCAGGCGCCGCCACAGCTTTTCCACCAGTTCGGGCGGCAGTCCGTAGGTCTCGGCATGGCGTCGGACATTGCCCACGACCTGCTCGACCCGGTCGTCAATCCGCGCCGGAAGGTCAGCCCCCACCTTGATCTCGGCCGCGCGGTCGATGTAACCCGCCCGCTCGGCAAAGAGACGGACCAGGTCTTCGTCCAGCCGGTCGATTTCAGTCCGGATTTGGGCCATCGTCGTGCAATCCGCAGGCTTTCGCATCGAAACTCTCCCTTTCAGGCTGTCCCCGAGATAAGGCGACAGCCTGCCAAGAGCAATGCGACCTTAGAACAGCCCCTCGACCTGGCCCGCATCGTTCAGCCGGATCACTTCGGCCGACGGCACCTTGGGCAGGCCCGGCATCGTCATGATCTCACCGCAGATCGCCACGATGAAGCCCGCACCCGCCGACAGCCGCACTTCCCGCACCGGAACCGTGTGGCCGGTCGGCGCGCCACGCACGGTCGGGTCGGTGGTAAAGCTGTACTGGGTCTTGGCCACGCAGATCGGCAGGTGGCCATAACCCGCCGCCTCCCAGGTCTTCAGCTGGTCGCGGATCGACTTGTCGGCAATCACGTCGTCGGCGTGATAGATGCGCTTGGCAATGGTCTGCAGCTTCTGGAACAGCGGCATGTCATCGGGGTAAAGCGGCGCGAAGTTCGCGCCCCCGGATTCCGCCATCTGCACGACCTTGCGCGCAAGCTCCTCGATTCCTTCCGACCCAAGCGCCCAGTGTTTGCACAGGATCGCCTCGGCGCCCTGCTCGGCGACGTAGGCCTTCACGGCGGCAATCTCGGCATCGGTGTCGCTGAAGAAGTGGTTTATCGCCACCACCACCGGCACCCCGAAGGATTTCACGTTGCCGATGTGGCGGCCCAGGTTCGGGCAACCCTTCTTCACGGCCTCCACGTTCTCGGCACCAAGGTCGGCCTTCGCCACCCCGCCGTTCATCTTCATCGCGCGCACGGTTGCCACGATCACGGCAGCCGAGGGCTTCAGCCCCGCCTTGCGGCACTTGATGTCAAAGAACTTCTCGGCGCCCAGATCGGCCCCGAACCCGGCTTCGGTCACAACATACTCGCCCAGCTTCAGCGCGGTCTTGGTGGCAATCACGCTGTTGCAGCCGTGGGCGATGTTGGCAAACGGGCCGCCATGCACGAAGGCCGGGTTGTTCTCCAGCGTCTGTACGATGTTGGGCTGCATCGCATCCTTCAGAAGCACCGTCATCGCGCCATCGGCCTTGATGTCCCGGCAATAGATTGCCTTCTTCTCGCGGGTATAGGCCACCACGATGTCACCCAGCCGCTTTTGCAGGTCGTCCAGATCATTCGACAGACACAGGATCGCCATGACCTCTGACGCCACGGTGATGTCAAACCCGGTCTGGCGCGGGAAACCGTTCGACACGCCACCAAGGTTCACCACGATATCGCGCAGCGCGCGGTCGTTCATGTCCATGACCC
>JAPLPF010000048.1 GCA_026400325.1 Rhodobacterales bacterium
ATCACCGCCTGGCTGGCAATGACCGTCGCCGCCGTGGCCAGGACGACCAGCATCGGCAAGGTGGCTTCGGGTGCCATGTCAAAGAAGGGATTTTCCGCTTTCTCCGGGTCTGCCAGAACCATGGCCCCCTGACCCAGATAGTTCAGCACCAGCGCCGGCAGGACCAGTCCGAACCAGGCAAGCGTGATCGGACGCCGCCCGAAATGGCCAAGGTCGGCATAAAGCGCCTCGCCCCCGGTGACGGCCAGAAAGACCGCGCCCAGAACGGCAAAGGCCACCCCTGGGTGGTTGACGAGCAACGCCACCCCCCAGACCGGGTTGAACGATGCCAGCACCGCCGGCGTGTCGGCGATGTGCGTAAGCCCAAGCCCGGCAAGTGACACGAACCAGACCACGCAGATCGGGCCGAAAAGCCTTGCCACGCTTGCTGTTCCGTTCCGTTGCACGGCGAAAAGCGCGATCAGGATGCCAAGGGTCACCGGCAGCACGAACGCCTCAAGCGCAGGCACGACCAGCTGCATCCCCTCGACGGCCGACAGGACCGAGATTGCCGGCGTGATCGCCGCATCCCCCGCGAAAAGCGCAGCTCCGCAAAGCGCCAGCAACAGGATGGGGATCGACCGGCGCCCGGTGGCCAGCCGCACCAGCGTGTACAGCGCCAGAATGCCGCCCTCGCCCCGGTTGTCGGCCCGCAAAAGAAAGAAGACGTACTTGACCGTCACGATCAGCATCAGCGTCCAGATCAAGAGCGAGAGGATGCCCAGCACCTCTGCCGTCCCGGGAACCGCAGCACCGGTGGCGCGCAAGGCCTCTCGGAAGGCATAGATCGGCGACGTGCCGATATCGCCGTAAACCACGCCGATCGCGCCAAGTGTCAGCAGCGCCATGCCCTGCTTGTTCGAATCGTCGGTGTGGATGTCGGACGGGGCCTCGTTGCCTGACTTCAGATAGTCCGCGATATCAATCGCTTCCTTGTCGAACAGCGGCAAGGAGGGCAGCGCCTTCCGCGGAACGGGATCGGTGTTCATTGTCACCCTCGGGTGTTGTCCGGTTGGATGTGATTGCAGGGATTTTTTGGCATTTCCAGACAAGACGGGGCCGCATGCCACACGACTGTCTGTCTGGTTTCCCTCCTGGCAGGAAGGGCGCTGAAAAGCCTCGATGCCTGAGCCGACCCGAGTCGGCAGAAGCGCAACAATAGGCCGATGGCTGACGGCCTGCAATATGCTGCGACTGCAAAGCAGGCTCAAGGCCCCGTTCGGGCGTCCCGACGGCCAGCCCGGGTGCTGTTGCCCCTACCCCGGACCTGGCCTCTGGTCGTTCGCCTTCACGTCCCGCGCAGCGTGTCGACAAGATGTTCGATGTCGCCCGGCAAGAGCGAGGTGAACTCCAGCCTTTCCCCGCTGACCGGGTGGTCGAACCCCAGCGTTGCCGCATGCAGCGCCTGGCGCGGGAAGTCGTTGGCAAGGGCTGCCCCCGGCGCACTTCCCCCCACCTTCCGGCGGCCGCCATAGGTCTGATCGCCCACCAGCCCATGACCTGCATAAGACAGATGCACCCGGATCTGATGCGTGCGCCCCGTCTCAAGCCAGCATTCCACCAGGGCGGCCTGGGTGCCGAAGGCTTCCACCACGCGAACCCGCGTCACGGCATGGCGCCCGGCCTCCCACACGACAGCCTGGCGCTGGCGGTCGGTCTTGTGGCG
Source organism: Rhodobacterales bacterium (assembly GCA_026400325.1). GTDB lineage: Bacteria > Pseudomonadota > Alphaproteobacteria > Rhodobacterales > Rhodobacteraceae > Tabrizicola. The sequence continues at coordinate 1,706 of JAPLPF010000048.1, forward strand.
GGCAAGGCCGGTCGCAAGGCGGATCACACCTGCGGCCTCGACCGTCACGCCACGCAGGCCGCGCAGCCGGGGGTCGCTGGCCATCGGCACGCCATGCACCACCGCCAGATAGCGCCGGGTGACGGAATGATCCTCGAACTGGCGGGCAAGGCCATGATGCGCCCGGTCTGACTTGGCCACGACCAGAAGGCCGGTGGTGTCCTTGTCGATCCGGTGGACGATCCCGGGCCGCCGCGCACCGCCGATCCCGGACAGCGTGTCGCCACAGTGATGCAAAAGCGCGTTGACCAGCGTGCCCGACGGCGTGCCGGGCGCCGGATGGACCACCATGCCCGCAGGCTTGTCGATGACGATCAGATCGGCATCCTCCCAGACCACGCTCAGGGGGATCGCCTCGGGCAGCGTTTCGATCGCCGTCGCGGGGTCAAGGCGAAGGACATAGACCTCCCCCTCGGCGACCTTGGCCTTCTGGTCGGTGACGACCACCCCGCCCCGGCTGACCGCGCCTTCTGCGATCATCCGGGACAGGCGTGAGCGTGACAGGGACGCTTCCTCTGGCACCAGGGCCGCAAGCGCCTTATCAAGGCGTGCGGGGGCATCCGCGCCGATGGTGACGGACAGGGTCTCTGCCGCCGCGCCTTCGCCGTTCACCCCGAAAGCCTCGACCTCGTCCCCGTCCTCGAAAGTGTCGTCCATGTCTTTGCCTGCCCCAACCGATCCTGCGCCAACCGATCCTGTCACATCCGACGCCCCCGAACCGGCGCTGCCGCCCAGCCTGCGGTTTCTGAAAGGACTGGTCATCATCCTGACCCTTACCATGATCGGCGGTGTCATAACCGTGGTGACCGTGCTTGTCACCCGAATGCCGCAGGCCTTTGTAGCACCCGCCCCCGCGCTGCCCGAAGGGTTTGCCCTGCCTGCCGGAGTTTCCGCCGAAGCGGTAACCTTCGGCAAGGGTTGGGTCGCCGTGGTGACGGGCGACAACCGGATCCTGATTTTCGGCAAGGACGGCAAGCTGAGGCAAGACGTTGCGCTGTTGCCTTAGGCCGGATGCGGTGTGAGGCGGGGCCTGCAAACCATAGCTGGCCGGAAAACGACGCAAGGCGGCGCGGACGCGCATGAGGGCCGGATCGGGCGCGGGCATGGTCCGGCCAACAAAAAAGGAAGACAGCGATGACCGGAGACCTGGGTGCCACGGACGCCACCGAGCTTGCCGCATGGGTCGCAAAAGGCGAGGTGACGCCAACCGAACTTCTGGACGCAGCCCTTGCGGCGGTCGAGGCAAGGAACCCGGCCCTCAACGCCGTGGTGCTGATGCAGGAAGGCGTGGCCCGGCGCGCCATCGCAGAAGGGCTGCCGCAGGGGCCGTTCCGGGGCGTGCCGTTCCTGATCAAGGACCTTGGCTGCGAGGCGGTGGATTTCCCGTCTCACAACGGCAGCCGGCTTCTGGCCAACACGACCTATGCCCGCGACAGCAGCATATTCGCGCGGATCAAGGCGACCGGGGTTGTCACCTTCGGGCGCACGACAAGCCCGGAAGGCGGAATTGGCGCGGCCACGGAAAGTGCCGTCTACGGCGGGCCGACACGGAACCCGTGGAGCCTTGAGCACACCTCGGGCGGGTCCTCGGGCGGGGCCGGGGCGGCGGTTGCGGCGGGCATCGTCGCCATGGCGCATGGGTCGGACGGTGGGGGGTCGGTGCGGATACCTGCCGCATCCTGCGGGCTTTTCGGCTTCAAGCCGACCCGGGCACGGCTGCCAGACGGGCCCTTTGCCGGGGAAGGCTGGGCCGGGATGGCGATCGACGGGTTCCTGACCCGCTCGGTCCGGGATACTGCCGTGATGCTTGACGCCTGCGAAGGCGCCGATCTTGGCGCACCCTACTGCGCGCCACCGCTGGACCGGGGCCATGCCGCCGCGATCAGCCACCCGCCCCGACGCCTCCGCATCGGCATCTGCGATACCACCCTGACCGGCGATCCGATCCACCCCGAGGTTGCCGAGGCCGTCCGCGCGGCCGGGCGGCTGCTGGAAAGCCTTGGACATCGGGTGGAGCCTGCCCTGCCACGCGCCGACGTGCCCATGATGATGCGGGCCTGGACCGATATCGTCGGGATCGGCACGGCCCTGTCGATCCGCGCAAAGATCGGCAACCGCGCGCCCCGCGCCGACGAGGTGGAGGGTGTGGGCCGTGGTGCCTGGGCCTATGCCGAAACCCTGCACCCGACGCGTTATCTGCAAGCGGTGGGCGAGATCCATGCCTTTGGTCGCCAGATGGCCGGGTTCTTTGACCAAGGCCCGGATATCCTGCTTTCCGCCACGCTGGCCGAACCCCCGGCCCGGGTCGGGCGCTTTGCCCACCGGACGGAAGACTACGTTGCCTATCGCACCGGTCCGGAGGGGATTTTCGCATATTCCCCCTTTTGTGCGATCTTCAACGCCTCGGGCCAGCCTGCGGCATCCTTGCCCCTTGCCTGGTCAAAGGGCGGCCTGCCGATCGGGGTGCATCTGGCCGCGGCCTTCGGGCAGGATGAGCTTTTGATCGGGCTGTGCGCAGAGGTTGAGCGCGCAAGCCCCTGGGCCGGGAAAAGAGCGCCCATCGCTGGCTGAGGCTTAAGGAATCGCTTGTCCGGAAAGAAATATTCCGAACAGTATGATCAAACATCCGGGCATAGGCGCCGGGGGACTGCGGTTCTGGCGCACGATCCGGGCGCAAGACTCGGGCAGGCCCTGTGACAGGGAGTGCGTCAGTGAGCAACGAAGTGACGATTTCTGCCCGCAATGTCGTCAAGGCGTTCGGGCAGGGCGACGCTGTCGTCCGTGCGCTGGATGACGTCTCGGTCGATATTCGCAAGGGCGAATTCTTTACCCTTCTCGGCCCGTCGGGCTGTGGCAAGACCACGCTTTTGCGCCTGATCGCGGGCTTCGAGATGCCGACCGGCGGCACGATCCTGCTGGACGGAACCGACATCACCACCCTGCCGCCGAACCGCCGCCCGGTGAACACGGTCTTTCAAAGCTATGCCCTTTTCCCGCATCTGACGGTTGCGCAGAATGTCGCCTTCGGGCTTGAGATGCTGGGCAGGCCTTCGTCAGAGGTCAAGGCGCGCACCGCCAAGATGCTGGCCCTGGTCAAGCTCGAGGCGCTGGCCGGACGCCGGACAAGCCAGCTTTCCGGCGGACAGCAGCAGCGCGTGGCGCTGGCGCGCGCCCTTGCCCCTGCGCCCAAGGTCCTGCTTCTGGACGAGCCGCTGTCGGCCCTTGACCTCAAGCTGCGGCAAGCGATGCAGATCGAGCTCAAGCGTCTGCAGCTGGAAACCGGGATCACCTTTGTCTTTGTCACCCATGACCAGGAAGAGGCCCTGACCATGTCTGACCGCATCGCCGTGATGAGTGCGGGAAAGATCCAGCAGGTCGGCAGCGCACGGGAAATCTACATCCATCCGCGGAACCGCTTTGTCGCAAGCTTCATCGGCGAGACGAACTTCCTGACCGGAATGGGCGAGGCCGATGGCGTCCTGCTTGGAACCGGCGAACGGGTGCCGGCACCCGGACTTGGTGCCAAAGGGCCGGTGACAGTAAGCGTGCGGCCCGAACAGCTGCGCCTTGGCTTGCCCGGCCAGGGGCTGAAGGGGACGGTCCGGTCGCTCGTCTATTTCGGCACCGACACGCATTGCCACCTTGGACTGTCGGACGGGACCGAGATCGTGGCCCGGCTGCAAAGCCCGGCATCGGGTGATGCGGGCCTGACCGAGGGACAAGAGGTCGGCATCAGCTTTGCCGAAGGCGGCGTCCAGCGGGTGGAGGATTGACCATGAGCCCGGCCGAAGAGGCAGCCCTGCGGCAGTCCGACCGGAACGGCTGGCTTCTGGTCCTGCCGGCGCTGATCGTGCTGGCGCTGGCGGCAATCCTGCCTTTGCTGGTGATGCTGGTCTATTCCTTCCTCACGCCCGGCGACTTTGGCAACGTGGAATGGCAGTTTTCCTGGGACGGCTGGGTGTCGATCCTGTTTCAGCGCGACATCTTCGACGGCACGCTTGGCCTTGCCGATGCCCACCTCACGATCTTCTGGCGGTCGATCTGGCTGTCGGTGGTCACGACGGCTCTGGCCTTTGTCGTAGGCTTCCCGACCGCGTGGTTCATCGCGACCCGGCCACCGGCGCAGCGTCCGATATGGCTTTTCCTCGTCACGATCCCGTTCTGGACCAACCTTCTGATCCGCACCTTCGCGATTCTTGAGGTGATCCGCTCCGAAGGCCTGATCAACACGGCACTGATCAAGACCGGAATGATCAGCGAGCCGATCCAGATGCTGTATACCGACGGGGCGGTGCTGGCGGGCATGGCCTATGTCTACCTGCCCCTGATGGTGCTGCCCCTGTACGCCGCGATCGACCGCTTCGACATGCGGATGCTGGAGGCGGCCTATGATCTGTATGCCAGCCGCTGGCTGGCCTTGCGCCGGGTGATCCTGCCCATCGTCAGCCCGGGCATCGTGGCGGGGTCGATCCTGGTCTTCGTCCCCTCGCTTGGTGCCTATGTCACGCCCCGCGTGCTGGGCGGCGGCAAGAACATGATGATCGGCAACTTCATCGAGCTGCAGTTCGGCCAGGGCCGCAACTGGCCCTTGGGGGCTTCGCTGTCGATGACGCTGCTGGTGATCGTGACGGTGGCGCTCCTGTTCTACGTCCGGGCGGCGAACCGGGGGACACAGACCCATGGCTGAGCGTTTCGCCGTCAACCGCCTGCCCGGCTTCACGACCATCGCGATCCTCGCGTTTCTGGCACTTTACATCCCCATCATCACGCTGGTGTTCTTCTCGTTCAACGCCGGCAAGACGGTGATGGATTTCAACGGTTTCTCCCTGCAATGGTATGCCGTCGCCTGGAACAACACCGCCGTGCAGGAGGCTGCCTGGCGGTCCGTCGTCATCGCCTTCTGGGCCACGGTGATCGCGACCACTGTGGCGACGATGGCCGCCCTTGGCACCACCCGGCGGCGGGCGTTCAAGGGGCAGACCGCCGTCTACGTCGCGATCAACCAGCCCCTCATGGTGCCCGAGATCGTGACGGCGGTAGCCCTCCTCATCGTCTTCGCCTGGGTCAAGGTGCAGACCGGCTATCAGGGCCTGGGCTACCTCATCCTTGCCCACGCCGCCTTCTGCATCCCCTTCGCCTATCTTCCGATTCGCGCGCGGCTGGAGGGGCTGGACCTGTCGCTTGAAACTGCGGCGGCCGATCTTTACGCCACGCCATGGCGCACCTTCCGCCGGGTAACGCTGCCCTTGCTGGCGCCGGGGATCGTGGCCGGTGCGATGCTGGCCTTCATCACCTCGCTGGACGATGTGGTCATCACCGAATTCGTGAAATCGGCGGGACAGGACACCTTGCCGACCTACATGCTTGGTCAGTTGCGTCGGGGGGTGACACCCGAGGTCAATGCCATTTCCACCCTGCTGCTGGGGCTGACCGTGGTCATCCTGACGGCCTTCTTCCTTCTCACCCGCGAACGGCGCTGACGAAAAGACGCCGCAACCCAACCTGGAGACGACGATGAAAAAGACACTGACCGCCCTTGCCCTGGTCCTTGCCGGACCGGCTTTCGCTGAAGGCGAGCTGCAGCTTTACAACTGGGGCAACTATACCTCGCCCGAGCTTCTGGCCAAGTTCGAGGCCGAGACCGGGATCAAGGTCACAGTCACCGACTATGACAGCAACGACACCGCTCTGGCGAAGATCGAGGCTGGTGGCGCGGGCTTCGACCTTGTGGTGCCTTCGGCCAACTACGTGCCGATCTGGATCGAAAAGGGCCTGGTGCAGGAGCTGGACCTCACCAAGTTTGCCAACCACGCCAACATCGCACCGGAATGGCTGAACGTCGACTACGACCCCGGCCGCAAGTTTTCTGTTCCGTGGCAGTGGGGGACCACGGGCGTTGCGGTCAACAAGACTGTTTATGGCGGTGACATAAACACCAGTGCGATCTGGCTTGACCCGCCGGAAGAGCTGAAAGGCAAGATCAACGTCACGCCCGAGATGAACGACGTGCTTGCCCTTGCCACGATGTATGTCGGCGGCGAGCCCTGCACCGAGGATACCGAAGTGCTGAAGAAGGCCCGCGACGCCCTTCTGGCGGCCAAGCCCGTCTGGATGTCGATGGACTATGGCATGGAAGACAAGATGGCCACCAACGATGTTCCGGCATCGGTCTACTGGAACGGCGCGATCCTGCGCGCGCGGCTGAAGAACCCCGATGTGCAGTACGGCTATCCGAAAGAGGGCTTCATCGTCTGGATGGACCAGGTGATGCTGCTGCAGGACGCCAAGAACGTCGATGAGGCCTACAAGTTCCTCGACTTCATCATGGTGCCGGAAAACGCCGCGATGATCAGTGCCTTTGCCCGCTATGGCAACGGCATTGCCGGGTCCGATGCGTTCATGCCGGACGACATGAAGACCGCACCGGAAATCGTGATCCCGGCCGAAT
>JAPLPF010000199.1 GCA_026400325.1 Rhodobacterales bacterium
GGGTGAGCTCGGACCCCGTCTCGATTTCCACGTTTATGTGGCGGCCGGTGAAGAGGGCGGGCTCGATCAGGTAGGCGATCACGCAGGGGTCGTGCAGGGGGGCGCCGTCGCTGCCGTATTTGGCGGTGTCGAAGCGTTCGAAGAAATCGGTCCAGGAGGCGACGGCCTGGCCGACGGGGGTGCCTAAGGACCGCATCCCCTCAACCCAGGCGCGGGAGGTCAGGGCCTTGTGGGTGACGTCAAGCGGCATCACCACCAGCGGCACGCCGGATTTGAACACGATATCAGCGGCTTCCGGGTCGACGTAGATGTTGAACTCGGCCGCGGGGGTGACGTTGCCGCCCTCGAAGTAGCCGCCGCCCATCAGGACGATCTCGGCCACTTTCGGGATGATGTCAGGGGCGCGCTGGAAGGCGGTGGCGATGTTGGTCAGGGGGCCGAGGGGGCAGAGGGTGATGGTGCCGGGCGGATGGGCGCGGAGGGTGTCGATCAGGTGGTCGACGGCGTGCTGGGGGTGGAGCGGCGTGACGGGATCGGGCAGCGGGATGCCGTCAAGGCCGGTCTTGCCGTGGACGTGTTCGGCGGTGACGAGTTTGCGGGCCAAGGGACGATCACAGCCGGCATGGACGGGGACAGCGCGGCCGGCAAGGTCAAGGATGATGCGGGCGTTCTTCTGGGTTAGGGCCAGGGGGACGTTGCCGGCAACGGCGGTGAGGCTTATCACCTCCAGTTCCGGCGAAGCGAGGGCGAGCAGGATGGCGACGGCGTCATCCTGACCGGGGTCGGTGTCGATGATGATCTTGCGGGGGGGCATGAAGGGCTCCTTTTCGGGGGAGTTAGGGGCAGGGGGCGCGGTTTGTCCAGACGGTCGGGAAAACGCGTGCATTGCGGGGCGACAGGCGTAGGATTTCCGGTGGGCAATCTGGGAGGTGCGCCATGGAAATCCTGGTCGGGACGACAAAGGGGCTCTTCATCCTGGACGCCGGGCGGACCGGCGGCCGGGTGGCGGGGCCGTTCTGCGAGGGCTGGCCGATCAACCACGCCATAGGGCGCGGGGGGAGGGTCTGGGCCTGCGGCGGGTCGGGCTGGCACGGGGCGGGGGTCTGGCGCCGCGAGGGCGGCGCGTGGGCGGTGTCGAAGGGGCCGTTTCCGGGTGCCGAACAGGTATGGTCGCTGTGCCTGGACCGGGACCGGCTGCTGGCGGGATCAAAGCCCGCGTATCTGTATGAAAGCCGGGATGGCGGGCGGTCATGGTCGCGGCTGGAGGCGCTGACCGATCAGCCGGGTGCGGACCAGTGGCAGCCGGGGGCGGCGGGGCTGACGCTGCACACGATCCTGTCGGATCAGAAGGGTGGCCTGTGGGTCGGGATCTCGGCGGCAGGGGTATTCGAGAGCCGCGACGGAGGGGCAAGCTGGCAGCAGCGGAACCGGCGGGGGAACCGGGCGGGTCCGGCAGGTGCCCTGGCGCGGGATTGGGGCGACGGGGTGGAATTCCGGCGCGAGGACGAGATATTCCGCTGCGTCCACAACCTCGCCCTCGGGGCGGCAGAGGGGCTGATCTACATGCAGAACCACCAGGGCGTCTATCGCAGCCGCGATGGGGGGGCGGTGTGGGAGGAGGTGACGGAGGGGTTGCCGTCGACCTTCGGGTTTCCGGTGGCGGCGCATCCTGCGCACCCCGGAATGTTCTGGGTGTTTCCCCTGAACGGCGATTCGCAGGGCCGGTATCCGGTGGGTGGACGGGCGCTGGTCTGGAAGACGACAGACGGGGGCGAGACCTGGGCAGGCAAGGGGGCAGGGTTGCCCGAGACGGACTGCTATTTCACGGTGCTTCGGCAGGGCATGGCGGCGGTGGCAGATGGGGTGGCCTTCGGAACAAACTCGGGGTCGGTGTTCTTCTCGGGTGATGACGGGGAAACCTGGGAAGAAATCGCGCGGCACCTGCCGACGGTCCTGTCGGTCGAATTCATGCAGTGAGACGTGCGCCAGGGGCCGTAGTGAGTTGGCCGCAGGTCCTTTGGAGATCTTCGATCAGGCGCAAGAGGGAAAGGCATCGGGGTCAAGCCAGCTCATCCTGTACGGCTTGCGGCACCACTTTTTGGGCCGCCAGCGACACGTCGATGATGGCCTTGCCGCCCGGTGGCTTGGGCAACCGCCACGAAGGAGCTGAAACTTGAAAGCCGCTTCTGCGAGGGTGCGAGGCGGTCGTGGTTGCATCCGGGCATGGTGAGACCGAGGTTCGCCGTCGACAAGGACGGTTTGCACGGTTTCGACACTTCATTTGCCAGGGATGCTATCCGAAGAATGGTCGGCCTGATCTCCCGGATTGCAAGGTCAGGGGTTTGCCCGATCAGGGGCTTGCCGATTCAGGCCCGGGGGTGCCCGGGGCCTATTGACAGCAGACCACCGGGGCGGCACCTGTGATCGGTCGCAGCTCAAGAGGTCCTGGAGCGACCTGAAACTGCGCCGAATTTCGGGAACGTTCCGGTCCAGCATCGGCTGGGCGCGCTGGCACCATGATGGCGAGAGAGTCGGAAGGCAGGTTGCCCCCCGGGGCGCGGTATTCGCCACCAAGGTCCCCATCCGGCAGGGGTAGGTCGTCAAAGTCCATGCGAACGGGAGGGAAGGGGTGGTGTGATGGTCGAAACGGAAGCCGATACCCCCAAGTGGAGCCTTGCCGCACCGCTTTTGACGCTGGGCTTTGTCGCTGCAGGCCATTTTCTTTGGCATGGCCTTCCTTCGGGATGGGGGCTGGCCCTGTCGGTACCGCTGCTGTTTGCGACCGTCTTTGCCGCCGTGCATCACGCCGAAACCATCGCCCACAGATTGGGCGATCCCTACGGCTCGATCGTTCTGGCTATCGCTGTCACCGTCATCGAAGTGGCGCTGATCATCAATCTTCTCCTGGCCGTTCCGGACGACGCCAGCACGGTTGCCCGTGATACGGTGTTTGCTGCGATCATGATCGTGTTGAACGGCATTGTGGGGTTGTGCCTGCTTCTGGGCGGCGCCCGCTATCACGCACAGGGTCTGCAGGCGCGGGGGGCCAGTGCTGCCCTTGGGGTGCTTTCGACGGTTGCGGTGCTGTGTCTTGTCTTGCCGGGCTTTACCACGACAGAGCCTGGGCCGGTCTTTGCACCAGTCCAACTTCTGTTTGTCGCGGTTGCCTCGCTTGCACTTTACGGGATGTTCCTGTTCGTTCAGATGGTGCGCCATCCCGAAGATTTCAGGGACCCCGACAGTCTTGGCGCTGCCGCCGTGGTTTTGCCGCCAACGTCGCGCGCCTTGTGGCTGGCCATTGCGACGCTGCCGCTGGCCTTGCTGGCCGTGGTGCTGCTGGCCGAAACCCTTGCCCCCGAGGTTGAGGCAGCGGTCGCCGCTGCCGGTTTGCCAAGCGCCCTTGTGGGGGTGGCAATCGCCGCCGTCGTCCTGATGCCCGAGGCGCTGGCCGCCGCACGGGCCGCCCGGCTGAACCGGATACAGACCAGCCTGAACCTGGCACTCGGGTCAGCCCTGGCCAGCATCTGCCTGACGATTCCGACCATCGCGCTGTTGTCACTGGTCCTTGATCAACCGCTGGTGTTGGGACTTGAAGCCGAACACATTGTTCTATTGATCCTGTCGCTGTTCATCTCCACTCTGACTGTGGTCATGGGCCGGACAACCGTGATGCAGGGGGGAATCCATCTCGTGATCTTCAGCGCGTTCCTTGTGATCATGGCGGTTCCATGAACGGCCCGGCATCAACAAGACCCGGCGGCGTGATCTGGCGGCTTTTGCCCGGGGCCACTGTTCCGGGCATGGTCCTTGCAACGGTTTTCTTTTGCGCCTCGCTGGCGCCCAGTCTGGTGCCGCGCGGGCTTTTGATCCAGTCCGTGCTGAGTGCTGTCAGCGTGGCGGCCGGCTACGGGCTGGGGGTGGCGATTGCCGGGCTTGGCAGGCTGCTGCAGGTTCCAAGATTGCCAAACACCGGTTGGCGCATCGCGGTGGGGGCCGTCTGCGCGGTGGTCGCGGGCTATGCGCTGACGCTGGCGACAGGCTGGCAGAACGGCCTGCGCGCGCTGATGGAGATGCCCCCGGTCGAATCCTCGCGACCGATCAGCCTTCTGGCGCTTACCGTCGTGCTGTTCCTGGTCATTCTTCTGGTCTCGCGAGGAATCCGCAACCTGTCGCGGACGCTGGCCCGAAAGCTGCAACGTCTTCTGCCCGGACCGCAGGCCGCGGTTCTTGGTATCGCGGTGACTGCCCTTCTGGTCTGGAACCTCGCCAATGGCGTGCTTGTCCGGGGTGCGATGACGGTTCTGGATGCAAGCTATGCCCGGCTTGACGGGGCGTTCGAAGAAGGCAGCCCGCAACCGACCGATCCTTTGAAGGCTGGCGGTCCCGGGTCGCTTCTGACGTGGGAAGGCCTTGGCCGTGCCGGACGCGAGATGGTGGCGCGTGGCCCTGACCGTGCCCGGATCGAAGCCCTGGCCGGCACACCGGCGCTGGAACCGCTGCGGGTCTATGTCGGTCTGAACTCGGCCGACGACCCGAAGGCGCGGGCAGCGCTTGCCCTGGCCGAGCTGTTGCGCATCGGGGCCTTTGATCGCAGCACGCTGGTCATCGCCACCCCGACCGGGACCGGCTGGATCGACCCGGAAAGCCAGACCGCGCTTGAATTTGTGCTGAAAGGGGATGTGGCGACGGTTTCGGTGCAGTATTCCTATCTGGCAAGCTGGATCGCGTTGTTGGCCGACCCGGAATACGGGGTGGAAACGGCGCGCGAGGTCTTTGCCGCCGTCTATGGCCACTGGCGCAGTTTGCCGAAAGACAGCCGCCCGCGGCTTTACCTGCATGGGCTCAGTCTTGGTTCGCTGAACTCCGACCTGAGTCACGACCTGTTCCAGGTGATCGGCGATCCCTATGACGGGGCATTCTGGGTGGGACCACCCTTCGCAAGCTCGACCTGGACGACCGTCACGCGGGCGCGCAATGCAGGGTCGCCTGCGTGGCTGCCGACCTATCGCGACGGCAGTGCGATCCGCTTTACCAGCCAGATCAACCATCTGGACGAGGCGACCGCACCCTGGGGGGGCTTTCGCATCATCTATCTGCAATACGCCAGCGACGGCGTGGTCTTCTTCGATCCGAACGCGCTTTGGCGCCGTCCTGACTGGCTGGTGGGGCCGCGCGGGCCCGACGTGTCGCCCGATTTCATCTGGATTCCGGTGGTCACGTTCCTGCAACTTGGCGTCGACATGATGACAGCCGTCCTTCCGCCTCTGGGGCACGGTCATTCCTACCGGTTTGACCATTACGTGGATGGCTGGGTTGCGCTGACCGACGCGCCCGGCTGGACCAAAGAGGGGTTGGAGCAGCTGAAAGCGACAGTGCTTTCAGGCGGCTAGCGCGCTTGCTGATGCCTGCCGAGGATCAGGCCTTGCCCGGCGTGTCCGCAGCGATCAGGCCGGCCAGACGTTCGGCGTCCCGCCAGGCCCCCCAGATGAAGGCCGAGCCGCGGCACGACAGCCATGGCAGCCCGACGAAGTAGAGCCCGGGAACGTCGCTGATGCCATCCTTGTGCGTGGGGCGGCCATCCTCTTGAAAGATGTCCATGGCGATCCAGCCGAAATCCGGCCGAAAGCCGGTGGCCCAGATGATGCTTCCAATGCCCTCGCCGCGAAGATCAAGCGCCGTGATCGGGTTCGTGACCGAGGTTGGCAGCGGCAGAAGCTGCCGTGCCTCGGGCTCGGGCGGCAGGTCGAGGCCATGCGCAGCCGCATAGGCATCAGCCTCGTCCAGGACCGAAAGGTAGTTCCGGTCGCCGTTTTCGATGTTTGCCTGCAGGTCGGGGGCAAGTTGAAGCACGCCATTGAGCACCGCGCCGGCCCGGCCCAGCAACACGACACCAAGGGCGGCCAGACGGCGGAAATCCATGGTATGGCCGCCATAGGCGCCGGAGACGGCAATGGTGATGTGTTCGGTCCCGGGGGTCGGGGCCTTCATGTCCCACTTGCCCAGTTTGCCCAGCCACCAGACGAAGTCCTGCCCCCGGTAGCGGCGGGGCGGGCGGTCATGCGGGCCGACCGACAGGAATACCTTGCGACCGGACCGCGCCAGCTCTTCGGCGATCTGCGCGCCGGAGGATCCGGCGCCAACCACCAGAACGGCCCCTTCTGGCAGCGCGCCGGGGTTGCGGTAGGCGTTGGAATGAAGCTGTGCAATGCCCGGGTCGCTGACCGTTGTCGGGATCAGCGGGCGTTGGAACGGACCGGTGGCCACCACGACGTTCTGCGCGTCGATGATGCCTTGCGATGTGACGGCGCGAAAGCCCGCGCCATGGCGTTCAAGTCTTGTGACGGTAACACCAGTCCGGACGGGCAGATCGCGCGTCCGGGCAAATGTCTCGAAATATTGGGCCACGCGGTCCTTCCCGGCAAAGGACTCGGGGTCGATGTCGTCGAACTCGGCCTCGGGAAAGCGGTCGTGCCAGGCGGGCCCGTTGGCAACAAGACTGTCCCAGCGTTCCGTCCGCCAGCGTTCGGCGATGCGGGCGCGTTCAAGGACGACATGCGGGATGCCGTGCTTTGCAAGGTGCGCCGAGGTGGCAACCCCCGCCTGCCCGGCGCCGATGATCAGGGTATGGGTCGTTTCCATGGCTTTTCCGCCTTCACCGTCATTCATTGCCGGGCACCCCGTAGGATGGGGCCAGGCTGGGGTTTTCGGCACGCTGGACATAGGCCTGCATCTGCGGGGCGTAGACGTCCCAGGCGGCACGCAGCATGGCAATGGGGTCATCGGCCCAGTCGATGCGCAGATCGACCAGCGGCCAGGACAGACGGTCAGCGACCTTGAGCCCGGCGGAATGCACCGGCCCCGCCTCGCCCCCGGCACGCAGCCCTGACTCCAATGCCTGCATCAGGCGTTCGGCAAGATGGCCCGAAGCGGTCTCGAAGGCGGTGACCATGGCGCGGGGGATGCCGCTTTCGGCCAGAAGATTGCCGCCTGCCGCGCAGTCCTGCCCGCTGGCCTCGCCCCAGATCCCGAGAACCTGGTCGCCGGAATGGATCGCAGTTTCGCCCGTTCGGTCGACGACCAGCAACTGGCGATAGTCGATATGCGCGCGACCGCCGACTACAGCTGCAAGGGCATGAGCGGCCCCAAGTCCCTGTTCGAGTTGGTCAAGGATCAGCGGGCCGAGGATGGGGTCGGTGATGTTCTGGCTGGCAACCGCACCCACCCCCGCCCGGACATGCGCACAGCGCGCGGCAACGGCAGGAGAGGAGGACGAGATGGCCATCCCGAACTGACCGGTCGCAGCACAGCGGGCGACGATGGAAAAGGTCATGGGGCGTCGTCCGGGATGACGGCGGTGCCGTCGATTTCCACCAGCCAGGACGGCCGGGCCAGGGCGGTGACCACAACGCCGGTCGAGACGGGATGCACGCCCTTGATGTAGTCGCCCATGGTCCGGTAGACCGCCTCACGATGGCGCACGTCGGTGAGGTATACCACGACCTTGCACAGGTGGCTCATGTCACCGCCCACCTCTTGCAGCAGCTGGCGGATGTTCTGCATGACCTTGTGGGTCTGTTCGACCGGATCATGACTGCCGATGTCCTTTGCGGTATCAAGATCCTGCGGGCACTGGCCGCGCAGAAAGACGATGCGGCCCCGGGCCACGACCGCCTGGGCAAGGTCGTTGTCCAGCTTCTGTTCGGGGTAGGTGTCGCGGGTGTTGAATTTGCGGTGGCGAAAGTGGGTCATGGTTGGTCCTTGGGGGTCAGGGCAGCGAATGAATCGAGCGCGTTCCGCGCATTCCCTTGTCTCGCCTCTGCGCGCAAAGGGCGCGCAACCGGCTTGGAAAGTGGGGGTTTTCCACCCCCACACCCCCGAGGATATTTGGGAACAGGTGAAAGGCATAGGGGCAGGTTCATGGCAAGAGCGGTGCTCCGGGGTCGAGGGCGGCGATCTCGCGGCGGAAGGTGAGGGCGTCGCCGGGGTCGGACTGGTCGAGGCCCTCGGCCCAATTGCGCCCGGCGTAGGTGGCCCAGGCGATGGGGCCAGGGGCACCCGCGTCGCCGATGAGGTTCAGGCTGCGGATCCCTGTCGCCTGCCAGTCGAGGGCCCTGGTGGCGTGGAAAAGCTGGTCGTTCGGCCTGCGCGAGGTAACGTAGAGAACCGCATCGCCGGTCAGGGCGGATTGGCGACCGGTCCAGGTGCAGGCGATGGTTACTTCATTGGAAGCAATGGCTTCTGGAGCCTTGCTCAGGTGCATTTCGATTCCAAGGTCAAGGAGGCGGCGCATGATGGTGCCCTGTTCCAGCGTGTTGTCCGTCCATTCCGCGACGCGGGCGGCGGGGGTGACGAAGCGGACGCGGTTGCCCCTGGCGACCAGCAGTTCGGCAAGGACGGACCCCATGTAGAAGTGGTCATCATCGTAGAGGATGACGGTTTGCCCTTCCGGGCAGCGTCCGTCCAACA
>JAPLPF010000143.1:0-664 GCA_026400325.1 Rhodobacterales bacterium
GCCTGCTTCGAATGGGGGATCCATGGCGGCATGCGCACGTCGATCGGTCAGGGCCTGGGCAGGGCGCGACCGGGCTGGCATGACCTGTGGATAGACCAGACGACCACCCTTGCAGCCCTGACAACGCTTGGCCATCCCCTGTCGGACCCGCCGCGCCGCATCTGTCACTGGTCGCCCTACTTGCGTCCGGGCACCATCGCGCTTTACCGGGCGCTGATCGAAGGTCGGCTTGCCGGGACCGACCTGCCCAGTCACCAGCCCTCGCGGCGCTGGTCGCGACTGATCCTCGGCGGGCATGGACTGTCGGCACAGCGCGGACTTCCCGCAGTCTGATTGTCGGCCATGCTGTCGGCCATGCTGTCGGGCGGGCTTGATTTTCGTGGTCAGGTGGCGGACGGTTTCGGCAGAGATCCTCCAGCTTGCAGGCACCCATGCGCCGCCCCATCGCCTTTGTCCGTGCCTTTACCCTGGCCGCCCTTTTGCCCGCCTTTCCCGCGCTGTCCCAAACCTGCGACGATCGCAGCGCCGACTACCCGGCGCGGATTGCGCTGTGCGACCAGGCCTTCGCCGAAGCCGAGACCTCGGACGCCGCGGCCCAGGCCCTTGCCATGAAAGGCGAGGCGCAGCGCCTGCTTGGTGATTTCGACGCTGCCGCAGACACGCT
>JAPLPF010000143.1:672-3492 GCA_026400325.1 Rhodobacterales bacterium
GCTTGGCTACAAACCCGAAAATGCCTGGGTCTGGATCGAGCTTGGCAATGTGCGGTATGATCAGGGCGATACTGCCGGGGCGCTTGCGCATTACTCGGCTGCACTGGCCGTCGAGGACAACACGGACGCCTGGGCCAATCGTGCCGAGACCTGGTGGCAATACAACATGGGGCAGCGCTGCTCGGACGATGCCGACAATGCGTTGCGGATCGACCCGCAATACGCCTTCGCCAACGAGATCAAGGGCCGTTGCCTGATCGACCTTGGTCGTGCGGAAGAGGCGTTGAGCTATTTCGACACGGCCATCGCATTGGCACCGGGCTACCAGAACGCCTATCGCAACAAGCTTGCCGCACTTGCGGCACTTGGCCGTTTTCAGGACCTTGTCGCCGTGGCCGACGAGGTGCTGAGCCCCGGTGTCGTGACCAGTTCCGTCCCGGAGATCGAAGAGGACATCCTGTCGCGGCGTCTTCTGGCGCTGGCCGAATACCAACCCGCAGACAGTGTTGCGGCAGAGGCCGACGCCCTTCTGGTCCGCTTTCCGCAGAACCTTGCGGCGATCAATATCCGCGGCCGCGCCCTTCTGGATGGCGGCAAGGCCGAAGAGGCGGATGCGGCGACCCGGATCCTTCGCCAGAATCCCGGCGGGCTGCGGATGGAGGGGACCTATCTTGACACTCTGGCGCAGATTGACGTGCTGCTTGGCCGGCTGGACGACGCCTTTGCAAACTATTCCGCCGCGCTGGACGCAACCCCCGCCTTGTCCAAGGCCTATGCGCGCAGCCTTTCGGAACTCGGATTTCTGCCGCTGTCAAATGCCCCTGCGGGTGTCTTGACGGCGATCCGCCGCTGTCTGGACGTGAAGAAAGCGACCTGTCGCGTCACGTCCCAATAGGCAGGATGTCGCCCCGGCACGCAGTTGGCCCGGCCGTCCGGAGCAATCACA
The DNA here is from genome assembly GCA_026400325.1 of Rhodobacterales bacterium. Taxonomy (GTDB): domain Bacteria; phylum Pseudomonadota; class Alphaproteobacteria; order Rhodobacterales; family Rhodobacteraceae; genus Tabrizicola. The sequence continues at coordinate 1,619 of JAPLPF010000143.1, forward strand.
CCGGGTGCGCGTCGTCGTCCAGGTTGATGACCGTCAGGACCATGGCCCGCAGGATGGTATGACCGATGACCGGCAGAATTGCCCAGAAAAGCAGCCAGTGCGACGCATCCACCGCCTTGATCAGCGTCTCGTTCAGAAGAAGGAACGCAAAGTTGTAGACCACCATCATCCGGGTAAGGTTGGGCAGATGGGCGCGCATCTCGCTGTCGGGCCAGAAGCTTGCAGCTGTCGCCGTCCGCTCTTTCAGCACATCCATCAGGAAAATGCCGCCGACGATCACGTAGAAGGCGCTTTGCATGCGCTGGCACCAGATCGGATCGTCCGCTCCGGCCAGCACCAGCAGCGGCAGACCGGCAAAGCACAAGGCAAGCAGCACGGTCTGTGGCGCAGAATAGCGTGTCAGCATCCGACGGACCATGCCTTCGAACCCGATCCCGATCCGCACTGCGAGGGCCAGAATGAACGCCGTCACGAACGCCTCACCCGAATGGTCGGGACCAAGAACGACCGCAAGCACCGGATATCCCAAAAGCAGCGCGGCACCTGGCAGATAGATCGTGCGCGAGACGGCGGGCAGGTCCTGAAACAGGCTCAGGAAAAGGCGGATAAGATCGGTCGGATGGCGGTACATGGCGAGCCCCCCTCAGGTTCACCATGATTTCTAGCCCCGGTTCAAGGCAGTGACGGGGCGGGAAACCGACGCAGAAGCGGCATTCCTGTGCAAATGCTCAGGACTCGCGACGGGCATCGCGAAGGTTTCCAGTTTGACCCAAAGCTCGGTCGACTGGGTGCGCCAGATCACCTCATTCGCGATCGCAAGGCCTGCGAACATCAGCGCCAGACGTCGGGTCAGGATCATCCAACCCTCGGGTTGCATTGGCAAAGTTTCAGCCATCACCCATTGCAGAAGGCTTTTCCCGCGCAAGAGCCCCGCGCCAAGCAACAGCGCAAAGCTGCCGTAGACGATGGTCGTCTTCATCTTGAAAAAGCTTTCGTCGTTGAACCAGGCCGTCAGTCCACCGAAAAAAATGACCATCACGGCCACGAAGATCTGCATCCGGCTCAGGGTTCCGGTCAGCCACCACAGTGTCGCAATTGCGGCCAAAAGAAGCGGCACCAGAAAAATGGCCGCCACAATGAAGCCCGAATAAGTGGTCCCGCGAAACTGAAACGACTCATCCTTGATCCACATGTAGACCAGAAAGAATATCAGCGTGGGGCCAAGCTCCAGCACCTGTTTCAACACCGGGTTGATCTTGCGTTCCGCCATAGGTCCGTCCCCTGCCTGACCCCGCCTATCTGGCCCGGATCGGGACCGGGTTCAAGGCTGTCCGATCAGGGGGCAAGACCTGGCTGCCAGCTTGCCGTGATCGTCGCCCCGTCAAGGATCGTCGCCAGACCCTGCGGCGAAAGGGGATCGCCTGACAGCGACAGGATGGCAATGCGCGCGGCCCCGATCCCGTCCTTCGACTGGAAGGTCAGAGTCAGCTTTCCCCGCCCCTGCGGCAGCGCCGCGATCACCGCCTTCAGGGCCTTGCGGGACCCGTCATCAAGGGCGGCGTCCGGCAGGGCGTCCAGCCCCCTTGCAAGCGCCTCCCGCGCTGCATCGACGGCAGCGTTTCCGGTTGCCCCCGCCATGTCCTCACCTGCCAGGTCCATCACCGGGCGCGGCACCTTGCCGTCGTTCCGCCAGACCAGGTTTGCCTGGGTGACCGCGCCCATCACCCACGACGCGGGCGCCAGGGTGGCGCCCCAGACCTCGGCGTCAAGCTCCAGCCTGGTGCCGCCGGACAGATCAAGCCGGAAACCGGACAGCATCAGCACCCCTGTTTCCGGGTCAAGCGTCGCCCGCAGGCGCAGATCGGCGGTCTGCA
>JAPLPF010000143.1:3547-5264 GCA_026400325.1 Rhodobacterales bacterium
GCCGGTCGTCAACCTCGCGGTGTGCCGGGCCTGGGGCGGCGCGCAAGCCGGCAAGGTCAAGCTCGATCTCGGTCGCCGTCTGCCGCAGGCGCAGCCGCCTGACCGCAAGATCCGGCCAGCCAGGCATCCGGCTGCGGAAGCTGGCTCCGTCCAGCACGCACCAGCCCTCGTCGGGACCTGCGGGCGGGATCGTGACGTCATAGCCATCATGCGACGTCAGCGCCGTGGCAGCCTGACCGCAGTCCGGGCCAACCTCGGCCCCTGCGGCAAAGGCTGCCAGCTGGAAGGACAAGGCTACCGCCACCAAGCGTCTGGTCATGCTGGTCCCCGTCATCGACTGCCACGCCACCCCGCGCTTGCACGAGGTGCGGATGGGCCGGCCCCCCGGCCCTTGCAGATTGGCCCTATCCTTCCGTGCCGACAAGGGCGCGGGCAAACTCTTCCGGGTCGAAGGGGGCAAGGTCGTCAATCTGTTCACCCACGCCGATGGCATGGATCGGCAAGCCGAACTTGTCAGCCAGCGCCACCAGCACGCCCCCCTTCGCCGTACCGTCCAGCTTGGTCATCACCAGACCCGAGACATCGGCGATCCTGGCGAAGATCTCGACCTGGGCCAGCGCATTCTGGCCAGTGGTCGCGTCAAGGACCAGCAGCGTATTGTGCGGCGCGGTCGGATCGACCTTGCGGATCACCCGGACGATCTTGGCCAGCTCCTCCATCAGGTCCTGGCGGTTCTGCAGGCGACCTGCCGTGTCGATCATCAGAAGGTCGGCCCCTTCGGCCCGCGCCTGGGTCAGGGCATCAAAGGCAAGGCTGGCAGGATCGCTGCCTTCCGGCGCGGTCAGGACCGGCACGCCGGCGCGCTGCCCCCAGATCTGCAGCTGTTCGACCGCCGCCGCGCGGAACGTGTCGCCCGCCGCAATCACCACGGTCTTGCCCGCCGCCTTGAACTGCGAGGCGAGCTTGCCGATAGTGGTCGTCTTGCCAGACCCGTTCACCCCCACCACCAGCACCACTTGCGGCTTTTGCGGATAAAGCGGCATCGGGCGCGCCACGGGTTCCATGATCCGCGCCACCTCTGCCGCCAGCGCCGACCGCAGTTCCAGGGCCGAGATCCGACGCCCGAACCTGCCTTCGGCGATGTTCGCCGTGACCCGGACTGCCGTATCCACCCCCATGTCGGCCTGGATCAGCAGATCCTCAAGGCTTTCCAGCATCGCGTCGTCCATGACCCGGCGCGCCTCATCCGGTGCGGTCCTGCCAAGGATCCGGCCCAGAAGGCCCGGTTTCGCGCTTTCGGGGGCTGGGCCTCGTCCGGTTTGGACGCGCGGCGCCACGGGGGATACAACGTCATCGGCAATCGGTTCGGCCGCCGCACGCGCGGGATCTTCCTTGTCGGACGTCCCTCGCCCGACCGCAGCGGGTGCGACGGCTTGCGCCCCCGGATCGGCAAATTCGGGGGCGCCGACTGTAAGGGTGGCATCATCTGCCCCTGCCCCTTCGGCAACCAGCGCCTCAAGCCCTTCGCCGATCTTGTCCGAGGATCGGAACAGCCGGTCCTTGAGCTTCTTGAAAAAGGACATGACCGCGGGCCTCCTGCTGCACGTCGTTCCACCTAATCACTTTGACGGGGCGAGGAAAGTCCCGCCGCCCCGACCTGCGGCATTCTCGGGGCTGGCGGGCGAATGGCGGCATGGGTAATCTTCGGCCCATTACA
>JAPLPF010000147.1:0-11388 GCA_026400325.1 Rhodobacterales bacterium
CGCGCCGCTCATGCTTTTCCTGCGCTTCCAGCGTCATCGTGGCAATCGGACGCGCGTCGAGACGCTTGAGACTGATCGGCTCGCCGGTCACTTCGCAATAGCCGAACTCGGCAGTGTCGATCCGGCGCAGGGCCGCGTCGATCTTGCCCACAAGCTTGCGCTGGCGGTCGCGGGTCCGAAGCTCGAGCGCGCGGTCGGTTTCCTCGCTTGCGCGGTCGGCGATGTCGGGGACGTTGCGCCCGCTGTCTTGCAGGCTGTCAATCGTTTCGGCGGACTGGTCGAGCAATTCCTGCTTCCAGACCAAGAGCTTGCGACGAAAGTATTCAAGCTGGCGGTCGTTCATGAAAGGCTCGTCCTCGGCGGGACGGTAATCATCGGGCAGGAAAACTTCGGCCTTCATCGACACTTTCTCCTTGACGCCGGATCGCTCCGACAGGTGGGCTTCTGTCATGATGCGCTCCCGTTGCCGGGCATTTAGCGGATGGCCAGACGAATGTCACTAGCGGTTGCGACATTTTGTGACCCTATGTAGGATCTCTGCAAGGATCGCCAACAGGATGTTGAAACCCCAATGAAATTCGGATCGACCGACGCCTATGTCGCGACCGATGATCTGATCATCGCTGTAAATGCCGCCGTCACCCTGCAGCGCCCGCTTCTGATCAAGGGTGAACCGGGCACCGGAAAGACCGAACTGGCACGGCAGGTTGCAGGGGCCCTGGGGCTGCCCTTGATCGAATGGCATGTCAAATCCACGACCAAGGCCCAGCAGGGGCTGTACGAATACGATGCGGTCAGCCGTCTGCGCGACAGCCAGCTTGGGGATGCCCGCGTCAACGACGTGAAGAGCTACATCCGCAAGGGCAAGCTATGGCAGGCGTTTCAGGCGACGGGTCGCGTGGTCCTTCTCATCGACGAGATCGACAAGGCCGACATCGAGTTTCCCAATGACCTTCTGCTGGAACTCGACCGGATGGAGTTTCACGTCTACGAGACGGGCGAGACGATCCGGGCGCTGCACCGGCCGGTGGTCATCATCACCTCGAACAACGAGAAAGAGCTGCCCGACGCCTTTCTGCGCCGCTGCTTCTTCCACTATATCCGCTTTCCCGATCCAGACACTCTGGCAGCCATCATCCGGGTCCATTTCCCCGACATCAAGGACCAGCTTCTGACCGCAGCACTGACCCAGTTCTTCGAGCTGCGAGAGGTGCCGGGGTTGAAGAAGAAGCCTTCGACCAGCGAAGTGCTTGACTGGCTACGCCTGCTTCTGGCCGAAGATCTTTCCCCCGAGGACCTTCGCCGCGACGCGAAGACCGCCCTTCCGCGGCTGCATGGCGCGCTTTTGAAGAACGAACAGGACGTGCAACTGTTCGAACGGATTGCCTTTCTGTCGCGCGGCCGCCAGAGCTGACGAATCGCTTTGCGGGCGACAGTCGGCATCACGCAGCGCCCCAGGGCGGCTTCCAACTGTAACAATCCGTGAGACCTGTGGATAAATCTGGTCCCAGTCGGCACTTCAACCGCGAGGGATAGTGCGCGGAAAATAATCCATTTTTGGCGAATTGACTCACGGGGGTGCGTGGGCCGACACTTGCCCAGCCCCATCTGCCGGGGCGCTGCCACATGCGGATCTGCCGATGCGCCTGCCCGTCCTTGCCCTCGCGCTTTGCGCGGTGTCGGCCTGCGCGCCCCCCGCGCAGGTGTCAAAAAACCGTGGCGCCGACGAAACCGGCGTCGGATTCGGAACGCCTGGCGGGCGGCTGATGGCAACCGCCCCGTCCGGCGCCCCGTCGCTGGCGCAGGACTTCATGGATCTGACCTTTGCCATGGAAAGCGGCCGAAGCCTCGCCAGCTTCAGCCGCTTCGAGGGTCCGGTGACGGTGGCCCTTTCCGGCGATGTGCCAGCGACAGCGGCGGCCGATCTGGCCGCGCTGATCGGGCGCCTGCGCCAGGAAGCCGGGATCGACATTTCCCCCACCACCGGCGCTGCCACGATCACGGTGGAATTCACCAGCCGGTCGGACCTGCGCCGTCTGGCCCCGCAGGCCGCCTGCTTCGTCGTGCCGAACGTCTCATCGCTTGCCGAATATCGTCGCCAGCGCGGGTCGGACAGTGTCGACTGGGCGCTTGTGACGCGGCGCGACCAGGCCGCGATCTTCATTCCCTCCGACACCAGCCCGCAGGAAGTGCGCGATTGCCTGCATGAAGAGCTTGCCCAGGCGCTTGGCCCCCTGAACGATCTTTACCGCCTCTCTGACAGCGTCTTCAACGATGACAACTTTCAATCCGTGCTGACCGGCTTCGACATGCAGATCCTGCGGATGACCTATTCCCCGGCGCTGGCCAGTGGCATGACCCCGGCCGAGGTGGCGGCCCGCATCGGGGCCGCCGGTACGGTCCCGGCGCAAGCCACGCCCGCCGCATGGATCGACGCCATCGAGACGGCACTTGGCCGCAAGGGCACGCTTTCGGCCCGGCGCGCGGCGGCTGACCGGGCGCTGGCGATTGCGGCAGGCGCGGGCTGGCAGGACAGCCGTGCCGCCTTCAGTTGGTTCGCCGTCGGTCGCCTTGCGGCGGGAAGCGACCCGGAACGCGCGTTCCAGGCCTTTGACCGGGCCGCAGCCCTTTACGCCGGCCTTCCGGGCGGCGAGGTCCAGATGGCGCATGTCGACATGCAGCTTGCGGCGATGGCTCTGGCGGGCGGGTTTGCGGATCAGGCAGCGCGTCTTGCAGACCGGGCGATCCCCGTGGTGCGGGCACATCAGAACGCGGCCCTTCTTGCCACGCTGATGCTGATCAAGGCCGAGGCGCTGGACCGGCTGGGCGACAGTGTCGGGGCAGCGGCGCTTCGCCTCGACAGCGAACCATGGGCGCGCTATGGGTTCGGGCCAGACAGCGTGGTCAAGGCAAGGGCGCAGGACATCGCTGCCGTCGCAGACCGCGCAAGCAAGGGCTGATGGGGCGCTTCTGCCCCGGAAAAGGGGCAGGATGTTCGTGATTGGCGGCTTGGTACTTGGGGCGCTTGGCGGTGGCTGGACGGCCAGACGGCGCGGCGGCAAACCGGCCGACATCGCGCAGTATGCAGCCGTCTATGGCATTCTGTTCGGCATCCTCGGCCTTTTTCTGACCTTGGTTCTTGACCGGATGCTGCGGGGCTAGGTCGATGTTCCTCCCGTTCTTCCAGACATTGCGGGAAGAAGGGGTGCCGGTCTCGGTCCGGGAATTCCTGAGCTTTCTGGAAGCCATGGCCGCGAACCTTGTGATCTATGATCCCGAAGGCTTCTACCACCTGGCCCGCACGGTCATGGTCAAGGACGAACGCCACATCGACCGCTTTGACCGCGCCTTTGCCCATCCAGGCGCTTGGCGGGTTTGACAAGCTGATGGAGACCCTGCGGCAACGGCTGGCCGAACAGCAGGGCCGCCATCAGGGCGGCTCGAAATGGATCGGCACGGCAGGAACCTCGCCCTTCGGCGCCTATGGCTACAACCCCGAAGGCGTGCGCATCGGGCAGGACCAAAGCCGCCACCAGCGCGCAGTCAAGGTCTGGGACCGGCGCGAGTTTCGCAATCTCGATGGCGACGCCGAAATCGGCACCCGCACGATCAAGCTGGCGCTGCGTCGCCTGCGCCGCTGGGCGCGCGAGGGGGCGGCGGAAGAGCTTGACCTTGACGGCACGATCCGCGCCACCGCAGCACAAGGCTGGCTGGACGTCCAAACCCGCCCCGAACGGCGCAATGCGGTCAAGGTGCTGCTTTTGCTTGATATCGGCGGGTCGATGGACCCGCATGTAAAGGTGATGGAAGACCTTTTCTCTGCCGCAAAGGCCGAGTTCCGGCATCTGGAGGTCTTCTATTTCCATAACTGCATTTATGAGGGGCTCTGGCGCGACAACCGCCGCCGCTGGGACGCCCAGACTCCGACATGGGACCTGATCCGCACCTATGGCACGGACTGGCGGGTGATCGTGGTCGGCGATGCAGCGATGAGCCCCTACGAGATCACCCACCCCGGCGGGGCAAATGAACACTGGAACCCCGAGGCGGGCGAGGTCTGGCTGCGGCGGTTGCGCGCGCAATGGCCGCACCATCTGTGGATCAACCCGGTGGCCGAGACGGACTGGACATACAGCCGCTCCACCGCGATGATCCGCGAGATCTTTGAAGGGCGGATGGTGCCGATGACGCTGGACGGCCTGACGCGCGGGACGCGAGAGTTGCGATGATCGGCCGACTTCGCGACGCGTGGCAAACGCGGCCATGGCTGACGGCCGCTTTCGTGCTGGCCTGCCTCGTCACGACCGGCTTTGCAGTGCGCTTCACCGTGCAGGCGGTCTATTGGGCAACCCATCAGGACACGCCGGTCCAACCCTGGATGACCGTCGGCTACATCGCCCGGTCCTGGGGTCTGGATGGCCGCGACATCGACGCCCGTGCCGGGCTGCCCCTGCCCGAGGTCAAGGGCCGCCCGCAGCCCCTGTCCGAGATTGCCCGCGACCGGGGCGTGCCTGTCGAAGACATCATCGCCAGGGTCGAGGCCGCGATCCGGGACTTGCGGGCCGATGAGGGCACGGATCCGGGCGCGGATTCCGGCGAATGACGGATTGGCTTCTGGCCCTGGTGCCGCAGTACGGGCTTTGGCTTCTGGCCGCGACGACCTTCCTGTCCTGCCTTGCCCTGCCCTTCCCGGCCTCGATCCTGATGCTGACTGCGGGCGGCTTTGCGGCAGCCGGGGACATGGTCCTGTGGCAGGCTTTCGCGGCGGCGGCGACCGGGGGAATCGCGGGTGACCAGCTTGGCTATTTCGCCGGAAGGGGCCTTGGGGCAGGCTTTCTGGCGCGGCTTCGGTCCGATCCGGCCCGTGACCGGCTGCTGGCCCGCGCCGACGCGCTGATGGACCGTCATGGCCTTGTCGCGGTCTTTCTGACGCGCTGGCTGTTCAGCCCGCTTGGCCCCTGGGTAAACCTGATCGCGGGCAGCACCGGATACGGCTGGCTTCGCTTCACTTGCGCCGGTGTGGCTGGCGAGATGGTCTGGGCCGGACTTTACGTCGGGACCGGATATGCCCTTGCCGGCAACATCGCGGCGGCAAGCCAGGCCCTGGGATCGGCCCTGGGCATGATTGGCGGCGCGGGCGCAGTCCTTGCGCTGGGGTACTGGCTTTTCGGCAATCCACACGGTGTCGCGCGCACTTCGCAGCACCGCAATTCGGGTTGAAGGATCGCGCAATCGTTGCGTTATGACCGAACCGGACCTAGCCTTGGCCTGCCACCCATGTGCAGCGCAGGAACCCCCATGCCCGAAGATGCCCGGCCGGATCTGCAATACCTGAACCTCGACCCCGCGCTTTATGTGCGCGAGGATATCTGGCAGCAGGAACGCAGCCGGATCTTTGCGCGAACCTGGCAGGTCATGGGCTCTGCCGCGTCGGTGGCTTCACCCGGTGACTATCTGGCAATGGACATCGCGGGAACACCGGTCTTTGCCATCCGCGGGCGGGATGGCGCCCTGCGCGGCTTCAGGAACGTCTGCCGCCACCGCGGGGCCAGGCTTCTGGCGGACGGGTCCGGCCAATGCGGGCTGATCATCTGTCCCTATCACAAATGGTCTTACGCCGATACCGGGCGGTTGGTGCAGGCACCCTGGTTCGGCCGCGATCCGGCGATCATTCCCGAAGACTGGCCGCTGGAGCCCATTCATCTTGCACAGTGGCGCGGGCTTCTCTTTGCCGCACTTGACCCCGAAACTTCGCTGGAGGAACAGCTGGGCGCCCTGCCCGATGAACTGGCCGACGAGCCGCTGGAAAGCTACCATGCGACAGACAGCGCCACGGTCAGCTTTGACGCCAACTGGAAGGTCTATACCGACAACTTCGTCGAGGGCTACCACATCCCCGGGACGCACCCCTCCTTTTTCGCGGCCATCGACTTCGAGGCTTTCGAGACCACCGCCCATCGCGGCTATGTGCGGATGACGGCGCCGCCAAAAGACGGGCTGTTCTACCGGGGCAAGTGGCTGTGGATGTGGCCGAACTGGACCCTGTCGCTGTTTGACGGCGGCATGAACGTCAGCCGGATCAACCCGGCAGGCGTGCACCGGACCGACCAGCACTATCATTTCCTGTTCGCCGACACGTCTGACGCCGCCGCCCCGGCCCGGGCTGCATCGGTTCAGGGCACGCTGGGCGTGGTGCGCGAAGACACGCAGGTCTGTGCCGAGACGCATCGCAACTACGCCGCCGGGGCCTACAGCTCCGGGCCTTTGTCGGGGCGCCATGAAAAGGGTGTGCTTTACTTCCAGAACCGGGTGAGGCGCGCCTTGGGGGTTTGAAGCGGCGAAACCGACGCCTATATCTGCCGCATGCTCAAGCTTACCCCCCTGCTTCTTGCCCTGGCTTACGCGTTCATGATGGTGCGCTTTTCCGTCTGGCGCACGCAGAAGTCGCTGGATGCCCGGTCGCAACCCCTTACCGACCCCTCGATCACCAGGCTGGCCGACCGGATGGCCGCCGCAATGGACCTGCCGTCGATCAAGGTGAACGTCTTCGAGGTCGAACCGGTGAATGGCCTTGCCGCCCCGGACGGCCGGATCTTCCTCACGCGCGGGTTTCTGAACCGCAAGGCGCGCGGCGAGGTGACGGCCGAAGAACTGGCATCCGTCATCGCGCATGAACTTGGGCATGTGGCGCTGGGCCACATGCGACGGCGGATGATCGATTTCACCGGTCAGAACGCGGTCTTCGTGATGCTGTCGGCGGTGCTGAACCGCCTGGTGCCGTTTGTGGGGGTCTGGCTGGCCAACATGATCTCGACCGCGCTGATGGCGCATCTGTCGCGGCGGGATGAATTCGAGGCGGATGCCTATGCCACGGCCCTGCTGATCAAGTCAGGGATCGGGACCGCGCCGCAGAAGTCGCTGTTTCGCAAACTCGGGGCGCTGACCGCGTCACATGCCGAAGGGGTGCCAGCCTGGCTGCTGAGCCACCCGAAGGCGGAGGAGAGGATCGCCGCAATCGAAGCCAACGAGGCGCGCTGGCTGGGACCGAGGCAGATTTCCTGAGGGTGCCTTTTGCCGCCCTACGCCCCCAGTGCCTTTGCCAGCCGGAAAAGCCGCGCCCGCTTCAGCAAGGTCTTCAGGCCAACCGTCTGCCCGCAAAGAGCTTCGGCCTTGGCGCGCACCGTCTCGACGATGCCTGCCATCACCTCCGGATGCTGCGACTGCAACTCCCACAGGAACCCGTCGGGATCACGCCGCACGATCCCTTCTGCGGCAAGCACGTGGCCCGGAAAATCCTGCGCGTTGAAGGTGACGATGGCATCGGCACCGCTGGCAATGGCGCAGGCCAGCACATGCAGGTCATTCGGGTCGGGCAGGTGCAGCCGGGCCTCGATCTCGGGATGCGCACGGGTGACGGCGCGCGGGAACACGGCGCGCAGGGCGCCGGCCTCACCTTCGGCAATCACCATGGCCCCCGGGCCAAGCTTTGCCGTCGCCAGCACCCATTCCCGCAGGATCCGATCGGAAAACACCGGCTGATACAGTCCTGCCTCACCCGCGCCCTGCAGGATCTCGCGCAGGACCGTGGGGTAAAGGACGCAGGCATCCAGCACGGCCTTCACCGCCGCTCCTCCACCCTGACGGGCATCCTCGCCGCCCTCAGCGCAGAGCGCCGGCAACGAAGCGACAAGCGGTCCCTCATCCGTCCAGCCGGAAGGTCAGCGTCTTGAGGTAAGAGGATTCGGCCAACTGCGGCAGGACCGGATGATCGGGCCCGGCAAAGCCGGTGTGCAGGATCTGCGCCCGCCTGCCGCCCCGCCCGATCCCGCGCGCGCTGGCATTGCGGAAAGACTGCAGATCGGCCGCATGGCTGCACGAACACAAGACCAGATACCCGCCCGGTGCGACAAGCGGTGCTGCAAGCCGGGCCAGCCGCTCATAGGCGCGCAAGCCAGCCTCAAGCGCGGGCTTCGCCGGGGCAAAGGCCGGCGGGTCGCAGATCACCAGGTCGAACTGCGCGCCATCTGCGCCAAGGGCGTCAAGCACGGCAAAGGCATCGCCCTGCCGGGTTGCAAAGCGGTCGGCAAAGCCCGAGGCCCTTGCCCCCGCCTCGGCCAGGGCCAGCGCCGGGGCCGAAGCGTCGACGGCCAGCGCCTGAACGGCGCCCGCCGCAAGCGCGGCCAGGGCAAAGCCGCCAACATGGGAAAAGACATCCAGCACCCGCGCGCCACGGGCCAGGCGGGCAGCAAATGCATGGTTCGGGCGCTGATCGAAGAAAAGCCCGGTCTTCTGGCCACCCATCAGGTCGGCCATGTAGACCGCCCCGTTCATCGGCACCTCCAGCGGCCCGGCGGGAGCGTTGCCAGCCAGAATGCCCATATCTTCGGCAAGCCCTTCCAGCGCCCTTGACCGGCCCTGGCCGTTCTTGATCACCGTCGTCACCCCGGTCACCGCCACCAGAGCCGCGACCAGCGCGGTCAGATGCGCCTCGGCCCAGGCGGCATTCGGTTGCACCACCGCGACATCGCCGTAGCGGTCGATGACAATGCCGGGAAGACCATCGGCCTCGGCATGGACCAGCCGGTAGAACGGGGCATCGTAAAGGACGGCACGCAAGCCAAGGGCCCGGGACAGGCGGACCTCGAACCAGGCCTGATCCGGCACAGCCTCGGGGTCACGGTCCAGCATCCGGGCGATGATCTTGGACGTCATGTTGACGGTTACCAGCCCGAGGGGACGCCGTTCGCCATCCTCAAGAATCGCCAGAGCGCCAGGTGCCAGCCCTTGAGTCCGCCTGTCAGTCACCAACTCGTCGGCATAGACCCAAGGAAAGCCATGGCGGATTGCCCGCGCTTCGGCCTTGGGCTTAAGACGGACAATCGGTCGGTCGGCAGAGATGTTCATGGCAGGATCCTTCCCTGACCCCCTCTAGGTCAGGGAAAGGCTCTTGCGCAAGTCCCGCGCTGCGCGGTCAGCCTTCAAAGGCCATTGCGTAGGCGGCCGCCCGGTTCATGACAGTGCCGCTTGCAGCATTCGCATTGGCCCCTTGCGGTGCCGCAAACGCCAAAGCTGCAACCAGCGCCGTACCCAGCGTAACCGCCAGCAGAAGTGGTTTGTTCATGTCGGTATCTCCTCTCGAGGTTGTTTCAATTCTTCGTTGATGACCGACGAGTTTGGCCGCATTCTGGCCCGACCATGCTGCGGGTCTGACCGTTTTGTGGCAGGTCTGTGCTGCAGCCTTCCGCTGCGTTAACCATTTTGCGGTTGGGACCGGATTGTATCGCCGAACACAGCCAATCGCCTTGTTAGCGCTAACAGAACTTGCTAGTATCGCCTGATACGCTTCCGGAGAACCAAATGCCCCTGAACCCGACCATCGCCCGTGTGACCGACCGCATCCGTGCCCGATCCCGCTCATCGCGCGAGAACTATCTTGACCGGATGGGCAAGGCGGTGGCGGACGGCCCGGTCCGGGCGCACCTGAGTTGCGGCAACCAGGCCCATGCCTATGCCGCAATGGGGGCGGACAAGGATGCGCTCGCCTTGGCAAAGGTGCCTAACCTTGGCATCGTCACTGCTTACAACGACATGCTCTCGGCCCACCAGCCGTTCGAGCGGTATCCCGATCTGATCCGCGCTGCGGCCAGGAAGGCGGGCGTCACCGTCCAGGTCGCAGGCGGCGTGCCCGCGATGTGCGACGGTGTCACCCAGGGCCAGCCGGGAATGGAACTGTCCCTTTTCTCCCGCGATGTGATTGCTTTGGCTGCCGGCGTGGCCCTTAGCCACAACTGCTTTGACGCCGCGCTTTACCTTGGCGTCTGCGACAAGATCGTGCCGGGCCTCATCATGGCCGCCGCCACCTTCGGCCATATCCCTGCGGTCTTCGTGCCGGCCGGCCCGATGACCAGCGGCATCGCGAATGACGAGAAATCCCGCGTCCGCAACGCCTATGCCGAAGGCAAGGCCACGCGGGAAGAGCTGATGGCTGCGGAAATGGCCAGCTACCACGGCCCCGGCACCTGCACCTTCTACGGCACCGCGAATACCAACCAGATGCTGATGGAGTTCATGGGGCTGCACCTGCCCGGCACCAGCTTCGTCAATCCCGGAACGCCCCTGCGCGAGGCGCTGACCACCGCCGCGGTCGAGCAGGCTGCCGCGATCACCGCGCTGGGGAACGATTTCCGCCCGGCGGGCGAGATCCTGGATGAACGCGCCTATGTCAACGGCATCGTCGGGCTGATGGCGACGGGGGGATCAACGAACCTTGTGCTTCATCTGCCCGCAATGGCCCGCGCGTCCGGGGTTCTGCTGGACCTGCAGGACTTCGCGGACCTCAGCGAGGCCGTGCCTCTGATGGCCAAGGTTTACCCGAACGGCCTGGCCGATGTGAACCACTTCCACGCCGCCGGGGGATTGCAGTTCCTGATCAACCAGCTGCTCGACGCGGGCCTTTTGCATCCCGATGCCAAGACCATTGCCGGCGACGGACTGGAGGCTTACCGTCAGGAACCCGTCCTGATCGAGGGCCGCCTCACCTGGCGCGATGGGCCGAAGGCCACGCTGAACAACAAGATCGTGCGACCCGCCGCCGACCCCTTCGCCCCGCAAGGCGGGCTGAAGCAACTGACCGGCAACCTGGGTCGTGGGGTGATCAAGATCTCGGCCGTCGCCCCCGACCGTCATGTGATCGAAGCCCCGGCCCGGATCTTCCACAGCCAGGACGCGGTGAAGGCCGCCTTCAAGGCAGGCGAGTTCACCGGCGACACCGTGGTCGTCGTCCGCTTCCAGGGCCCGCAGGCCAATGGAATGCCCGAACTGCACTCGCTGACCCCCACCCTTTCGGTCCTGCAGGACCGGGGGCTGAAAGTCGCACTCGTGACCGACGGCCGGATGTCAGGCGCCTCGGGCAAAGTGCCCGCCGCGATCCATGTGGCCCCCGAGGCCGCCTGCGGCGGCCCGCTTGCGCGCCTACGCGACGGCGACATTGTCAGACTTGACGCCGACGCGGGCACACTGACTGCCCTTGTCCGGGATTTCGAAACCCGGACACCGGTGACCGCCGACCTTTCCGGCAACGAACACGGGATCGGGCGCGAACTTTTCGCCGCCTTCCGCCGACACGTCGGTTCCGCCGATACCGGGGCGGCGCTGGTCTTCTAGATCGGAACGCCCCCGACCAGCCTGCGCCTCCGGCGGGGATATTTTAACCAGAATGAAAGGATGAGGGAGCAAGCTATGCGCACGGTACAGGCGGGGACGCCGATGACCGTCCAGTGTGAAAGGCCCCCTGCCTCCCCCCACAGATCGGGCCCGAGGTGGGGGGTCAGCCCCTTCTCTTCCTTGCCCTTTCATTCTGGACCAAATATCCCCGCCGGAGGCTCCACC
>JAPLPF010000147.1:11424-19670 GCA_026400325.1 Rhodobacterales bacterium
GTCACGGTGCTGTTGGTCGCGGGACCGGAGCGCGTGGCCGATCTGCCCAACGTGCCCAATGGCGGCAACCGGCCCCGCACGGATTTCAGGATCTGCCAAGGAACCTGATCCATGACCCCCGCCCAGCAATCCGCGAAAGCCGCCGAAATCTGCAGGCTTGCCCCCGTCGTTCCGGTCCTGGTGATCGACGACCTCGCCCAGGCGCGCCCCTTGGCGGAGGCGCTGGTCGCGGGCGGTCTTCCCGCGCTGGAGGTCACGCTGCGCACCCCCGCAGCCCTGGACGCGATCCGCGCCATGTCCGAAGTGCCGGGCGGTGTCGTGGGTGCGGGCACGCTTCTGACCGCCGCCGATGTCAAGGCCGCCAAGGCCGCAGGTGCCAGGTTCGGCGTCTCTCCTGGCGCGACCGACCGATTGATCGCCGCTTGCGAGGACGAGGGGCTGCCGCTTCTTCCCGGGGCCGCCACCGCCAGCGAGATCATGGCCCTGCTGGAACGGGGCTATAGCGTCCAGAAATTCTTTCCCGCGGAACAGGCGGGGGGTGCGGCCTACCTGCGGTCCATCGGCTCGCCGCTGCCGCAGGTGCTTTTCTGCCCCACTGGCGGAATCAGCCTGAAGATCGCGCCGGATTACCTTGGCCTGAAGAACATCCTATGTGTCGGCGGCAGCTGGGTGGCGCCGAAGGATGCCCTGGCAAAGGGCGACTGGTCTGCCGTCAAAAGCCTTGCCGCCGAAGCTGCAGCTCTTGAGCGCGCTCGACCTTAACGCGCGAGCCCCTGGCGACCGGCACGCCCACCTCGCCGGACGGGATTGACCGGCGCGGACAGTGCTTCGGCCAGCACGGCAGACATCGGGTGATCCGGCGCAGCCAGGCCATATTCGGCAACAAGGACGCGGACCGCGTCGGGCACAGAGCGCCCGACTGGCACAGACAGCGCCCAGTCCATGAAGATCGACCGGCACTCCCCGGCCGTGATCCCGTCGATCCGATAGCTTTCCCGCACCAGACCCTTGGGGTCCGCCTCAGCCAGATCCATCGCTCGTCTCCCCATCCGTCGCTTCACCTGTCAGCCGACCAATCGCAGCTTCTGCAGAGGCAGCGGATGTGGCCAGAGCCGCTGCCAGGGCCCCGCTGTCCACCATGCCGGTTTCGCGCAGGACGAAGGCCCGCGCACCTTCGCCCATGGTCGCCATGTCCAGCACGCCCTCGGTCAGAAGCCGGGTCGCCGCCTGTAGCCGCCACATCAGCCTGTACCCGGAAATCAGCGCCTGCGCATCTGAATCCGGCACAATCCGGCCAGTCCCCGCCGCAATCTGCGCCTCGACTCCTTGCGCGGCGCTTGCCGAAAGCAGGGCCACCGTCTCGGCTGCAAGTTCGATGTCCAGCAGGCGGCCCGGTCCGTTGCGGGCATCCCAGACGCCGGCCTCGGGCTTGGCTGCCTGCAACCGGGACCGCATCGACGCCATGTCGGCGCGGACCGCCGGGCCCTTTCCCTTTTCGCCCAGCAGAGCGCGGCGAAAGGTCTCGACCTGCTGTCCAAGCAGGGGTGAGCCGGCAAGCACCCGCGCCCGGGTCAGCGCCAGATGCTCCCAGGTCCAGGCCTCGGTCCGCTGATAGGCGGTAAAGCTGTCAAGGCTGGTTGCAACCGGCCCCTGCCTGCCCGACGGGCGCAGTCGCATGTCGACCTCGTAAAGCCGCCCCTCCGGCATCTGTGCGGTCAGCGCGGTAACCAGCGCCTGGGTCAGCCTTGCATAATAGGGACGCGCGGCAAGCGGGCGCGGCCCGGCTGAACCTTCGATCCCTGCGGCGTCGTAGATCACGATCAGGTCAAGATCAGATCCGGCGTTCAGCCGTCCTGCCCCAAGCGAGCCCATCGCGACCACGACCGCCCCGCGTCCCGGTGCTGGCCCATGCTTGCCCGCAAAATCAAGGGTGACAGTCTCCCAGATCGCAACAACCACGGCCTCCGCAAGGTTTGAATACTGGACCCCGGCCTCGGTTCCGTCGATCAGGCCGCGCAGGTGGTGCACGCCCACGCGGAAATGCCATTCCTTCATCCAGCGCCGGGCGGTATTCAGCCGCGTTTCATAGTCTGCCGCCTCGTCCAGGCGGGCGGCAAGGTCCCGGCGCAAGCCGTCCATCCCAGGCCACTGCCCCCAGAAGCTGCCGCCGATCACCCCGTCCAGCACCGCAGCGTTGCGCGCAAGATGCTGCGCGAGAGCCGGGGCCGAGCCGGCAATGTCGACGATCAGCTCGATCAGCGTCGGGTTCGCCTCGAAGAGCGAAAAGATCTGCACCCCCGCCGGAAGCCCGGCAAGAAAGCCGTCCAGCGCCACGAGCGCCTCATCCGGGTGTGCGGCGCGGGACAACTCGTGCAGCATCCGGGGCCGAAGCCTGCGAAAGATCGCCTGTGCCCGGTCCGACCGCAAGGCAGGATAGCTTTCCCATCTCCGGGTGATCGCGCGGGCGGTATCGGACAGTTCGGGCGCAGGTTCGGTCCGGGCGGGAGAAAAGAACCCCTCGGTCAGCTGATCCGTCCGGTTCAGCCGGTCCAGCAGATCCCGGCGGAAATCGGCTTCGGTCTGCCCACACAAGGCGGCAATTCGCGCCACCCCTTCCCGAGTAACGGGCAGCGAGTGGGTCTGGGCATCATTCACCATCTGCAGCCGGTGTTCGACCTCACGATGCGCGCGATAAAGGTCTGTCAGGTCGGACGCGACATCGACCGGCACCCAACCTTTGGTGCCAAGGGCTGCAAGACCGCCAACGGTTGTCGGGTCGCGCAGTTCCGGGTCGCGCCCACCGGCAATCAACTGCCGGGTCTGGGTGAAGAACTCGATCTCGCGGATGCCGCCAGCGCCCAACTTGAGATTGTGCCCTTCGACCGCAATCCGTCCGTGCAGGCCCCGGTGGTCACGGATCCGCAGCCGCATGTCATGCGCATCCTGAATCGCCGCGAAATCCAGATGCTTGCGCCACACAAAAGGGGTGAGGGTCTTCAGGAATCGCATCCCGGCCCCAAGGTCCCCGGCGCAGGGCCGCGCCTTGATGTAGGCCGCGCGCTCCCAGGTTCGCCCCTCTGCCTCGTAATAGGCCTCGGCTGCCGCCATCGACAGGCACACCGGGGTCACGCTGGCATCCGGGCGCAGGCGCAGGTCGCATCGAAAGACATAGCCGTCCGTCACATCCGACAGGATCGCCGTCATCCGCCGGACGACCTTGATGAAACTCGCCCGCGCGTCCTGCTCCACTCCGCGGTAGCGCGTTTCGTCAAAAAGGCAGATCAGGTCGATGTCTGACGAGTAGTTGAGTTCCCCCGCCCCCATCTTGCCCATCGCCAGCACGACCATGCCCGCCGCAGTCGTCGCATCCTCGGGCGCGGCCCCTGTCAGTCGCCCGCGCCGGACCTCGTCGGCGACTAGACCTGTCAGCGCAAGCTGAACCGCCCGGTCCGCCAGCCGCGTCAGGGCGCCTGTAACCGTTTCCAGCGGCCAGACACCGCCCAGATCGCAAAGTGCCACCAGAAGGGCCACGCGTCGCTTGGCTTTGCGCAAGGCATCCGGCAGCGCCTCGAGTGCCACCGCACCAAGGGCTGAAAGGGTATCTTCCAGCGCCGCTTCCGGTGCGGACACCGCTTGCGGCAGCCACGCCGCTTCGCGAAGCATCAGCGCGCGAAGATAGGGGCTGCAACTTGCCGTTGTGGCAAGAAGGTCCATGATCTCGGGCGCGAAAGCCGGCAAGGTCCGGCGCATGTCGGCCGCGGCACCCGGGTCATGGGCCAGCGGCAGACGACGGAGGCGGGAGGATAGACCGGAAGTGGGGCTCATGGGCAAACCTTGCGGTGTTGCGCATCCCCGGTCAACCGCCGACACCGCACTGGGCGCGTCACGGGCGGCCACAGGGACCGTCTTGACGCAGCATGTAAAATATATTCACATCAGACCTTGAAAGCCCGCTTTCGAGCATGCATCTTCGATCATGTGAAAGACGTTCACATCAAACTGGAGACCCGCCTATGCAAAGTTACACGACCACCGCCCAACCCGGCGGGATCCGCAGCTTCTTTCGCCGCGCCGAGGGCTGGCTTGACGCCCGCGGCACCTGGGCCTGGATCGCCGCCATGGTCCTGGGCTTCATCTTTTTCTGGCCAGTGGGCCTTGCCCTTCTGGCCTACATGATCTGGGGAAAACGCATGTTCTCACGTTCCTGCGGCCATCGCCGTCACTCGGAAGACCGCTCGCATGCCTGGGGCCGCCATGCCATGCGCGCGGGGCAGACCACGGGCAACAATGCCTTCGACACCTACAAGGCCGATGCCCTGCGCCGGCTTGAGGAAGAGCAGGACGCCTTTGAATCCTTCCTGCAGCGCCTGCGCAACTCGAAAGACAAGACCGAATTCGACGCCTTCATGGAAGAACGCGCCCGCAGCAATGCGGATCAGGACGCCGCTGCGGCTGATCCCAAACCCGCCGAGGGCAGCCGTCCCGGCGAATACTGAGCCGCAGACGCCCCGCCCCCCGGTCCGGGGGCGGGGACCCTTCACTCGGCGCTTGGCGGATCGTTGCAGGCTTGCTAGGCTTTGCACGTTTGACACAATGCGGATCCGATGCGCCATTCCCTGCCCCTTACCCCGCAGTTCTATGTGACGGCCCCGCAGGCCTGTCCCTATCTGCCCGGCCGGATGGAGCGAAAGCTTTTCACCGCGCTGCAGGGCGAGCATGCGCAGAAGTTGAACGACGCGCTGTCCAAGCAGGGCTTTCGCCGCAGTCAGAACGTGCTTTACCGCCCGTCGTGCAACGAATGTTCCGCCTGCCTGTCCGCCCGCATCCGCGTGGCCGACTTCACGCCAAACCGCACGCAAAAGCGCATCCTGAAGCGCACAGCTGATCTGCGGCGCAACGCGACCAGCCCTTGGGCGACCGAGGATCAGTTCACCCTCTTCCGCCGCTATCTGGACCAGCGCCATGCCGATGGCGGCATGGCCGACATGGACATCTTCGAATTTGCGGCGATGATCGAGGAGACGCCGATAAAGTCCCGCGTCATCGAATACACCCGCCCCGCAGGCGAGGGTGAGTTTGGCCGCCCCCTTGCCGCCGTCTGCCTGACCGATGTGTTCGATGACGGGCTCAGCATGGTCTACAGCTTCTATGATCCGGACCTTGCCGACCTCAGCCTTGGAACCCATGTGATCCTTGACCACGTGGCCATCGCGCGCGAGGCGGGGCTGCCCTATGTCTATCTGGGATACTGGGTGCCGGGCAGCAGGAAGATGGGGTACAAGGCCGGTTTTTCGGCACTTGAGATTTTCAAGGGCGGCGCCTGGTATCCGCTTGGCGATCCGGACGCGCATGAGGTGAACCTGCACCCGCTGTCGGTCGACCCGATCTCGGAACAGGTGGCGCGGATCAGCCTGCCCGATACACGGTTCTGAATGGGCGCCCGGATCGCGGCCCTTGCCCTGGTCGTGCCGGACTATGACGCTGCCATCGCGTTCTATGTCGGCACGCTTGGCTTTCGGTTGACCGAGGACATCCCCCAGGGCAGCAAGCGCTGGGTGACGGTGGAACCCCCGGGGGGTGGCGCGCGCCTTGTTCTGGCGCGGGCCGAAGGGACTGCGCAGCGCACAGCCATCGGCAACCAGACCGGTGGCCGGGTGTTCCTTTTCCTGCAGACGGACGATTTCTCCCGGGACCATGCGGCAATGCTGGCTGCGGGTGTCCCCTTTGAAGAGGCTCCGCGCCACGAACCCTACGGCACCGTCGCGGTCTGGCGCGATCCCTTTGGCAACAGGTGGGATCTGATCGGCCCGGCAGCAGGCTGATGCTGCGGCGGAGCACCCTGGCCCGCGACAGATCCTGCAGCGATCGGACCGGACAGACCGCCGATCTATCCCTGTTGATCTGAATCATGGTTTCCTGTAATTGGATAGATTAGTTGACCAATTGATAGCATCCGAACCAACGGGTGCCATGTGCAAGCGGGAGGAACGGAATGCAATCACTACTGGCGCTGTCGCGCCTGATCGACCGTATCACGGCTGCCGTCGGCAAAAGCGTGATGTGGCTGATCCTTGTCGCGGTCCTGGTCTCGGCCGGAAATGCCATCGTGCGAAAGACCTTCAACTGGTCATCGAATTCGCTTCTCGAACTGCAGTGGTATCTGTTCGGAGCCGCCTTCATGGGCGCCGCTGCCTACACGTTGCAGCAGAACGAGCACATCCGGATCGATGTCTTCTATGGTACGCGAAGCAGGCGGACCCAGCACCTGATCGACCTTGTCGGTCATTCGCTTTTCACTCTGCCCTTCGTTGTTCTCATGACCTGGCTTCTTGTCCCCTATGTGTGGCAGTCCTGGCAGATCGGCGAGGTTTCGGCCAATGCCGGCGGCCTGATCATCTGGCCTGCGAAGCTGGTGCTGCTTGTGGGCTTTGCGCTTCTTGTGTTCCAGGCCATCTCGGAGATCATCAAGAAGGTCGCCATCATGCAGGGCCTGATGGAGGATCCGCACCCCTTTGTTTCAGCGCATGAAGCGGCGGAACTGGAAGGCGCGCAGCTGGCTGAAACCGTGGCGAAGCTTGCCGAAGGGGAGAAGCGCTGATGCTTGAACTCATCGCACTCAACATGGCGCCGATCATGTTCGTGTCATTGATCGTCTTCCTGCTGCTTGGCTATCCGGTCGCCTTCTCGCTTGCGGCCAATGGTCTGGTGTTCTTTGCCATCGGCGTCTGGCTGGCGCCCTATTCCGGGGGCAGCATCGCGCTGGACTGGTCGTTGATGGGGACCATGCCGCAACGGCTTTTCGGGACAATGTCGAATGACACGCTCTTGGCCATTCCCTTCTTCACCTTCATGGGGATCGTCCTGGAACGAAGCGGGATGGCCGAGGACCTGCTGGATACCGTGGGCCAGCTTTTCGGCCCGATCCGGGGTGGCCTGGCCTATGCGGTGATCATCGTCGGGGCACTTCTTGCAGCCACCACCGGCGTGGTTGCGGCCTCGGTCATCGCCATGGGCCTGATCTCGCTGCCGATCATGCTGCGCTATGGCTATGACCGCCGCATCGCGTCGGGCGTGATCGCAGCCTCGGGCACGCTGGCGCAGATCATTCCGCCGTCGCTGGTGCTGATCGTTCTGGCCGACCAGCTTGGCCGGTCGGTGGGCGACATGTACACCGGTGCAATCATCCCGGGGCTGGTGCTGACCGGGCTTTACATGGGCTACATCTTTCTGGTCTCGGTCCTGCGCCCCAACTGGGTGCCGGCGCTGCCGCTTGAGGCGCGGACGCTGGGTCATGGCGTGACGTCGCTTCTGATTGCCGTCGCGGTCTGTATCGGCATCGGCTACGGCGCACATGTCTGGCTTTATCCGACACACGGTGCCAACGCAGACATCCTTGGCGCAACCGTCGGCGTGCTGGTGATCTACGCCTATGCCGTGTTCGACAAAAGCACGAAGCTCAACACGATGTCGCGCCTGGCACAGCAGTTCGTCATCGTGCTGATCCCGCCGCTTGCGCTGATCTTCCTGGTTCTTGGCACCATCTTCCTGGGTGTTGCCACGCCCACCGAAGGCGGCGCGATGGGGGCCGTGGGCGCGATGCTGCTGGCCGCGATGAAGCGGCGGCTCAACATGGGCGTGATCAGCCAGGCCCTGGCCTCGACCACCCGGCTGTCGGCCTTCGTGATGTTCATCCTGATCGGCGCGCGGATGTTCTCGCTGTCGTTCTACGGCGTGAACGGCCACGTCTGGGTTGAACACCTGCTGGTCGCCGTCCCGGGCGGCGTGACGGGGTTCCTGATCTTCGTGTCGATCCTTGTCTTCCTGCTTGCGTTCTTCCTCGACTTCTTCGAGCTTGCCTTCATCATCGTGCCGCTGCTGATCGCACCGGCCGAGGCACTTGGGATCGACCTGATCTGGTTCGGCATCATCCTTGCGGTGAACATGCAGACCTCGTTCATGCATCCGCCCTTCGGCTTTGCCCTGTTCTACCTGCGTTCGGTCGCCCCCAAGGCACCCTACAACGACAAGGTCACCGGCGAACGGCTGCAAGGCGTTTCGACCGCGCAGATCTATTGGGGGGCGGTGCCCTTCGTGGTGATCCAGGTGGTCATGATCGGGCTTGTCATCGCGTTCCCGCAAATGGTGATGCACTACAAGGGCGTCCAGGTGGACCCCTCGACCGTGACGATCACGGTGCCAAAGCTGGTACCGCTTGGCGCGACAGATGGGCAAGGTGGCCTGCCGAC
>JAPLPF010000220.1 GCA_026400325.1 Rhodobacterales bacterium
CACCGGCTCCGTCACTGTCTTTGACAGTACCAACCATGACTTCTTACGCAACCTACCCGCACAGATGCAAGCCGATAGCTCTGCCATCTTCATTTGGATCGCCGATGCAGCATCTGAGCCACTTTTGGCGGCACTCCATGATTTTGGCGGAATGCTACTAAGAACATCACTTCCGAAGAGCAAGGTCGCTCTGTTAAAAGAAACACTCGCGGCAACATAACTTCCGAAAAGACAAATGCCTCCGCAGGATACGGAGGCCGATAGCCTGTATGGGATTCGAACTCATGATCTTCTGGTTGAGAACCAGGAGATTGTTTTTCCTCTACGACTCGTTGCGTTTTACGCCTCAAAAACCAGGGTGGCTGGCCCCTGTATCGTCACCGGCCTAGCCGGTCTCCTGTGGGCTGTTATCTTCGTTCTGATTCGTCTCCAGCGCCTCTATCCGATCCCAGGGCAGTTCGGCAGCGGCGTGGTAGACACGCAGCACCTCCAGCGCCTCGGGTTGGTTGTCTCCGTCGGTGTCGAGCAGGCCATAGAACACACGCCAGGTACTCGCATTGCTCCGTGGTGGTGGCTTCTTTTCGCTCGTATAGAACCTCTCCTGGAAGGCAGGGCGCAACAGCCCGATGCTGGCCTTCTCGTCGAGCTGTGGTGGACGACCCGTGGCGATCTTGCTCGGCAGTTCCTCACAAAGCTGGATGAGCAGGGTATCCAGGCGACGGGCAAAGCGCCGCTCAGTAGTGGGATCAAGCCCACGAAGCCACTGGCGGGCGGCCTTAATCTGGAGAGTCGCCTTTTGCGAGACTCTCAGCTCAAGTGGTGGTAAGTCTCGGCCTGTACTCTCAGTCGGCAAGAGGGCTCCTCAGCTCGGCTAGGAAGTCAGCGCCTTTGACCCACTTGCCCGAATCCATCTCTTCCTGCGCCTCTCTGAGATCATTTGGGGAGATCTTCATGAGAATATCCGGGATGGTGGAGAGGTCTTCTTCCTTGTCCTCTTGGCCGAACTCGGCGTCAATCAACTCCCCAGCACGGCGGAGCGCCTCGGGATCGTCAGCAATGCGGCGGGCGGTCTCAGGGGAGACGTTAATCATCAGTGTCATGGTGTCTTACGTCCTTTCATAGTGAGCGGAGGTTCGAGCCTTCGCTCACAGGTGACTCCATGCGGCGGCGTCTTCAGGTGTGTCCCATATCTGGCGTAGCTTGGCCTCAGAGAGCAAAGCCGCGTTTCGGGCAATGTTCTTGTTGAAGGCACTCTCCTGTGCTTGCTGTGCTTCTGCCTCTTGGAGAAGCGCGAAGATCAGCGCATTGGGAGTGAGGCCACGGGATCGGGCTACCCGGCGCAGGAGCTTCTCTTCTTCTGGTTTTTCAATGGTTAGGGTCATGGTTTCTCTGTCCTTTTTGTTGCTTGGCTACAGGTATCGTCGTAGATGCCTGCTTCATCGTAACAGTCTTTCATGAGAAAACGGTCAAGTAAACAAAGGGCCAGAAGCCCCGTCGCCAACACTCCAATGCCACCGACGATGCATCGAAAGACATTGTAGGCTGTATGTTTGGGCGCTTCATAATTTCCCACGACTTCATTATCAGAGGGAACTGAAGGGGTGTCAAGCAAAACGCGAAGAAGAAATTGAGAAAAACAAAAGCCTCCGCAGGATACGGAGGCTGATAGCCCGTATGGGATTCGAACCCATGATCTCCTGGCTGAGAACCAGGATGTGCAGGAAGCCCAAGTATAGGTGTTGTAAAACTGGAATACAGGGGTTTGGCCCCTGAGCCAGGAGATGCGTCTAAGACGGGCGGGCGGCCTCCAGCACATCCAGGAAATTCAGCAAGGCCGACATTGCGTCGGGCGGGAGTGCTGCGATTCGCTCGGGCAGGTGCACGGCCTCGCCGCGTGGCAGGTACCCAGCGGCCCGACGGCCTTCCGTGGCGCTGGCTCCGGTCGCTGCGGCGATCTGCTCGACCATCTGCTCCCGTGGGCGGCGCACGCGCTGGAGTTCCTCGTCCCAGCCCCCACGCAGGTACAGCGACAATGACGACGGGCTACACCCGATCTCTTCGGCGAGGCGACGGCCTGACCAGCCCTTGCGGTCAATGGCGTGCCGCATCCAGGCCGAGAAAGCCTGCCCACGGGCTTTCTCTTGCATTACCTGGGCGGGGGTTAGTGGGATCACCGGGCGACGACGCATTTGTTAGAAGACTCCTTGGTGTGTCGCATGGCCTGCACCATGCCTTGTAGCTGCTGACGGCCTATTTCGATGGCCAGCCCCTGCTCCATCTCGTCGAGATCTGCCCACCCGTCTTGTTCTGCCAGCACGGCGGCCAGGTCGGGCACGAGCACCACCTGACGGCCATTGTCCATATTGGCCCACGGCTGGCTGGAGAGTTGCCCCAGCCCGGCCAGCTCGCGGAGCTGGTTGTAGGGGACGCCAAATGCTAGTGAGAACGAGAGGAGAGTGGCCTCCGAAACCTGGGCTCCACGAAGCAGAGCTGCCGCAGTCGTGTGGGATATGGTGCCTCCACCACGCGCCTCGATCATGCGGGCGATTTGCCGCGAGGTCGCTTTTCCCACGACTGAGCGCACGAGCACCGATAAGGCGTTATGTGCCTGCTTCATAGTCGTTTCCATGCACATGAGTATATCTCCTGTATCCTCGCCTGTATAACGGTTAGAGGTAATAGTGTAAGCC